>DASYCT010000203.1:0-37869 GCA_036500065.1 Chitinophagaceae bacterium | reverse complement strand
ATAACTGCCGTCTTTTTCCAACTTTGCAATTTCTTCCTGTCCAAACCCTGCCAGCGCGGCAGCTACGGCTTTCATTTTCGGCCCGAGCCGCTTGCCCAGGGCTACATAGTTCGGCTTGATTTTTTTGCTGATAAAGCCGTTATCGCCCGACAGGTATTCGATTTCCTTCACGTTCACTTCCGCCCGGATAAGGTCGGCCACTTTTTCCAGTTGCCCTTTTATGCGGCTGTCCTGCACAGGTATCAAGACCTTTTGCAGGGGCTGCCGCACCTTGATATTGACCTTTTTGCGGAGGGACAATACCAGCGAAGAAGCATCCTGCGCCAGTTGCATCCGCTCTTCCAGCAGGGTATCGATGGCCTGTTCATTGGCTTCAGGATAGGCGGCATGGTGTACCGATGCCACCGGCAGGCGTTTAGTGATTGCGTTCAGGTTGCCAAAAACGGCATCGCTGAAAAACGGCGATACCGGGGCCATCAGGCGGGTCACGGTTTCCAGGCACTCATACAAGGTCTGGTAAGCGGAAATTTTATCCTGCTCATACTCGCCTTTCCAGAACCGGCGGCGGCAAAGACGCACATACCAGTTGCTCAGGTGCTCGTCCACAAAATCTTCTATCAGGCGGCCGGCGGCCGTGGGTTCATAATCGTCCAGTTGGGCAGTTACTTCTTTCACCAGCGTATTCAGCGAAGAAAGTATCCAGCGGTCTATTTCCGGGCGTTCGGCCAGCGGTATATAGGCTTCCTTAAAGGCAAAGCCATCCACGTTGGCGTAGAGGGCAAAAAACTGGTAGGTATTGTATAGGGTGCCGAAAAACTTACGCTGTATCTCCCTGATGCCGTCGAGGTCAAATTTCAAATTGTCCCAGGGCGAGGCATTGGTGATCAGGTACCAGCGCGTGGCATCGGCGCCAAATTGCTCGATGGTCTTGAAAGGGTCTACCACGTTGCCGAGGCGCTTGCTCATTTTGACGCCGTTTTTATCCAGCACGAGGCCATTGGATACGCAGGTCTTGTAGGCCACGCTGTCAAAGAGCATCACCGCCAGTGCGTGCAGGGTATAAAACCAGCCGCGGGTCTGGTCAACGCCTTCGGCAATAAAATCGGCCGGGAAATTCTTTTCAAACACGTCCTTGTTCTCAAACGGGAAATGCCATTGCGCATAAGGCATGGCCCCGCTGTCAAACCATACGTCTATCAGGTCGGGGATGCGTTTCATGGGTTTGCCGAGTGCGCTTACCAGCACTATTTCATCTACATACGGCTTATGGAGATCGAGGATGCCGTTGTGGAGATAATTTTTGTTGGTATCCCCGCCCAGGGTTTCGGCCGCTCTTCTTATTTCTTCGTTCAGTTCATCGATGGAGCCGATACATTTCATTTCACCACCATTGTCCTCGTCGATGTACGCACCATTGGCGTCAATCGTTTTCCAGATGGGCAGGGGGGTGCCCCAGAACCGGCTGCGGCTCAGGTTCCAGTCCACCAGATTTTCCAGCCAGTTGCCAAAACGGCCTTCGCCGGTAGAAGCGGGTTTCCAGTTGATCGTCTTGTTCAGCTCTACCATCCGGTCTTTCACGGCCGTGGTTTTGATAAACCAGGCATCCAGCGGGTAATACAATACCGGTTTGTCGGTCCGCCAGCAATGGGGGTAATTGTGTTCGTATTTTTCGATCTTAAAAGCGCGGTTCTCTTTCTTCAGCTTCACGCAGATGTCCACGTTCACGTCCACGTAGTTCTTCTCGTCCTTGTAGTTCTTGACATAGCGGTTGCTGAACTCGCCCAGGCCTTCGACAAACTTGCCCTGTTTGTCCACCATCGTGAGTATGCCGATACCGTATTTTTTGCCTACGCGATAGTCATCTGCGCCAAAAGCAGGGGCTGTATGCACGATGCCCGTACCGTCCTCGGTGGTCACAAAATCACCGGCGATGACGCGGAAGGGGTCGGCATCCGGTGTTTCCTTCCGAATGACTTCCATTGAATTGGCGCTGAAGGGGAGTAATTGTTCATACCGGCATTCTTCGAGTTGCTTTCCTTTGAACTCCGCCAGTATCTTCCAGGGAATGGATTTATCGCCTTCCTTATATAGTTCGAAGCCTTCGTTTTCAGCTTCTGGTTTAAAGTATTTGTGTATCAATGCCCTGGCCAGTATCACGTTTACCGGCAGGTGCGTGTAGGGGTTGAACGTATGGACCAGCACATAATCGATGTTGGCCCCTACCGTCAGCCCGAGATTGGAGGGCAGGGTCCAGGGGGTAGTCGTCCAGGCTAAGAAAAATACTTCCCTGCTGTCGATTGTCAACGGTGAACTGTCAACTGCCTTAAACAGGAATTCCGATTTTGGATTCCTTACTGCCTTGAACATAGCCACGGCGGAAGTGTCTTTGACCAGTTTGTAGGTGCCGGGCTGGTTCAGCTCATGGGAGCTAAGCCCTGTGCCCGCTGCCGGCGAATAAGGTTGGATGCTTACGCTTTCATATAGTAAACGTTTGGAATACAGTTCTTTAAGTATCCACCAAAGTGTTTCTATATAATTGTTTTCAAAGGTGATATAGGGATGCTGAAGATCAACCCAATAGCCCATTTTACGGGTTACGTTGTCCCAAAGGTCCTTATAGCGCATCACGGCTTCGCGGCACTTCTTATTATATTCTTCTACCGAGATCTTTTTTCCGATGTCTTCCTTGGTAATGCCCAGCTCTTTTTCCACCCCCAGTTCGATGGGCAGGCCATGGGTATCCCAGCCGCCCTTGCGTTTTACCTGGAAGCCTTTCATGGTCTTGTAGCGGCATACCAAATCCTTGAGCGTACGGCTTATAACGTGGTGAATACCAGGCAGTCCATTGGCACTGGGCGGTCCCTCGTAAAACACGAAAGGAGTGGCCCCTTCTCTCAATTCCACGCTTTTTTCAAATGCCTGCTCCGCATCCCATTTTGCCAGTATTTCCTGCTCAAGGGATGGAAGGTTTAACCCGGTAAATTCTCTGTATCTGGCTGTCATAATAATGTGTACTAAAAAGTCGGTAAATTCGGTAGGGTGTCAGGTGTTAATGGTCGGCAAAGTTACGGGAAAACTCATCGTCGCGGAAAGGGGGACCGCCGAAGGTGCCCATACACCCTACATGCTTGTTCTTATTGTACCTTAAAAGCATATTAAAAACCGCTATTTAGACTGCCGGACCCCCGTACTTATCCACATTTTGGCGCTTTGGCATAGTTTCTGAAAGTTTACTGGCAGATTACGCATCCAAATCTTACGAAAAACACTGGACCTTGTTATTACGGTGATGACAACGTAAATTAACCATCATTAAATACGGGGTGTTTTTACCAGCCTTTTCTTGATGAATTGAATTAATTTGACCTCATTATAAGTCTTTTCTACGGTTTAGGGTTTAGGGGTTAAAAGGGGAGTATTCCTACTCCCCTTCCTTTTTAAAAACATTCTTTTCGTGCCCCCCGTTTTTAATCTCTGATTGCCTTTGCAAAGACCTTAAAAGATAGTTTTCTGTTATATCCAATGCTACGATAGAACCAGGTTCGGAAAGAATTATTTCTGTAACCATGTTTATAAAAAAGCCTTCCGTTGAACCGGAAGGCTTTTTTAATTAGTGAGTTGTGAGTAGTCACTTTCTCGTGCGTATTATCTTGTAGATCCTTACGGCGCTCATCAATATAATAATAAACAGCAGGAACCCACCCAGGCCCCATGCCAGGCTCATGCCGTTTTTCACTACAGCCAGCATTACAATCGCCACCAGGAAAATAGTTGCTACTTCATTCCACATCCGCAATTGCTGAGAAGAATATTTAAAGACGCCTTTCAACTGTTGTCGTATGATGACATGGAGGGAGAAATGGTATCCATAAAGACCGGCCACAAAAAATAATTTTATCAGCAGCCAGGTGGGCAGAATGCCCAGCAGCGTCCATTCCGTTACGCCCAATACAAGGGTGAGTATGGCAGCCGGCCAGGTAATGGCATACCACAATCTTTTTATCATAAGACCAAATTGCTCCCGCAACACCTGGCGGGCCGGTTCGGGCTTATTGCCGGCTTCTGTATTATAGACAAGGAGTCTTGGCATATAAAACAGGCCGGCGAACCAGGCGACAACGAAAATAATGTGCAAGGCCTTGATATAGTTGTACATGAAGCGAATTTATTGCATTGTAGTAACTTTTCCTGCCCCGGTTTCTTATTCTGCATCAAGACCGCGCCTGTGGCGGAAACTCGGGAATTCTGTAGTAGAAAATAAAGTTGATTATGTACTGCGAAATTCTTAATATTATATACGGGTATACGTGTATCCCACCCACTTTTCCTGTAACCGAAGACCTGTTTAGTAGCGTAAGTGTTTGTTCGTAGAAATCCGGGAATAATTATGTATTGCCGGCATTCATTTATTTTGAAATCAACGCTATATGAAACGAGTGTCAATTATGATTGTCGATGATCACATGCTGATCCGACAGACCTGGAGCTTTCTATTAAGCAAAAACGAAAATTTTGATGTAGTGGCGGAAACCGGTGACGGTGAACAGGCCATCGAACTGGCGCGGGAGAAACGCCCGGACGTTATCCTGCTGGACATTAAAATGAGACCGATGAGCGGCTTCGACGTGCTGAAGATGATCCGCAAATTTTCCCCGGGTTCAAAAGTAATCGGTGTGTCGATGCATTCACAACCGGCATACGCCAAGAAAATGCTGCGTATGGGCGCCAAGGGTTATGTAAGTAAAAACTCTCCCCACCTGGAAATGATCGAAGCCATCACCGAAGTGAGCAAGGGAAATACCTTTGTTTGCCAGGAAGTAAAGAATATTCTTTCGGACCAGGTGTTAAACGAAGATCATATCGACCCCGATATCAATTCGCTTTCCGAACGGGAAATACAAATCATCCGCTATCTGAAAGAAGGATTGTCATCCAAGGAAATTGCCGTGGAACTGAATATTTCCTTTAAGACCGTGGAAGTCCATCGCCATAATATATTGAGCAAATTAAAATTGAAGAACACCGTTTCACTGATCAATTTTATTAATTCACAGGCGTCGGATTTATAATGCCCCTGCCATATAGGTTTTCTTCTACATACTACTAAAAGGGTATGGGAAATCGTTTTTTAGTGAGTAATTTTATTACCCCCTGTTAAAACGATTGGCCTGCTATCCTACGCAATCAATCAAAGCTCCTTCTCCCGGCCGACGCTTGCCTGTGCCGTATGTACATCCCCTGGCGACAAGGCCCTGAACAAGCATGAACGAACTGTAACCGGCAGGTATACCTGCCGGGGAAGTATTTTTTTCTTCACTTCTAAATTTTACAACTATGGCAACAACAAACAAATCCTCGTCAAACGCCGGTGGCCGGTTTTCGCAAATGGTAGAATTGAAAGGAAGCCAGCGGCAGGTGCCTCCCGGCAAAAAGCTGGGGCTGCCGAATACGGGAGATATCATAGAAGTAACCGTTCGCCTGCGACGGAAAAACGCTATTGAAGACTATGTAAAAAAACTGGACAAAAGCAATGACACGCTTTCGCTGGAAGAATTCGATAAAAAATTCGGCGCTTCCGAAAAGGATATTGCCCTGGTGGAAGAATACGCCCATGAACATGGTCTTTCCGTCGTTACTACTTCCGTTTCAAGAAGAAGCGTGGTGCTAAGAGGTTCGGTACAGCAGTTCAGCACCGCCTTTGGCGTAAACCTCGCCAGTTACCAGCATGAAAACGGGCAGGTTTTCCGCGGCAGGGTGGGAAGCATTAAGATACCGGGCGAACTGGAAAATGTGGTGGAAGGGGTATTCGGGTTAGACAACCGCCCGCAGGCACGCCCGATGTTTCATATACGCCAGCAGGACGGCCACCTGCTGCGGCCCAATGCGGCGACTATTTCCTATAACCCCAATGATGTGGCCCGCAAATACAATTATCCAACCGGTGTGGACGGCAGCGGCCAGTGCATCGCGCTGATAGAACTCGGGGGCGGTTACCGGGCAACAGATATGAAAACTTATTTTTCGTCACTGGGGCTGCATCAGCCGGCCATCAAATCGGTATCGGTAGGCGGGGCGCACAACAGTCCGTCCACGCCCGACGGTGCAGACGGTGAGGTGGTGCTGGATATACAGGTATCCGGCGCCGTGGCTACCGGCGCTTCCATCGTCGTATATTTTGCACCCAACACCGACCAGGGTTTTCTCGATGCCATTACTACCGCCCTGCACGATAAGACCAACCGGCCTTCCATTATTTCCATCAGCTGGGGTTCTGCCGAATCGGGCTGGAGCCAGCAGGCTTTACAAAATTACAACCAGGCGTTTATGTCGGCCGCTGCATTGGGCGTTACCATCACGGTCGCCGCGGGTGACGGCGGTTCCGCCGATGGCGTGACTGACGGGAAAGCGCATGTTGATTTTCCCGCCAGCAGCCCTTATGTGCTGGCCTGTGGCGGAACAAAACTCACTACCACCAATGAAACCGTATGGAACGACGGCAATGGCTGGGCCACCGGTGGCGGTATCAGCGACGTATTCCCGGTGCCCGATTACCAGCAACCCCTTGCTTCTTCCCTTATATCGGTCAACCCATCGCACAACAAAGGCCGTGGCGTCCCCGATATAGCCGCCAATGCGGATTCGGAAACAGGATACAAGGTGCTGGTGGATGGCGAATGGAGCATTATCGGCGGCACCAGCGCAGTAGCGCCCCTGATGGCGGGATTGTTTGCACTGGCTAACCAGAAGAACAATCATAAGACCGGTTTTGCCAATCCCAAATTGTACAGCGCCAAATCAAATGCATTCAAAGACATTACGCAGGGCAATAATAAAACAGCCAAAGCCGGGGGCTATATGGCGGCCAAAGGATGGGATGCCTGTACGGGGCTGGGTGTACCGCTTGGTGCTGTTGTAGAGGCACTATAAAAACAGGCGGCTTCAGGTCCCAAGTACGAAGCTCTTAGTAAATTATATGTTAAACCCTTCCGGGGGATTTTCATTTCTCTCTGCTGTGTGTTAAATTGGCATTGTACAAGGTAAACTGCCTAGCCCGACGAAGCTGTAGCAAAACCGGGTAGCGCAGGCGAAGCCTTAACAACCAGCATCATGAATATAAGACAACTGGTAGTTGGTTTGCTAATCGCCGTTTTAACAACCCTTATTGTCCTGTTGGGTTATACCCGTTTAACCAGGGACAATAAGGGTCGCTCACCGGGGTATGGCCCTGACCCCATTCCTGTTGTTTATACCGGCTTTGACGGCTTGAGCGGGGAAGACAAAAACGGGACCGGTTGTGTGGCGGCGGCGGCGCTGGCCGTGAGGGCTACCGTTCATATCACCACGAAAATCAACCAGGTCACCAACGACCACCCGGATGATGCTGATCCTGCACCGGGTTTCTTTTCATCGCCTTCCTTTCCGCAAACGGGTTCCGGCTCGGGTGTTCTGCTGAGCGAAGACGGGTATATCGTTACCAATAATCATGTAATAGCCGGCGCGAGCGAGATCCATGTCACACTCAGCAACGGTAAAACAGTTGCTGCGAAACTGGTCGGTGCCGACCCGGTCAGCGATCTGGCCGTGCTTAAAATACAGGCGCACCGGCTTCCCATTCTACTCTATGGCAATTCCGACGAAATAAAAGCAGGTCAGTGGGTGCTGGCGGTCGGCTACCCGCTCAACCTGCAATGCACGGTTACGGCCGGTATTGTAAGCGTCAAAGGGAAAAGACTGGAACTGGATATAAATCATTACAATAAGGTGAGAATGCAATCGTATATTCAAACCGATGTGGTGATCAACCACGGCAGCAGCGGCGGCCCGCTTATCAATACGGCCGGCAGGCTGATAGGTGTCAACGCCTACCTGGCGTCCCCTACCGGGGCTTATACGGGCTATTCATTTACCATACCCGTCAACACTGTCAGGCGGGTGGTCCATGAGATAATCACTAAAAAGAAAAACCCGGGTAATTAAACCCGGGCCGGTATCCCATCCTATTAAACACAACTGCTCTGGTCATGGTTGATTGAACGCCCTCATTTCCGTGGGCCGCAATAGAAAAAATATACGATCCCGGGTTGACCTTAGATTGCATTTCTTTGCTGCTATTCCATTCATTTTGAATTAATTAGTTGGTATATAAGAAGCTGTGCCCCGCATATAGGGGTAAGCAGGACAGGCCGGTAAATAGAAATACGTGGCAAAAAATTGTTTTTGTACTACAGCACCCCTTATTTTTTGAAGATAAAATACACCGCCAGCACCAGCAGCCCGAAGGCCACGAGGTGATTCCAGCGCAGTTGGATGTCTTTAAAGAAGATCAGGGAAAACAGGGTGAAGATGATCAGCGTGATCACTTCCTGTATCACTTTTAGCTGTACGAGGTTGAAGGGACCGCCGTTTTCGTTGAACCCGACCCGGTTGGCCGGCACCTGGAAGCAGTATTCAAAAAAAGCCAGTCCCCAGCTGATAAGGATAATCACGAACAAGGCGGGAGAATGGGCGGCATTTTTCCCGAAGAATTTCAGGTGACCATACCAGGCCAGTGTCATAAATGTATTGGAGAGGATCAATAGCCCGATGGTGATTAGTGCTGCTTTCATAGCGCCCAATTTACAAAAAACAACGGGACCATCCTGTAAAGGAATGGCCCCGTTATGCTAATTGTGGTATCTATGGTCAGTAAAACTTATTCTGTTTTATCCGTCACCTTTCTTCCGTTCATTTCGTGTTTCTCTACCTTGCTTGTCTGCAACACGCTTTTCTTTATCATCAGCTTTGCTTCCGAACCGGCGGGAAGAATATAATATTGTTTGCCGTCGTAGGTGATAGCGCCCATGTCATTCATCCATGAATTGGCATACAGCGTATAGGCTGCATTGATATCGGCGTTCTTGAGTTTCCCGAAGGTGAGAAATTTGCCATCGCCTACTTCAAACGACACATCGATCTTATCGGGGTAGGTCTTCGTGCATACACCGGGGGTGTTCTTCTTGAGCGTAACGATGTTCACGTACTTGCCGTTTTCCAGCTTGATTACACCGGACTCGATTTTGGCCGTGCTGGACGCTACTTCCCTTCTTATTTCCACATCCCTGTCCACATAATACTGGAGCTTGGAAAGTTCGATAGAACTATTTTCCACCCGCGTACGGATAGAAGAGCTGAAATACGTTTTGGGGGTACTGCAGGAGGCAAAAAGAATTGCCGACATACCGATTAAAAACACATTTTTCATCTGTTATGGTTTATTTTTTTGTGGTAGTTTATACTTTGTATTCAAAAACGCACGAAGGCCCTGAAATGTTATACAAATAGACCTCTTATTCCGCTACAGGTTTAAGAATGAAGCGTTAAAGATTGTTAAGAGATGGTGAATCCGGCTAAAGCCTTCACCCACAGCGGCTGTGTGTTCATGCAGGGGATCATGGTATATTCTTCCCCGCCTGCCCCGAGGAAACTTTCTTTCCCTCTTTCGGCAATTTCTTCCAGTGTTTCCAGGCAGTCGCTTACAAAAGCGGGGCAAAGTATTAATAACTTTTTAACACCTTCTTTGGGCAGTTGTTCCAGCCGTATATCGGTAAAGGGTTCCAGCCATCCCTTGCCCAGGCGTGATTGGAACGAAAGACTGTATTTACCGGCCGGTATTTTTAACCGTTCCGTGACCAGCCGCGTGGTGGTAAACACCTGGTGGCGATAGCAGGTAGCATGTGCCGGTGAAGCAATATCACAGCAATTGTTTACCTGCAGGCAATGGGCGCCGGTAGTATCGCTTTTTTTTATGTGCCGTGCAGGCACACCATGATAGCTGAACAGGATATGATCGTATTCCCGTTGCAGGTAAGGAGCGATGCTTGCGCACAGGGCATCGAGATAAGCGGGGTTATTATAAAACGGCGGTACCGTTTTTATTTTAAACGTATATTTTTTCTTCCGGTAAATTTCCATGGCGTGCTCCACCGCCGTTTCATAACTGCTCATGGCGTAGTGAGGATAAAGCGGTACAAGCAACACTTCTTCCAGCCCGGGTTCTTTTTGCAACAGTTCTTCAAATGCATCGGCCGGTGAGGGGCTGCCATAGCGCATGCCAATCGCCACCGGGGCATCCACCTGTTGCTGTAATGCCTGCTGCAACTGGCGGGTAAGCACTACGAGGGGGGAACCTTCTTTTGTCCAGATGGTTTTATAGGCTTCCGCCGATTTGGGTGCGCGGAATGGCACAATAATACCTTTTACCAGTATCGCACGCAGCAGCCAGGGTGAGTCAATCACGCGTCCGTCCATTAAAAATTCGTCGAGGTAGCGCTTTACGTCCTTTACTTCCGTTGAATCGGGCGAGCCCAGGTTCATTAAAATAATGCCTTTTTTCCTGCTTGTATCCATAAGAACAAATGTTCGCAAAGGTAATAAGTGTAGTTTTACTATTTTATCTTATTATTCTGCGGATGTGCGTATTTACTGCATAGATACGCTTGATTGTTGTCATTGGTTTTCCTGCATAAAATCATGCGATAAAATGACAGTTTAATGACACTATAATTCTTGAGTTGACGGCCGCGCGATTACCTTTGCAGAGTTAACCTGAGAAGAAAGTTTTATGCAAGGAAACAGCGTAAGGGACATAACGCATTTTTTCGTCGCCGGAATTAATTACAAGAAAACCGATGCTGCCCTAAGGGGGCAATTTGCGGTCAATAATGAGCAATACGCGGCTATTCTCGCCCTTGCTCCTTCTTTTGGTCTCCACGAACTTTTTATTCTTTCCACCTGCAACCGCACAGAAATATATGCTTTTTCAGATGATGCGCACCGGCTTATAAGCCTGCTTTGCACGCAAACGACCGGGACAGCCGCCACGTTTGAGGAAATGGCCTATATCAAAAACGGTGGCGCCGCCATCGAACACTTGTTTGACGTGGCCGCAGGACTGGATTCGCAGATACTGGGCGATTATGAAATCGTAGGACAGCTCAAACTGGCCGTAAAATTTGCCAAGGAACAGGGCTTCATCGGCACCGTGCTGGACCGTATGACCAATGCAGTATTGCAATCTTCCAAAGCGATTAAGAATCAAACTGCCCTTAGCGGGGGAACGGTATCGGTTTCCTTTGCCGCCGTGCAGTATATAAAAGAAACGGTTCATTCCGCCGCCAACAGCCGTATCCTGCTGCTCGGCACCGGCAAAATTGGCCGCAACACCTGCAAAAACCTCGTCGATTATCTCGATGCGGGTTCTGTCACGCTCATCAACCGTTCACCCGGTAAGGCAGAGGAACTGGCGGACGAAATGGGGTTGCAGCACGCTTCTATTACTGAATTATCGCACTATATAGCAACGTCCGATATTATTCTCGTTGCCACCAATGCAGCCGAGCCCCTTATCAGGGTGACCGACCTGGAAGGGCAGGGGAACAAACTGATCATCGACCTGTCGATTCCCTGCAACGTGGAACCCGCCGCACAGCACCTGCCCAATATCAGGCTGGTCAGCGTGGACGAACTATCTAAAATAAACGATGTTACCCTTCAGAAAAGGGAAGCAGAAGTGCCCCGCGCAAAAGCCATCATTGCAGAACACATCGGCGAATTGATGGAATGGCATGAAATGCGCCGGCACGTACCGGTACTGAAAGCGGTAAAAACCAAATTGCTGGAAATGGATTCCTGCCAGCTCTACAGCAGCTATTCCGCACAGCAGTGCTTTCCGGCGGTGACAAAAGACAAATCGGAAGCAAGAATCCAGCAGGTAATTAACGTAATGGCGGTTAAGATGCGCAGCCAGAACCAGCGCGGCTGCCACTACATCGAGGCCATCAACGATTTTATGGCCCCCGGCACCAATTGATTTCTCCATGAAGAAAAGCATACGGATCGGTACAAGGGAAAGCCAGCTCGCGGTATGGCAGGCCAGCTTAGTGCAGCAACTACTGAAAGCAGCAGGCATTGAAAGCGAACTGGTGTACATTAAAAGCGAAGGTGATATCGATCTGCAAACACCCCTCTATGAAATCGGCGTGCAGGGCATTTTTACCCGGAGCCTCGATATGGCCCTGTTGGGCAATAAGATCGATATTGCCGTACACTCCATGAAAGATGTGCCCACGCAACCCGCCAAAGGCATCGTTCCCGCCGCGGTGTTGAAACGGGCTTCGTACAAAGACTTACTGGTGTTTAAAGGAGAAGTGAATGAGTTGTCACCACTCACGATAGCCACCAGCAGTATCCGCCGCAAAGCCCAATGGCTGCACCGCTACCCTCATCATACGATTGAAAACCTGCGTGGCAATGTCAATACCCGCCTGCGCAAGCTGGCGGAAAGCCATTGGAACGGGGCTATTTTTGCCGCCGCGGGCCTGGAACGGATAAACCTCCGTCCCGAAAACTCGGTAGAGCTGGACTGGATGCTGCCAGCCCCCGCGCAGGGCGCTATCATGGTGGTAGCGCGCGAAGGGGACGCGAGCAGCCTGGATGCCTGCCGCGCCCTTCACGATGAGCCGACGGCCCTGTGCACCCAGGTGGAACGGGATTTTCTAAGGACTCTGCTGGGTGGTTGCTCCACACCCATCAGCGCATTGGCGGTCATCGAGCGTAATGAAGTTCATTTCAAAGGCAATATCCTTTCAACGGATGGAAAGCAAAAACAGGAAATTGAAAAAAAAGCAGTTGTTTCAGCGGCAGTCGGGCTTGGCAGGGCCGCCGCAGCGGAACTGCTGCAAAAAGGAGGAAAGGAAATAGCGGAGGGCATACGAAATGGAGGAAACTAATATTCATATATTGTGCACAAGGCCCCTGGACGAATCGCTGCTGGAAAACGTGCGGCAACAGGGAATAAAGATCGATATACTGCCGTTTATTGACACCGAACCCATTCAAACGATCGAAGTACAGCAGGAAGTGGAACAGGCGCTGGTAAAAAATGCCACGGTCATTTTTACCAGCATGAATGCAGTCGAAGCCGTCGTGAATTACGTAGATGAACAACCCGACTGGCAAATTTACTGTATCGGTCATGCCACCCGCCAACTGGTGATGGAGCATTTTGGTGAGGAAGTCATCGCCGGTACCGCCGCCAGCGCTGCAGAACTGGCGGAGCTGGTAATAGAAGATGAGCCGGGCAATGAGATCATTTTCTTTTGCGGCAACCAGCGCCGGGAAGAATTGCCCTCCCTACTGGAATCCAATGGTCTTGAACTAACTGAAATAATGGTCTACCACACCATTGCCGTGCCCCACAAAATAAACAAGGTATACAACGGGATACTGTTTTTCAGTCCCAGCGCCGCCGACAGTTTTTTTTCCGCCAATAAATTAAACGGGCCCACCATCCTGTTTGCCATTGGCGCCACCACTGCCAAAACGATAAAGAAATATACTTCCAATAAAATAATCGTCAGCGATGAACCGGCAAAAGAACAACTGGTAGAGATGATGGTTGATTTTTTCAAGGGAGAATAACAGCAATACTATGTTACAAAATGATCTTATAATCCGCACCCTGCTCGGGCAGAAAACAGAGCGAACACCCGTATGGATGATGCGCCAGGCCGGCCGTTACCTGCCGGAGTACCGTGTATTGAGAGATAAATACGGTTTCTTTGAACGCTGCCAGACACCCGAACTGGCCTGTGAGATCACCCTGCAGCCGGTGGATATTATCGGGGTGGACGCGGCTATCCTGTTTTCGGATATACTCGTGGTGCCGCAGGCGATGGGACTGGAAGTGCAGCTAATCGAAAACAAGGGCCCCATATTGCCGAATCCCATTCTTACAGCGGCCGATATGCAGCGGGTACGTGTTCCCGATGTACATGAAACGCTGCAATATGTGTTCGACGCCATCAAACTTATAAAGCAGGAACTCAATGGCCGCGTGCCGCTGATCGGCTTTGCCGGTGCGCCGTGGACATTGCTTTGCTATATGGTGCAGGGCAAAGGTTCCAAGACATTCGATGAAGCCAAGGCATTTTGTTATACGCAGCCCGCGCTGGCGCACCAGCTTTTGCAAATGATCACCGATACCACCATCAGCTACTTGCAGGCACAGGTGGAAGCCGGGGCCGATATTGTACAAATATTCGATAGCTGGGGCGGCCTGCTCGGACCAGATGATTTCGAAGCCCTTTCGCTGAAGTATATCCGCCAGATCGTGGCTGCACTGAAAACCCGGGTGCCCACCATCATCTTTGCCAAAGGCGCCTGGCAGTCGCTCCCCGAGATGACGGCTACCGGCGCACAGGGGCTGGGCATCGACTGGTGTATAAAACCTTCCATGGCCCGCCTGCTGACCGGTGGTGAAGTGACATTGCAGGGTAATTACGACCCCGCCAAACTACTTTCCCCCATTCCCGTTATAAGAAAGGAAGTAAAGGCCATGCTCAAAGCCTTCGACGGCAGCCGGCATATCGCCAACCTCGGGCATGGCATCCTGCCCAATGTGCCGGTAGACCATGCGAAAGCGTTTGTAGACACCGTAAAGGAGTACAGCATGGTGAGCACCCAATGGTAAAAAGCTGAACGAATGGAAACAACCCGACTTTTTAAAACGGATACCAAAGAATTTCGCGGCCGCTGGATTGATTATACCCACGGTCTGCAAAACAAAATCTGCCGGGCGCTGGAAGCGCTCGACGGCAGGGCGCGCTTTCGTGAGGATGAATGGGAAAGAGGCAAGGGACCCGGTGGTGGCGGTGGTGGCGTTACAAGGGTGATGGAAGGCGGGCAGGTATTTGAAAAAGCAGGCGTCAATACGTCGGTGGTATATGGTAAGGTGACCGACGCGATGCGCAAGCAATTGAAACTGGATGGCGATAAATGGTTTGCCTGCGGGCTTTCGCTGGTTATTCATCCCGTCAATCCCTATGTGCCGACAGTACATGCCAACTGGCGGTTTTTTGAATTGTACGACGAGCCGGGTTATGTTATCGACCGCTGGTTTGGCGGTGGTTCCGATCTTACACCCTATTACCTGTTTGAAGAAGACGCCGTTCACTTTCATTCCACGCTCAAACAAACACTTGATCCTTATAGTACCGATCTATATCCAAAATATAAAAAGGAATGCGATGAATATTTCACCAATACCCATCGCAACAGTGAAATGCGCGGTATCGGCGGCATATTCTACGATCACCTGCGTCCCACGGATGAAGCGCATGCGGAAGAACTCCTGCGCTTCCAGCAGTCCAACGGCGATGCATTCTTGACGGCCTACCTGCCCATCGTGGAGAAGCGGAAAGATACTGCCTACGGTGAGCGTGAAACCGAATGGCAGGAAATACGCCGCGGCCGTTATGTTGAATTCAACCTTATCCATGACCGCGGGACCATCTTCGGTCTTAAAACCAATGGAAGAACGGAGAGCATCTTAATGAGCCTTCCCCCGCGGGCAAGATGGAAATATGATTATCAACCCGCGCCCGGTTCGCCGGAAGCGGCCTTGCAGGAAGTGTGTTTGCATCCGAAAGAATGGATTAAATAAATGACAAAAAATGCCAGGCTGCGGAGCAGCCAATTAAAATAACCTACACTAATGTATCTACAACGCAGAAACCGCATACTCCGCCAATCACCGGCTATTCGCTCGCTGGTGGCGGAAACAAGACTTAGCCCCGATGATTTTATCGCACCCCTGTTTATAGATGAAGGCACCGGCGTGCTGCATGAGATTCCTTCCATGCCCGGCTATTATCGCCGCAGTATCGACGGGACGGTGAAAGAAGTAAAAGAACTGTGGTCATTGGGCATTAAGAGCGTATTGCTGTTTATCAAATGCAAAGACGAATGGAAAGACAATAAGGGCACCGAAGCATGGAACCCCGACGGCCTGATGCAACGCAGCATCAAAGCCATCAAAGATGCCGTGCCCGGCATGCTGGTCATGACCGATGTGGCGCTGGATCCTTATTCTTCTTATGGTCATGATGGCATTGTAGAGAACGGCGAAATCGTCAACGACCCTACCGTGGAAGCGTTGGTGAAAACGAGTATCAGCCATGCAAAAGCCGGCGCCGACATCGTAGCGCCCAGCGATATGATGGACGGCCGTATCGGCGCCATCCGTGAAGGATTGGAAAAACAGGGATATACCAAAACCGGTATCATGGCCTACAGCGCCAAATATGCTTCCTGTTTTTATGGCCCTTTTCGGGATGCACTGGATTCCGCTCCCGGGTTTGGTGATAAAAAGACTTACCAGATGGATTATGCCAATCGCACCGAAGCCATCAAAGAAACATTGATGGACATCGAAGAAGGGGCCGATATTGTCATGGTAAAACCTGCGCTGGCCTACCTGGACATTATCCGCGAGGTGAAAGACGCGGTAGACGTTCCCGTGAGCGCCTATAATATCAGCGGTGAATACGCCATGATAAAAGCCGCCGCCAAAATGGGCTGGCTGGATGAGAACAAGGCGATTCTTGAAACACTGACGGCTATCAAGAGGGCAGGCGCTGATTTGATAGCTACCTATTTCGCCAAAGACGCTGTAAAACTTATCAACGGTTAAATTATTTTATGTACGAACGCAGCAAAGAATTATTTGAAAGAGCACAGAAAAGTATTCCCGGTGGTGTTAACTCTCCCGTCAGAGCCTTCAAGAGTGTAGGCGGTACGCCGCTGTTTATGAAAAAAGCCAAAGGGGCTTATCTCTATGATGTGGATGATAATAAATACATCGATTATATCGCTTCCTGGGGACCGATGATATTAGGTCATGCCTGGGAGCCGGTAGTAAAAGCGATACAGGAGTACGCGGTTTATTCTACCTCGTACGGTGCACCTACATTGCTGGAAGTGGAAATGGCGGAACTGATCATCAGCATGGTGCCCAATGTGGATCTGATCCGCATGGTGAGCAGCGGCACCGAAGCTTGTATGAGTGCGGTGCGATTGGCAAGAGGTTATACCGGGCGGAATAAAATCATCAAATTCGAAGGCCATTATCACGGGCATGCCGATTCTTTTTTGGTGAAGGCCGGTAGCGGTGTGGCTACGTTTAATATACAAACAGTTCCGGGCGTAACGGCCGGTGTGGCCAATGATACGTTAACGGCTGCATACAATGATTTGGACGCGGTAAAAAAACTGGCTGCCGAACATCCCAATGCCATCGCGGCGATCATTGTTGAACCAGTAGCTGGTAACATGGGTTGTATCCTGCCTGCGCCGGGATTTCTCGAAGGATTGCGCGCGCTTTGCGATAAAGAAGGTATCCTGTTAATATTCGACGAAGTAATGACCGGTTTTCGCCTTGCCCCCGGCGGCGCACAGGAAAAGCTCGGCATAAAAGCGGATCTCGTAACTTATGGAAAGGTAATCGGTGGCGGTTTGCCGGTAGGCGCTTTTGGCGGCCGCCGCGCTATTATGGAACATATCGCCCCGTTGGGCAATGTATACCAGGCCGGAACGCTCAGCGGCAATCCTATTGCCATGATAGCAGGCTATACGATGCTCAAAGAATTAAAAAGCAACCCCTCCATTTATAAAGAACTGGAAGAAAAAACATTATACCTGCATAAGGGATTAGAGAAGGCATTGCAAGCATGGGGCAAGCCGTATATAATCAATCGCTTCGGTTCCATGATCAGCATTCATTTCAGCGATCATCCCGTGACGGATTTTGCTTCTTCCGCTTCTGCCAGCAACGATGTATTTAAAAAGTATTTTCATGCCATGCTCCGCCGGGGTGTTTACCTGCCGCCTTCTGCCTTTGAAAGCTGGTTCCTGAACAATGCATTGACAAAAGAAGATTTGGATGCAACCATCCGGGCCACGGCAGAGAGCTTATCGGAATTATAACGCCTATCGGCTTTCGTCAACTAACTAATGCAGTAACAATTCACAGGGCTTCAATCCTGTATGCTTTTTAAACGCGGTGGAGAAATGCGAAATGGAGGAATAGCCGAGCAGCATCGACACCTCGGTCACGCTCAATCCTTTTTCATATAAAAGATAGCGTGCGTGCTCCATGCGCTGGCCCTGGTAGAAATCGAAGATGGTCGTGCCGAATAACTCTTTAAAGCCTTTCTTCAGGTAGCATTCGTTGATGGCCACCTTGCGGCTTAGTTCTTTGATGGTAAGGGGTTCGCCAATATGCTGCAATAATATTTCCCGCGCTTTGATGATCTTTTCACGGTCGAGCCCATTGGCAAGAAATTTACACTGAAAGCTTTCTATGTCTTTATCCCCCAGCATGCACTCCATACTATACAGCAGGAGCATTTGCGTCTGGGCATTGATATAAATGTTTTCGAGGCTATCGGTATAGCTGTGGTTGAGCAATGCTTCCAGCACCATGCGCGTGCGTCCGCAAAGCGACAGGGTTTTGGAAAAAGAAGAAGGATGCGTAAAACCCAGTATCGAATCGGAAAGTTTGTCGTCGATCTTGCCCGACTTTACAAACTGCGAAAGATGCACCGGCAGGAATTTAAAGCTGACCACGTCCACGCTTTCCATTCTTTCCGAACATCCGCGCGAGGCATTCATCTTGCACTGGTCGCATTCCATATCCTTTTGCTTGCAGTATACATTGCCGGAGATGCAAAACCGGAGTTCAAGATGATTTTCTTTGGAATTGTCTTTTTTGTAGTGATACACCATCATGCCCACATCGTCCATATTCCAGGAGGGCTGTTTATGGTAACGTTTGATGACATATTGCACCGAACCGGGTATCTGTTGCTCTTTTTCCTGCAACAGCACCAGTTGGTCCTGCATGAAGGGCTGTTTGTAAGCCAGCGTTAATATGTCCTGCGGTTGTAGCATAAAGAAGTTGCAAAACTGCGTTAAAAACCCATTCAAACGTCTTGAAAACTATCTTTTTACCCAATTATGACACAAACCACCCCGTTGTGTCACAAATACGCTCCTAAAGACTTATTTTCATCCACAACCTGTGCAAAAATCCTTGTTTTTCACGGCCTTAAACCCCTTCCTTTTTCGTACCTTTGCCTACCTTATATTTTATTGTTAACCGGTCGTATTAATACCCCATAATGAGCACAGAAACATCTGAAAAAATACTTGCCCAGAACATTGCTTACGGAGCCGACAGCATCCAGGTGCTGGAGGGCCTGGAGGCGGTGCGCAAGCGCCCCGCCATGTATATCGGCGACGTGGGTGAGAAAGGGTTGCACCACCTTGTCTATGAAGTGGTGGACAACTCGATCGATGAAGCGCTGGCAGGTTTTTGCAAGAATATTACCGTTACCATCAATGAAGATAATTCCATCACCGTAGAAGATGATGGCCGCGGTATCCCCACGGGCATTAACACCAAAGAGAAGAAAAGCGCGCTAGAAATCGTTATGACGGTGTTGCATGCGGGTGGTAAATTCGACAAAGGCTCCTACAAGGTATCCGGCGGTCTGCACGGGGTAGGGGTGAGTTGCGTAAATGCATTGAGCACCAAACTGCATGTGACCGTTCGCCGTGAAGGCAAGATTTTCGAACAGGAATACCATATCGGCATACCACAGTATTCCGTACGTGAAATAGGTCTTTCGGACAATACAGGCACCACCACGCAGTTCTGGCCCGATACTTCCATTTTTAATGTAACCGTTTATAAAAGAGACATTCTCGAAAGCCGTCTCCGCGAGCTTTCCTATCTCAACAAAGGCATCCGCATTGTATTGAACGACCTGCGGGAAAAAGAAGAATCCGGCGTTACCTATACCAAGACATTTTTCAGCCAGGGTGGTATCGTCGAGTTCGTGGAAATGCTGGACAGCAATGCCGGCCGCAGCCCTCTTTTGCCCAAAGTGATTTTTGTGGAAGGACATGATGCGGTAAGCAATGTGGCCGTGGAAGTGGCGCTAACCTACAATGACGGTTACAGCGAGCATATCTATTCGTATGTAAACAATATCAACACGATTGAGGGCGGTACCCACGTAGCGGGTTTTCGCAGGGCCCTCACCCGCGTGTTTAAGGCCTATGGCGACCGGGAAAACCTGTTTGAAAGGGCCAAGGTGGAAATTGAAGGAGATGATTTTCGTGAAGGCCTTAGCTCCATTATCTCGGTGAAAGTGCCCGAGCCCCAGTTCGAGGGACAAACAAAGACCAAGCTGGGCAACAGCGATGTGAGCGGGGTGGTGGATGCGACCGTGTCCCGCGTCTTGGTAGCCTTCCTGGAAGAAAATCCCCGCGAAGCAAAGCAAATCATTAATAAAGTGATACTGGCTGCCCAGGCAAGGGCGGCCGCCCGTAAAGCCCGCGAGCTGGTGCAGCGTAAAAGCGTACTGAGCGGTGGCGGTCTGCCGGGTAAGCTGGCCGATTGCTCGGACCGTGACCCCGACCGTTGCGAACTGTTCCTGGTCGAAGGAGACTCGGCCGGTGGAACCGCCAAGCAGGGCCGTGACCGTAGTTTCCAGGCCATTCTTCCCCTGCGGGGTAAGATCCTCAACGTGGAAAAGGCTATGGAGCATAAGATTTATGAAAACGAGGAAATCAGGAATATGTACACCGCTCTTGGTGTGACCGTCGGCACGCCCGACGACCCCAAGGCGCTGAACATTCAAAAGCTCCGTTACCATAAACTGATCATCATGACCGATGCCGATGTGGATGGCAGCCACATCGCCACGCTGATACTCACCTTTATTTTCCGTTATATGAAGGAACTGGTAGAGCAGGGATATGTGTACATAGCGCAACCGCCTTTGTATCTCGTGAAGAAGGGCAAGGAACAGGCGTATGCATGGACAGAGGAACAACGCAAAGCGCTGGTACAAAAACTGGCGGGGGGAAAAGAAGACAATGTGGGGATTCAGCGCTACAAAGGCCTGGGAGAAATGAACTCGGAACAATTGTGGGATACTACGATGAACCCGGATACGCGTACGCTTAAGCAGGTGACCATCGAAAGCCTTGCCAATGCAGACGGGGTTTTCAGCATGCTGATGGGCGATGAAGTAGCGCCCCGGCGTGAATTTATAGAATCGCATGCCAAATACGCACGTATTGACGTATAACCTGTTAGTGGTATTTTAATACCATAATGTATTAAAATTCGCGGTGTAAATCCAGCTTGGCAGGGGATTTGAAATAATTAGTTACCTTTAAACGCGGTTGATGACTGCCGGTTGGCTTTTATCAGCTGAATTACAAACCATTAAATTAATTAAATCATGTCAGAAGTTATCTTAACGGCTTATAACGTAAAGACCAAGGAAAAGAATGTTCCCATCAAAGATGCGGTGATTACCAAAACCGCCAAAGGTGCTTATATGGCCCAGGGTAATGACGGGAAAGGTAACAAGCTGACAACGCTGCTTGGAGAAGAAAAAGCACTGGCTGCTATAAAAGCAGGCATCGCCAAACAAGGTTGGTAAGCTATCTTTCAAAACACGAATCCTTTTTAACCACCATCGGTTAAGTGTAAGTAAGATTGTCGGTAAAATAATTGAAAAAGCCCCTTAGCAGAGGGGCTTTTCGTTTGAGGTAAAGCACTGGTTCTGAACTATATAAAATTGAGGTGATTGTATTCCTTGCCCAGTATCTTTTTGTCGTCGGCGCCCAGCCAGTTCTTCAGCACAGTGGCATACACATCCTTAAAGTCTACGCGGTACTTCAGGTCGCCGTCCTGCAAATCATTCAAATCCGTCATGGTATTGAGCAGGCCTTTATCTTTTAAACCGCCGCTTACGAAAAACATGTTATTGGCCGTACCATGATCGGTGCCGCCGCTGGCGTTCTGGTTTACCCGGCGCCCGAATTCGGAGAAGGTCATCAACATCACGTCTTCAAAACGGTTATTGCTTTTGAGATCGGCGACAAACGCTTTTACGGCATCGTTCATTTCGGTGAACAGTCTTTTCTGCTGTGCTTCCTGGTTGACATGCGTATCAAAACTTCCCAGCGATACATAATATACCTTGGTATTAATATCCGAAAGGATAAGAGAGGAAATGGTCTTTAGGCTCTGTCCCAGGCCGGTAGTCGGATAGAGGCCATTGCTCGGGTGGAGTTTGCTTTGCTCGAAAATATAATCGGCGCTGCTCAATGTTTCCGACAGCGTTTTGTACAGGTAGTCCACCGGCGCATCGGCATGATCGCTGTGCTGCGCCAGCACGTCTTTGAAATAGGCGGCATGACTGGTATTGTACAGGCGGTGCGGGTCTTTCATGGCAATGCCATTCATGGTATCGCCTTTCAGGGCCAGGCTCAACACATCGTCTATTTCGAGTGCCTGGGTGGGTTTGTCGCAACCGCTGCATTGTGCATCGAGATAGCGGCCCAGCCACCCGCTGTACACGTACTCATTGCTGTTACTGGCGCTGTGCCAGATATCCATGCTCCTGAAATGCGAACGATCGGGGTTAGGATAGCCTACGCTGTTCATAATGGCAAGGCTTCCGTCATGGTAGAGGTCGCCGAACGCGGCGAGGGCAGGGTTCAGCCCCACTTCATCGGTCAGCAGCACGGAAGTTTCTTTCTGGATGCCGAGCTTTGGCCGGGACTTATAATAAATATCGTTGTGCACCGGTATGACCGTGTTCAGGCCATCGTTGCCGCCGCTCAGCTGCAAAACCACCAGTACCTTATTTCCCGGGGGAACCATATAGGGTTTCTCAAATGCCTTGAGGAATTTCGGCAGGAACAGCGAGGCGGTGGCCAGTGAGCCAAGCTGGATGAATTTTTTGCGTTGGATGATCATAACTATGTTTTTAACACAATTGATATTCCGGTGTACTCATCAACTGTATAGTGGCTGTTTTAATAAAACTTTCCCTGCTACCCGCATCGGTGTATTTTTTTACGGTATCGGGGTTTATCACGGGACTGGTTTGCAGCACCAGGCCGGACACCGCCGCAATAAGTTCTTCGCGGGGTACTTTTTCCAGTGATTGCAGGTACGCATTCCAGTCGATAGTGGCCATGATCTGCTGGCCGGCCCTGTTGCCGCCGCCTTTGCGGTTGGCATTGGGTATCGTGTTTTCCTCTGCATGGTCTTTCATACCCATCATCTGGTCGTCGTCGTCCTTTGGCTTCACCGCTATGGCATCGCCGGCATAGATCAACTGCGGTATGCGCATGCGCATCGTAAGCGTGGAACTGTCTATCCAGCTTTTACCTCCCGGCCAGCCGGCCACGTTGGGCGGGTAAAATAATATTTGTCCCAGGACGCGCTGTAGCAGCAACAGGGAATCTTCATTCTGTATCTGCATCGGCAGCATCCGGCGAATACCCACAATCAGTTCTACCGGTGATTTGATACGCACCCCGATGTTTTTCTCGTCGTAAAACCAATCGCTGGTGAATATATCGGTCATCAGCCCCAGGATATTATAATTGCTTTGATAGAAGCGGTTGGCCAGCCATGCTGTTTTATCGGCATCGGGCTGCTCGTTTACAAAGTAACGATAGATCTTCTGGCTGATAAAACGGGCGGTTTGCTTTTGCTCCAGGATGATGTCGAGTATATCGTCGCCGGTAAAGTTGCCCGACTTGCCGAGAAAGGTCTTCCGGTCATCGTCGTGCTGGAAGGGGCGGAACTGGAAATGTCCCTTGAAATCAGCTCCCCAGCCGGTAAAGGCCCGGGCGCTTTCCTTAATATCGTTTTCGGTATAATTGCCGCGGCCGAGTGTAAACAGCTCCATGACCTCGCGGGCGAAGTTTTCATTGGGGTGTCCCTTGCGGTTCTGGTTATTGTTGAGGAAGTTGATCATGGAAGCGCTCTTGCTGACGGCCTTTAGTAAATCGCCAAAATTGCCGAGGGCATTCGTGCGTACGACATCCAATAACTGCTGCTGGTAAAATATATTGATGGCGCGGGAGGAAAAATGCCCATGCCAGAACAGGCTCATTTTTTCCCTTAATTGCTGGTCGCTGCTCACCATCTGGTTCATCCAGGTAAGATTGAGGGTCTTGATTCCCTCCCTTGACCGCACCTGCAACTGTTTACGCTGGTCAGCCGACAACTGGCGGCGCTGGGCGCCCATCACCGCGGCATCATAAGCGTCTGCCAGGATGTTTTTTAACTGGTCGTCCGCCACATCTATATAGGCCGGCTGGTTGGCCGTTGATTTTAGTTGAGCATCCCATATAGCTTTGGGAGTAGAGGAAGGAAGGCTGGCCAACGCTGCTGCCGAAGGACCAAACCCCGCCCGCCACAGCAGGTGGAGGTTTCTCTGTTGATTGGTAACTGGCATTCCCGGAAATTTAGCCTGTGACCTTTTTTTTGGCAGAAGGTTTAACGGGAAATACAAAAAAAGAGCTGCTTTCAGCAGGCGCAGGGTGGACCGTTTCCGGTACCCGCATCCCTCTGCTGAAAACAGCCCGGTTTGCATAAGGTGGGGTAATATTTACTCCCTTAGCCCTGGTGGTCTTTACCGAGAATAAAGCTCACGCCGAACGTAAAGTAATTGAGGAGGTTAAGGTTAAACGCGGAGGTCTTGTCGGAGGCGCCATTATTGAAAATATTTTTTGAATAATTATAGGTAAGGCCGCCTACCTCGGCATCCAGCAAAATCTTTTTGGTTGGTTTGTAAAATACGCCGGGAGAAAAAGTAAGATAAGCCCCGCTACCATGGCTATCCTGGTTAACCGTATTAGGAACAGTATAGGTATACGTGTTTTTCTCATAGGTATAACCAGCCCCCAGATCAATAAACCAACCTGCTTTTTCATTGACAGGAAGGAATTTCTTCCAGAAAGCGCCTACCGAATAATCTCCATTGGTATATTTATCACCCGCATCGTCTTTGCTGGTGCTGACATAAATGTCCGTACGGATGCCGAGTATCGAATTTTTGGCAACGGCAAGACCGAATTCGGGAGTAAAATTAGAGTTGGAACCACTACCGATGATACCGGCGTTGTTACTGTTGCTGGTGGAGATACCAAGCGTACCACCTAACAGGCAATTACCTTTTTCTACCTGGGCGTGAGACGCCAAACCAAAAACAACCATTGCAATAGCAAGTAAAAGTTTCTTTCGCATAGTCTAAAAGTTTTGTTTCCGTAAAAATGGAAATGCAAAACTAAATAAATTGTCAAAGCGGATGCTTTTAACAACTATTTACAGTAAGCGAAAAGATTAAAAACTTATTAATGTCTACCGGGTAATGGTTGCCTTTCCAAAATAAGGCACCAGCGCAGCAGGTATTTTGATGCTGTCTTTTTGCTGGTGATTTTCCAACAGGCAGGCCACGATACGGGGCAATGCGAGTGAACTGCCGTTGAGGGAATGAACAAACTGCATTTTGCCATTGGCATCCTTAAAACGCGCTTTCATGCGATTGGCCTGGTAGGATTCGAAGTTCGACACCGAACTTACTTCCAGCCATTTGTCCTGCGCGGCGCTGTACACCTCAAAATCGTAGGTGAGCGCGGAAGTGAAGCCCATATCGCCACCGCATAATTTTAAAATGCGGTAAGGTAGTTCGAGGGATTGTACCAGCTTTTCTACATGGCTCACCATTGTTTCCAGCACATCATAGCTGGTATCGGGATGTACCAGTTGCACTACTTCGACCTTATCAAACTGGTGAAGGCGGTTAAGGCCCCTCACGTCCTTGCCATAGCTGCCCGCTTCGCGGCGAAAACAGGGCGTATAGGCAGTCATCTTTACCGGAAGATCCGTTTCTTTCAGGATGGCGTCCCGGTAGATATTGGTGACCGGTACTTCGGCCGTGGGTATCAGGTAAAAATTATCTTCCGTCACGTGGTACATCTGTCCTTCCTTGTCGGGCAACTGGCCGGTGCCATAAGCAGAAGCCTCGTTGACCATCAGGGGCGGCATAATTTCTGTATAACCGGCGGCGGTATTATAGTCCAGGAAATACTGTATCAGCGCCCGTTGCAATTTGGCGCCCTGGCCGGTGTATACCGGGAACCCGCTGCCGGTGATCTTATTGCCCAGTTCAAAATCGATAAGATTGTATTGTTTGGCGAGGTCCCAATGGGGAACAGCCCCTTCCGGGAGAGCGGGCTTTTTACCACCTTCGCGCACGACCACGTTGTCCTCGGGCGTTTTGCCCGGCGGTACTTTCTCCGAAGGAAGGTTAGGCAGTTGGTAAAGGATAGCCTGGATATTCTTTTCAGCATCCAGGAGCTTTTCGGGGTCAAGGCTGTTTTTTAATGCCGCCACTTCCTGCTTTTTCTGTTCGGCGGCCTCTTTATCGCCTTTGGCCATTAACTGCCCGATGGCTTTGGAGGCAGCGTTGAGTTTTGCCTGTATATCTTCCTGTTCCAGTTGGTATTGTTTGCGTTTATCGTCCCATTTCAGCAGCTCGTCCACCAGTTCCGGTTGCTTGAAATTCCTCACTGCCAGCCGTTGTTTGACCAGTTCTACCTGCTGCCGTATAAAACCCACTTGTAACATATATGCGTCAATTTGCGCAAAGGTAATCGTTGGGGAGGAAACGGGCAAAGCGGGGCATCCTGTTTACAGGCACAAAAAAACCGCTTCAAACGTGGGTTCAAAGCGGCGTAACATCTTTGTCAGGTAATTGATCACTCTAAGGACGGTAGCTTTTCTGTAGGATTTGGGGCTTGTTGGTTTCTCTAAGGATAAATGGGTCGTTGGTTTTTCAGGATATCGATTCTACTGGTTTCTCAGGATATTGGCGGTTCTTAAGGACTGTTGGATTTGGATTCGGTTTTCTTGAGATATTGGATTTGCGTGTGTTCCTGGTACAAAGATGCAACGGATACTCCCGGATCGGAAACTATTTCGACGAACGTCCGTTTCTGCCCCACGAACGCAACCATCTGCGCTTTGGCCATTTAGCACACGCCTCGGTAAGGACAGCGAAAAGCCCCTGCAGTCTACCAGGAAAGACCAAACAAGGGTACTAACCAAACCCGCGCCCTGCATGGCTGGGAGACAAGTATTGATTGATCCTTGTCATAATACTTACCAATAAACGGAATTTCCCGTGTAGCCATGCAATAATATAGCGCTTGTACTCATTGTTATTTATTTATATGTTTACCTGTCGCTAATAACCAGTCCTTTGAAGAACCCAACTACTACGATCAATCCTCCTCTTACTCCTACGCCACAACCCAGGTTCTGGCACCTGAATATCTTTATCATACTGGCTATCTGCTGTAATTTTATCAACCTCATTTATTATAGGGCGGATGGCATGGACCGGAGTGCTACCATCGAAGGATGCGGTATCATCCTGCTGGCGATTTTCGCCATTTGCAACAGCCGGGGATATTTTGCCATTACCAAGTGGCTCGCCATCGCTTTTGTGAACCTCCATTCGCTGTTGTTATGCCTTACCCAGGGAACTGTTCACGGCACTTACCTGTACCTGTTTCCTTTTGTCATGGCGATGATTTTTGCTTTGCGGGTACGCAAGAATAACCTGGAGCTGACCATCTTCATTATTCTTACTACACTCAACCTCTCCTTTATATTATTCTATATACCCGCTCACACCGATCTGGAAAAGGTCAGCGAAACCATCTATTACAATCACCTCGTATTTAATATCATCATTAACTTTTTACTGCTGGTGGTCTTTTTCTATTTTATATTACGCCTGCTGGACAGCAAGGAGAAAAAGAATAAAAGTGAAAAGAAATTCATCGATACTATTCTGAATACATCCCTTGATGCAGTGTTTGTCGTTGCACCCGCTACTATGCTTATCCAGCAATACAATGATAAGGCGGCAGAACTGTTTGAACTGGACGCATACGATAAAAAAAGGCCTTTCTATAACGTGAACGATGTATTGGGCGAAAAAATCCTTCCTCACATTGCCGCGATGAACCATGACCCTTATCACCACGGCAACTGGCAGGGGGATAGCAACTTCGATCGTAAGAGCGGGCCCTCCTTTCATGGTTTTGTGAGTATCGTTGCGTTTGAATATTCGGAACAGCAGTTTATAAAAATCAGTATCCTCGATATTACTTCCTTAAAACTGGCCGAATTTGAGACTTTGCAGGCAAAGGAAAAAGCAGAGAAAGCAGCGGCGGCCAAGACCCGGTTTATGAGCAACATGAGTCATGAACTGCGGACCCCGCTCAACGCCATTATAGGCACGACTCATTTGCTGATACAGGACAATGAACTGTTGCAGCATACCGATCATTTCAAGGTGCTGAAGAACTCATCGGAGCACATGTTGCAACTCGTGAACGAAGTGCTCGATTTCAGTAAACTGGATGCGGGCAAGCTGGCGTTTATTAATGAGCCGTTTGATCTTGCCAACGCATTAAAGCAGGCGGCAGATTCTTTTACCAGCGTAGTAAAGAAAAAGAATATACGATTGCTCACCGAAATCGACAGCCTTCCCGGTTCGCTGAAAGTGATCGGCGATGAAATGCGTCTCAAACAGGTTTTTCTCAACCTGTTGTCCAATGCGGTTAAGTTTACCGAACTGGGTTGTGTGACCGTAGAGGCGCGGCTCAAAGATGAAACCAAAACCTCCGCGGAAATATATTTCGCCGTAAAGGATACGGGCATCGGCATTGCACCCGAAAAACGACATCTTATTTTCGAAAGCTTCACACAGGCAGATGCAGGAACAACCCGTAAATACGGCGGTTCAGGCCTGGGCCTGAGCATTTGCACCGAGCTGGTAAAGAAAATGGGTGGCCACTTGCAGGTAACCAGTGAACTGGGCAAAGGGAGTTGTTTTTATTTTACCCTCGAACTGGCATTAGAGCAACAAAGAACGATGATGGTGCCGAAAGAAAAATTGGAGGGCCTTCAGCAACTGTCCGGTGTAAGGATACTGCTGGCCGAAGACAATGCCCTTAACATGAAGATTGCGCGGCGTTTCCTGAATAGCTGGGGCGCCAATATAGATACGGCGGAAAACGGGAAGACGGCCTGGGAGTTATTCCAGTTGCACTCCTATGATTTGTTACTTATCGATCTCGAAATGCCCCAGATGGATGGTAAACAACTGCTGGCTGAAATAAGAGCGGTCAATAAAGACATTCCTGCCATTGCTTTTACCGCCGCCGTGTACGAGAACATGTACGAAGACCTGCAACGTCATGGCTTTAATGGCTTCCTGCACAAACCCTTCCGCCCGGACGATACGCACCGGAATATCCTGCAACATCTTCATAAAAATGGGTCGGCGACCAATGGCGCGAATGGACATGTTGGCGATATCAGCGATGTTGTAAAGTAGCATATCGATATATGCTGGTTGTAGTTTCTTAATCTTTTTTCTTTGATGGTCCCTTTACCAATTTCTTTTCTTCCGTTTCAAGCCGTCGTTGTACTTTCTTCACATCCTCGGCGGGAGGCAGCGCTTCCGGCTGCACACCCCGCTCCATCAGCATCTTTCGCACCGCAAGGTTGTTTTCCACATGCTCTGCGCTAATCGGTTGCTCTCCCTTTAGATCTTTTTCTACTATGTTATGGCTGGTAAGTTCCGTAGCAAAGTCTTTGGCTTTAATAGTAAGGGTGGGAAGAAAGTCGGCCAGTGGCCGGTTATCAGGCACACCCAGTTTGCGTTTCATCTCTCCTGTACCAAAACCGCCAAATAGAGCCTGATCGCCTTTATAACGAATGCCTGCGAACCCCTTTTCATTCACCCCCCGTTCATAAATAATGCCCGAAAGCTTTTTTTCCGACCGGGAAAGCTTATCCCGCGCCGCCACCCGCACCACATCAAGCAACCGCTTTTCAATTATTTCCTGACGCCGGGTCTGTACCGCAAAATAGGTTTGGGCAAAAGCTACCGATGCCTTGGCAGGGTCGCCATTCTGCGCCACCAGGTAACAGGCGTAGCGGGTAAGGGCAATGTCCTGCAGCACTCTTTGTGCTCCACTACCTACGTCAACCATTTTGTTGGTATCAACAAAATGGTTGGAAATCGCCTCCCCTGCATTTCTACAGGCATCTTTGGCCTTCTCGATTACCTTCAGGAAATTGCGCCATTCAGTATAGTTAAATATCTCCTGCAACTCCCGTGCGCTCCAGCATTCAATATTCTTATACTCATAGCAGACCTGTTCAAATTTTTTGAATAATTCGGCAATCAATGCTCTTTTCATTTGATTAAGGTTTAGGAATTAAATTTACTAAGCGGACCAGCGATTTTGAGCGCCGGCAATGGTTAAATTCCCGCCTGTCCACCTATTGTCCACCGTCATATCTCATTTCTATCCATCCACCTGCTCCCCACCCTGCCTGGACCATGTTATTAACTACACATCAGTTAAAGTGAAATTTCTGTCCTCGCCAGCGAAGGAAACAGGTTATATTCCCCTACTTTTGCATTTTCAACGCGTCCATGCTCAAACAGCTCGCTGTCATATTTCTTTTTGTATCTTTTATGGGACAGACCTTCAACAAGTCGCTCCTGTTTATGAGCTATTATGCCAACCCGGCGGCTTTTGCCCGGAACTGTATCAACAAGGCCCGCCCAATGATGCATTGCAATGGTAAATGCCAGATGATGAAGAAACTGCAACAGGAAGAACAGAAAGAGAAAGAAAACACAGAACGTAAAGCAGACAATAAAAACGAATTGCTTTCTTCCCGCGTTTTTTTTGAAATGCCACGCCCGGCAGGGAGCTGTGAAGTGAAAAGGATCTTCGCTTACTTTATTGCAAAAAAGCCCATCGGCAAAGCCCGCGCTTATTTTCACCCGCCATCCATTGCATAGTCATTCCCCCAATTGCTATTTTACCCGTTCCAGCTTTAGTTATCCCCGGTAACAATGGCGGCTATCCTCCATTGACCGGAACATAAACAATTGCAATGAAAAGGCAGATCGTATTTACCTGCGCCGTATTGCTATACGCAATGGCATCGGCGCAGCCGGCGATAAAAGAAAAACCAATTGATTCCACAAACATCAATGAGCTGCAACAAGTCGTGGTCACCGCCAGCCGTACTGCACAAAAAAGAACAGAAGCGCCGGTGGCTATTGCAGTCATCAGCCAGCAAACAATAGATGACGCCAAAGCCAGCCGCCTGGATTATCTCGTGAATAAGGTCAGTGGTGTGTTTATGGTCAATCTTGGCAACGAACAACATGAAATGAGCATCCGCCAGCCCATGAGCACCCGCAGCCTGTTCTTATATCTCGAAGATGGCATCCCCATCCGCACCACCGGTATTTACAACCACAATGCGCTGCTGGAAATGAACGCCGCAGCGGCAAAACAAATAGAGATTATTAAAGGACCCGCTTCTTCCGCTTACGGGGCGGAAGCCATCGGCGGCGCCGTGAATATAATTACACAGGCACCCCCGCCGGCAGCCAGTGGCATGATAAGCCTGCAAGCCACCAACAGCGGGTATAAGCGCATGGATGCGCAGGCCGGCACAACAGTGGGTAAGCTTGGACTGATCCTGAGCGGTTATTATGCCGACAGGAACAACGGTCCTGTGCAGCAAACCGATTTTCACAAAACCGCTTTTACGCTTCGCGGTGATTATAAAATTGACAAAAGCACTACCTGGAGCAACAGCATCACGTATGTCAATTACTATAGTGATATGGGCGGCGGAAGCCCCGATAGCGTGCATTTTCTCCGCAGGGACTATACCACCCCTTACACCTTCAATTACCGGAAAGTAATGGCCCTGCGTATCCGATCGCAACTCACCCATCAATGGAAAGATGGAAGCGAGACACAATTCACCGCCGCTTACCGCGACAATTCGACCGGTCAAAACCCTTCGTACTATGTTATCAACACCCCCGGTAATCCACTGGCTGCCGAGGGACAGATCAACAACAGCTCGTTTAAAAGTTACCTGCTGATGGCGCAACACGTAATGCCCCTTCCGCACATCAATAGCCATCTTGTGGCCGGTGTGAGTATGGACATCAGTCCGAGCACTTATATCGCTCATTACATCAATATAGCGCGCGACAGCAAGGGTGATTATGTAAATTATACCAATACCGATTCCCTGCTCAGCAATTACAAAACCGGTATCAGCAATCTTGCTTCGTATGTTAACTATGATTACACCCCTTTCAAAGGAATGAAGCTGGTAGCCGCCCTGCGCTATGATCATTACCAGTATAATTTCGTGAATAAACTGCCGCCTTCCGCATCTACCGGAGCGCCGTCCGGTATCAATGATTTCAACCGGGTTAGTCCCAAACTGGGGGTTACCTGGAATTACCATCAAACCGGCTTTTATGCCAATTACAGCCAGGGATATGTGCCGCCACAGGTAACGGATTTGTTCAACAGTGTCAAAGTGCCTTACCTGTTGCCGCAAACATTCTTCAATTATGAAATCGGCGGCTGGTTGTCCCTGCTACAGGCAAAACTGTACATCGACTGGAGCCTCTACCTGCTGAAAGGGACCAATGAAATCATTTCCGTGCGGCAGAACGATGGCAGCTATCAAAACCAGAATGCGGGAAAAACCAATCACCAGGGCATCGAATACGGAGCCACCTACCGGCCCAATACGCAATGGATGCTGCGCCTCGGCGCTACCAATGTACAGCACCGTTTCCTGCAGGACGTGGAAAAGGGAATCGACTACAGCGGCAACGAGATGGCCAACGCGCCGCATTTTATTGCCAACGCTGAAATAATGTATAAGCCAACATTTGTAAAGGGATTGAGAATAGGAGCCGAATGGCAGCACATGGGCCGCTACTGGATGGACAATGCCAATTCGGAGACTTACAAAGGGTTTGATGTAGTGAATTTCCGCACCGGTTATCGCATAAAGCAGTTGGAAATATGGATAAACGCGCTGAATGCTTTCAACCGGTATTATGCTGTCATTGCCACTAAGTCCACCTACGGGTATACCTATAATTTAGGCGATCCACGTGAATTCACCCTGGGAGTAAGCATTCATTTCGGTAAAAACTAATTCATGAAGAAGTATATCTATAAATGGCACAGAACGTTTTCGCTGATCATCGCACTTCCGGTACTGCTCTGGGCGTCCAGCGGTTTCCTGCATCCCATCATGACCAATATCCGGCCAAAGATCGCTACCCAATGGTTGCCGCCGCTCCCGGTGGACACGGCTAAAATAAAAATCCCGTTGGAACAGGCCCTGCAAAAGAACCATATTGATCGCTTTGCCAACACCCGAATTATAACTATTGGCGGCCAGCCTTTTTACCAGGTCCGGCTGCCGAATCAACCGCAATTGGTATATATCAGCACACAAAACGGCCGCAGGCTTACCAATGGCGATGAACTCTACGCCCGCCATCTCGCCCGCCAGTTCCTGGAAGGCGTCCAGGACCAGCCCGCCGTTCTGCCCGCGGGGAATGACTGGATGACGGATTGTTGTAAGAATGCCACCGTGGCGGTGCTGGATGAAGCGAAAGGCGCAAAAGTAAGTTCGGTGGAACTGGTGCAGGATTTCGATAATGAATATAACTACATCAATCGCCTGCTGCCGGTATATAAAGTAAGTTTTGCCCGGGCCGATGGCATCCGTGTGTACGTGGAAACGGGCCAGGATCGCTTTGCTTTTGCGATGGACAATAAGCGGGAGGTATTCGACCGGCTGTTTACCTTTTTTCACACGCTCGGCTGGCTGGATGCGTTGGGCCGCTTCAAGCATGTTGTCGAACTGCTCGTCATGTCGATGGCCTTTCTTACCACATTGATGGGTATCTATATTTTTTTTAGTACAAAAACAAAAAAGCCCCATGGCAATGAAGTATTAAAAGCGAGAAGAAACCATCGTTGGGTATCTATCGTGGTGGCATTGTTTACGCTGATGTTTACTTTCAGCGGCGGTTTTCATGCCTTCAGTAAACTGGCGCCCGATGATACCGGCCGCTATTTTGTACAGCCGGTATTCCTCGCAACAGATATTCACCTGGACATGGAGCGGCTACAGCAGGCTATCGGCCCGGCCCGGCGCATCACCAATATTTCACTCGTTCGATGGAACAATACCCGTTACTGGCAGGTTTTCAACGATCCTGCGGCGAGCGGGAACCAGCCGGCGGGCGACAAGCCGCCCACCCATCAGCCGCCCGTGACAACGGATTTAATGAAAAGCCAGTCGGCCGCGGCGCCCACAACGATATATGTCGATGCAGAAGATTACCATATACTGGAACAGGGAGAAGAACAATACGCACAATACCTTGCTACCGTCTTCAGCAAACATCCCGCGACCGGCATCATCAAAACAGAACTGGTCACAAAATTCACCGACGAATATGGATTTGTCAACAAACGCCTGCCGGTATGGAAACTAAGCTATGCGCTCAACAACAACGAACGTTACTATGTGGAAACCTCCACCGGCAGGCTGGCCACGCGTATAAACGACAAAGCGCTGGTCGAAGGATATAGTTTTGCCCTCCTGCACAAACACGAGTTCATGGCCTGGGCAGGCAAGCCGGTAAAGGATTTCAGCACCATGTTCTGGGCGGGGGCACAGGTGGCTATGATAACGGTCGGGTTGATCCTGTACAGCAGGAGCCGCAGGCGCAAAAAGAGGAATGCCGTTTAAATAAAATACACCGCCCAGCAGCAGGGATAAACGAATGCTGCCGTATTTTTTTTAGATTAGCATTCAAATTGATTCTATATGTTAGACTACAGCATGGTAACCACCAATATCGAATTGAATGGTTACAAAATCGTAAAGAACCTCGGCGTGGTAAGAGGCATTACCGTTAGGTCGCGCAGTTTACTCGGCAATATGGCCGGCGGTTTTCAAACCCTGTTCGGTGGCCGCATATCCATCTACGTGGAGCTATGCGAAAAAACCCGGGAAGAAGCCTTCCAGGAAATGATGATCCATGCCGCACAGCGTGGCGCCAATGCCGTCATCAACATGCGCTACGATGCCAACGAAATAATGAACGGTGTAACCGAAGTACTGGCTTACGGCACGGCCGTCGTGGCAGAGAAAATTTAAGTATCCCGCCCGGTAGATGCCCCAACACTTTCTTCCTTACATTTGCCCCATGCAAATACAGGACGATCTACAGGCCCGGTGGTGGAAGCTGGAAGAAAAGCTAATGGAACGGTTTGATAAAAAACCGGATATGGAAGCGATCCTGTTTCTTATCGGCGTGCAGGAAGTAGCCGATATACGGGAAAAATTCAGCAAGGAGCAAAAGCAGGATTTGATGCACGTTGCGGTTTGTACCCTGCTGGCCCCCAGCGGTTATTATGAACTGGAAGGAGCCGATGAAGAAGGCTGGCCGCATTTCCGGCAACTCAAGGCGCTGCCCGTGATGAACTTGTTTGAGCAGGAGAATTTTATGAAAGACCATGTGCTGCTCTATTTCTCCACCCGCGGTTTTATTGAATAAAAGACAGTACCCCCACCATGAGAAAAATACCCTTCCTGCTGGTGCTTACCATTGCAATGGTATCCTGCAACCCTCGTCTTGCCAATGGCCTGCGCCGCAAAGACCTTTATAAGGATGTGGAAATGGTGACCGATAAGGGCACGATGATCCTCCGTCTTTCGGATGCCACTCCCCTGCACCGGGACAATTTTCTAAAGCTGGTGAAACAGCATTTTTACGACAGTCTCCTGTTTCACCGGGTCATCAAAAACTTTATGGTACAGGCCGGCGACCCCTCGAGCCGGCATACCACCCCCGACGCCGACCTGGGCAGCGGCGGGCCCCGCTATACCGTACCGGCCGAATTCCGCCCCAACCTGTTTCATAAAAAGGGAGCCCTGGCGGCCGCCCGGCAGGGCGATGATGTCAATCCACAGAAGGCCAGTTCCGGCAGCCAGTTTTACATCGTAGAGGGAAAGATATTCACCGACGCGGGGTTGGATTCGGTAGAAACCTTCCGGCTGAAAGGAAGAAAGATCCCTGTTAACCAGCGGGAAGTGTACAAAACCCTCGGTGGGGCTCCACATCTTGACCAGAATTATACCGTTTTTGGGGAAGTAATCCGGGGAATGCAGGTCATCGATAGTCTTGCCGTCGTGCCCACTGGTGGACGGGAAGGAGGCGATCGTCCGTTGAAGGACCTCCACATCATTAAGGTGAGGCTCGTGAAACGAAAAAATTACAGTTTCTACAGGTAAAAAACGGACCGGGTAGGTAATTATGGCATAGTATTGCGGTAATTAAAAATTATTTTTATCTCAGATCGAGTTTTCTTAATCTTTGTAGCACAAAACTAATTGTCATGAATGTTCCGGCAACGCTCCGCTATACCAAAGACCACGAATGGATTCAACTGGAAGGCACTACCGCTACCATCGGGATTACCGATTTTGCACAAGGCGAACTGGGTGATATTGTATATGTAGAAATCGAAACAGTGGGCAAGGCACTTGCGGCAGAAGCCATCTTTGGCACTGTGGAGGCCGTAAAGACTGTCAGCGACCTTTTCCTGCCCGTCAGTGGCACAATTACTGAAGTGAATCCTGCACTCGCCAATGAGCCGGAACTGGTCAATTCAGACCCTTATGGAAAGGGGTGGATGGTAAAAATGACCGTAGATCATCCCGCCGATGTGGCAGGCCTCCTGGATGCTACTGCTTACCAGGCAGTTATAGCATAAATCTAACTTATTTGATATTACGTATGTATAAAACGTGTGCCATCCCGCAGATTTTAGTATCTAATCTTACTACAAATCGTCAACCGATTGGGTAACCCTGTTACATATACCGAACAGGAACTGGTTGCCCTGCTAAAAGCAAAGGATGATTCGTCTTTTAGTTATCTATATGACCATTATTCAGGAGCTTTATACAGCATCATCTTGCAGATAGTCGTCGACCAGCAAATGGCAAGCGATACACTACAGGAGGTATTCGTAAATATCTGGAAGAAGATAGAAAGTTACGATAGCAGTAAGGGAAGATTGTTTACGTGGATGCTCAACGTGGCCCGCAATTTATCTATTGATACGGTGCGGTCAAGGGCCTACCAGAACAACCGTAAGAACCAGGATTTGACCGACTCGTCCTATGATAAAGCCGGGGCCGGTATCCAACCCGGGTTGGATAGTATAGGATTGAAGAAAGCGGTGGAGAAATTGAAAACAGAACACCGGGTCCTGATCGACCTGGCCTATTTTAAAGGATATACACATGAGGAAATAGCAGAAGCAGAGCAATTACCATTAGGAACCGTAAAAACAAGAATTCGCAGCGCGCTAATACAATTAAGAGCATATTTAAAATAACGTGAACATCCAGGATTACATATCAAGCGGCATTATCGAAGCGTACGTACTGGACTTGGCCAGCGCGGAAGAACGGCTCGAGTTTGAACGGCTCGCTGCCATTCACCCCGAGCTGCAGCAGGCACGTGAAGCCTTTGAAATGAACCTGGAACAACACGCCATGGACAACGGGGTAAAGCCCCCCGATACGGTTAAGGTTCGGTTTTTAGAAGCAATCGGGAATAATTCCGTCAATAATCCTTCTATAAATCAAACAAAAGTTATCACCATGCAAAACGAAAAAGCTCCCGCACGCAATTCCGGCTGGTCACGTTTCCTCGCCGCCGCTTCTGTTATCCTGTTAGTCGCACTGGGGTGGTTGGCCTACCATTCCAATGAGCAAACCAAAGAACTGCAGGCCGCCAATGATGTGTTGAAGACAAAAGCAGATTCGGCCAGTACTCTTTTGAGCAACGTAATGGCTGAAATCGACGCGGCAAAGAAACACAATGTCACCGTAGTCAATATGGTGGGCACCAAGATTGCGCCCAAATCGTCTGCCAACGTTTTCTGGGATTCCACTTCTCAAAGTGTGTACATGGTAGTTAAGAACATGCCTAAACTGCCCAGCGATAAGCAGTACCAGTTGTGGGCCTTAATCAACGGCAAACCCAAAGACCTCGGCGTATTTGATGTAAGCGACGAGAAGTTTATTATCAAAATGAATGGTACGCAGAAAGCCGATGCTTTTGCGATTACCATCGAGCAAAAAGGCGGCAGCCCGACTCCTAACCTGGATAAAATGGAATCATCGGGCAGTACCAA
>DASYCT010000202.1:0-4115 GCA_036500065.1 Chitinophagaceae bacterium | reverse complement strand
TAGACCAGGTTGCGGCCGGTGCTGTATTGCAGGCGGCTATCGAAGTCGAGGTATTGCTGTTTGTACAGCCCATCCTGTTTGTAGGTGGTATAGGTGGTCACGTCAAACCGGTCGTATTGGGTGCTTAAATCGAGCGAGAAGTTTTTGCGTCGCCCGAGGTATTGCAGGTGTTCCGCCCTTGCCCGGAAGTTTTCGCCCACATTCAGTGTGACCAGGCTGCGGGAATTGGTGATAAAGAAATTACGGGCCGTAAGGTTAAAGATGGCGGAGATGCCGCTGAACCGGTTGTAGTGCAATCCAATCTTGGCAATGGTCAACGGTGATTCGGTCACGTCAAAAACGATTTTGACGGTGCTGTCGGGGTTCGGCAGCAGCGAATAGACGATGCGGCTGTAATAACGCGTACCATAAACCGAGCGTACCATGCGGGAGAGATCCTGTACGTTGTAGGTATGATTGGTATAAAAGTTCATCGTATGCACAAAGAAATCGGCGGTCGTATTCTTCAGCCCGGTTATTTCAATGGATGAAATCTTTACCGGGTGGCTGGCCGGCAGCCGGTTCTTCACCGGGGTTTCCGGGCCGTAGAGGGCATTGAGCGAATCCGCCAGTCGTTTCAGCCGCGGGTACAGGCGCCGTCCTTCCTCGATGCCCGCTTCGAGTATGTCGTTGGCCTGTGCAAAATTGGCGACATTGTATTTATCGAGGTCCACGGGCACATATATATCGCACATGGCCTGTTCTTCTTTGTTGTCGGCCGCCTCGTGAAAGAACGCCACCTGCAATAATATCTGTATCGCGTTGTGTACTTTATCGGAAGGGAGCAGCCCGCTGGCGACATTGCTGCCGATGACGATATTGGCGCCCATTTGCTTTACATCTCTTACCGGGAAGTTGCGCACCACGCCTCCGTCGATTAGCCGCTTGCCTTCGTAATCCACCGCGGTAAAGAAAGAAGGGATAGCCATACTGGAACGGATGGCGGAAGTGATCTCCCCGTGGTCCATCACCACGGCATCGCCATTGCCCACGTCCGTACCGATACATTTGAAGGGAATGCTGAAGCTGGAAAAATCTTTCTTGTTGTAGACCGGGTAAAAAAGCTCGGAGAGTTTTAACCACAGTTCCTGGCCTTCCAGCACGCCGCTCGGCAGTTCAAAGCTGTGGTTGACCCAAGGCAGTTCGACGGTGTATTTGCCAAACTCATCTTTTTCATCCATGAAAAGACTGCGGAGCGAGGACTGGTTGCTGAACAACAGCTCCCAGTTGATGCCGCGGGCAATTTTTTCAATGCTGTCGGCCGAATAACCAATGGCGTACATGCTGCCGATAATGCTGCCCATGCTGGTGCCGGTGATATAATCCACCTTAAGCCCGGCCGAATCGATGGCCTTTAATATGCCGATATGCGCAAGACCTTTTGCACCGCCGCCGCTCAACGTCACGCCTATTTTGGGCCGCGTGGCTGTTTGGGGAAAAGCACTGCCTGCCCAAAGCGATAAAACAAAAATAGAGAGGTGCCGTAAGCTCATTAAACACGAATTACACGAATTTATACGAATTAACGCTAATCCATTAACCCACCAAACGTTCCTATGGAACGAAACACCCCCGCATTGTGTATCTACCCACCAAACGTTCCTATGGAACGATGAGCACCCCGCATTGTGTGTCTACCCACCAAACGTTCCTATGGAACGAAACACCCCCGCATTGTGTGTATCTACCCACCAGTTGTCCCTATGGGACAAGTTGGAACAGCGTTATTGGTTTCCCTTCAATGGACATGTCCGGGCAGCCTTATTGGTTTCCTTCCAATGCCACGATCTTATCAAATACTTCTTCGTACTCCTTGTTCAGGCGTTTGAGTTCCCATTCTGCTTTTTTAAAATCGGCTTCCGTTTGTGCAAACTTTGTTTTGTCGGCATAGATTTCGTGGGAACTCAAGGCCAGTTGCGCCTGTGCTTTTTTTTCATTCCAGCGGCTGATGTCTTCTTCCAGTTGCTGGAAACGTTTCTGGAATTTCTGCAATTCCTTTTTCGCTTCTTTATTGCTGGGAGTGGAGGATACCGGTTTTGTGGTAACCGCGGGTGCTGGTGCAGGCGCCGCGTTTTTAGGTGCTTTCGCTGGCTCCTGGCCTTCGGACTTTCCCGTCTTTCCCGACTTCTCCGCTTTCTCCCTTTTCAGGCTTCGTTCTTTCCAGTCGGCCCATTCATCGTAGGTGCCTTTGAACTCGCGGATCTTATGATCGTCGATTTCCCAGATGGTATTGGCGGTTTTGGAAATAAAATAACGGTCGTGGCTCACCAGTATCAGGGTGCCTTCGTATTTCTTCAGTGCTTCGATGAGCAGGTCCACCGAATGCATGTCAAGGTGGTTGGTCGGTTCATCCAGCATCAGGAAATTGGCTTTGCTGGTCATGGTCTTGGCAAGGGCCACCCTTGCCTTTTCACCCCCACTCAGTACTTTGATCTTTTTATCGGTATCGTCCCCGCTGAAAAGAAAGCAACCCATCAGCGTACGCAGCTCCTGTTCGGTTTGCTGGCTGCCGCATTCTTTCATTTCGTCGAGAATGGTATTGTTGACGTTGAGTGCTTCCAGCTGGTGCTGCGCATAAAAACTTTCTTCTACGTTGTGTCCCCATTTGCGCTCGCCTTCGAAATTTTCCTCACCGGCAATGATGCGCAACAGGGTCGACTTCCCCTTTCCATTGGCGCCAATCAGCGCTATCTTGTCGCCGCGGTTGATTTCGGCGCCGGTTTTTTCCACGATATTGATGGCGCCAAATGATTTGCTGATGTCTTTCAATTCCACCAGCACCCGTCCCGGTGTTTTATCTACCCTGAAATTGATCTTGATATTGGGACGCTCGATAGCCACGTCTTCCACGCGGTCCAGTTTGTCCAGCCGCTTCATCACGCTTTGCGCCTGTGCCGCTTTGGAAGCCTTGGCCTTGAAGCGCTCGATAAAGCGTTCCTGCTGGCGGATATAATCCTGCTGGTTTTCAAAAGCGCGCTGCTGCATTTCTATGCGTATCTCTTTTTCCTTTTCGTAATAATCGAAATTGCCGTTGTAGATATGCAACTGCCGTTGGTACAGCTCCACGATCTTAGTGACCATGCGGTTGAGAAAATATTTATCGTGGCTTACGATCACTACCGAACCCTGGTAATGTTGCAGGTATTTCTCCAGCCATTCGATGGAAGGAAGGTCAAGGTGATTGGTAGGCTCATCGAGCAGCAACAGGTCGGGCTGCTGCAATATCATCTTGGCGAGCAGCACGCGCATGCGCCATCCCCCGCTGAATTCGCGGTAGGGGCGTTGCAGGTCGGCGTTGGGAAATCCCAGGCCCTGCAGCACTTCTTCTGTTTTGTGGTGGATATTGTAGCCGTCCAGCGTATCCATCTCGTGCAGCAGGTCGCTGTATTGGTGCAGGAGCTTTTCGCTTTCCGTTTGCTCCAGTTGTTTGCCCACTTCTTCTATTTCCTTTTCCAGTTGCAGCACCCGTTCAAAGGCCCCCATTGCCACTTTGAGGATGGAGTCGGAGCTGTCAAAGCTCAACAGGTCCTGGTGGAGGTAGCCGATGCTGGTATCACGGCTTCTTTCCACGGTGCCCGCGCTGGCCTGGTATTCGCCCACGAACAGCTTGAGCATGGTGCTCTTCCCGGTTCCGTTATAGCCTATCAGGCCGATGCGTTCATTGGGTTGAATATGCCAGGTGGCATCCTCTACAATTGTTCTTGCGCCGAATTCAAAGGTTACGTTGGTTAATCCTGCCAGCATATAATATTTCAGTTATAAATCGATCGATTTGTTAATAAGCGCTGCAAAAATACTACAAACGGGGTGGAAAGTTTTAAACGCTTAATTTTGCAGCAAATTGAAACCGAATGAAGAAAGTAGTTATAGGCATACTGGTACTGGCTCTGCTCGTGTTTGGCGCATACAAAGTATTTTTTGCCGGCAAGGCCGATGGGGCGGCCATCGCCATCCCCAAAGAGAAACCGCTGACTATCAGTAAGAATTCCGATGTATTCAACGCATCCTACGAAAAGCTGCTGAATGCCTATTTCGACCTTAAATCCGGGCTTACCGACTACGATACCACTAAAGCC
>DASYCT010000201.1:0-3700 GCA_036500065.1 Chitinophagaceae bacterium | reverse complement strand
CAGGGCCGGGCGACTGATTCCCGGTTACTTCGTACATTCATCCCCTAATTGCTTTTTACATGAGAAAGTTATCCCTGCTGTTTGTTTTTGCCTTCGCGGCATTGTCACTGGCCGCACAGAAAAAAAGCCTGAGCTACGACCAGGCCTTTAAAAACAATTCTTTTGATCTCTTAAAACAATTGCCCTCCCAGGTTCAATGGGTGGATGATGAACATTATACCGTTTACAGCAGGAATGCTGAGGGTAGTTGGAACTGGCAGGTTGTAGAGGCCAAAACAGGCAAGACGGTGCCCAATATGCACCCGCCCGAACAGGAGACCATGATCAGGCCCGGCGATCGGCAGCCGGCATCGGAGAAGCGCAATGTCACGGTGTCGCCCGACGGCAAACAGTCGGTCTATACAAAAAAGGATAATAATCTTTATATAGAGAATCTCTCTACCCACGACGAACGGCAGTTGACCACCGATGGCAGCCAAACAGTTCTCAATGGTTATGCCTCCTGGGTATATTACGAAGAAATACTCGGCCGGGCATCCCGCTACCGCGCCTTCTGGTGGAGCCCCGACAGCAAACACCTGTCGTTTATGCGCTTTGACGAATCCCAGGTGCCGGTATTCCCCATCTATTGGGCCGACGGGCAACATGGATGGCTGGAAAACCAGCGCTATCCCGAAGCCGGCGATAAAAACCCGGAAGTAAAAATAGGCGTCATCAGCGTAGCGGATGATAAAACCGTGTGGGCTGATTTCAATGCGGCCGATGATCAGTATTTCGGTAAACCTTACTGGACGCCTTCCGGCCAGTTATGGGTGCAATGGATGAACCGCGGGCAGAACAACCTCAAATTCTACAACATCGACCTGGCAGGGGGCGCCAAAACAGAAGTGTACGATGAAAAGCAACCCACCTGGATCGATTTGGATGATGACAACCGCGTTGACTTTCTCGAAAGCGGCAAAGGGTTTATCCTGAAAAGCGATAAAACCGGCTGGCGGCAACTGTACCTGTACGATATGAGCGGCAAGCTGGTAAATGCGATTGCCAACGGCGATTATACTGTTGGAACGATCTACAAAATAGATGAAAAGGCAAAACTGGTCTATTTTAATGCCCGCAAAGAAAATTCGGCCCGCTGGGATCTTTATTCCGCCAGTCTCGACGGTAAAAAGCTAAACCGCCTTTCCACCGGTGATTATTCCTGGACAGGGATGTCCTTATCACCCGGCAACAGTTATTTTATCAGCACCTATTCCAACATTTCCACGCCTTCCACTGAAGTGGTCATGGATATGAAGGGTAAGATAGTGCGCGAAATCAGCAATGTGAAAGGCGCATCCTTTGATGCCTATGCCCTTCCTAAAAAAGAACTTGTCCGGGTGAAATCCGCCGATGGGTTGTTTGACCTGCCGGTACTGATTACCTATCCCGTCAATTTTGATCCCAATAAAAAATATCCCGTGCTGGTCAGCATTTACGGCGGTCCCAATGCGGGTACGGTCTACGACCAATGGCATTTAACTCCTGCCGAAATATGGTGGGCGCAGGAAGGCCTGGTGCAGGTGGCTTTCGACAACCGCAGCAGCGGGCATTTTGGTAAAAAAGGAATGAATTATATCTACCACCAGCTTGGCAAATATGAGATAGAGGATTTTATGGACTGCGGCCGCTGGCTCAAAAAACAATCCTGGGTCAATGGTTCCAAACTCTGTATCACGGGCGGCAGTTTCGGCGGCTATATGACCTGTATGGCGCTGACCTACGGAGCCGATGTGTTTGATTATGGCTATGCCAATTCATCGGTCACCGACTGGCAATTGTATGACACCCATTATACCGAACGCTATATGGGCAGGCCTTCCGATAACCCGGATGGCTACAAAAAAACCGCCGTGCTCACCTATGCCGATAAATACAAGGGACTATTGCACATTATTCACGGTACTTCGGACGATAACGTGCACATGCAAAACACGATGCAGTTTATCAATAAGCTGGAGGATATGAAAAAATATTTTGAGCTGATGATCTATCCCGGCGAGCGGCATGGCATTTCGGGCGCCAAAGGTCTGTACAACCGCACCGAAGCGGCGGCATTTTATTACAAGTACCTGCTGAATAAGGAGATGCCGGGAGATTTCTGGAAGTAAAATGTACAGGGTATCTACTCTCTACGGGGCATAACAGAAAAAGGCCGGCGGGAGCCAGCCTAACCTATATAAAAAAGTTTCATTGCGTTACTTGTTCATCATCTGTTTGGCCTCGATGCTCAGGGTAGCATGGGGCACGGCTCTCAGTCTTGCCTTGTCGATCAGCTTGCCGGTTACGCGGCAGACGCCATAGGTTTTGTTTTCTATGCGCATTAGTGCTTTTTCCAGGTGATCGATAAAGGTGATCTGGCGGCTGGCCATCTGGCTCAGTTGCTCACGCTCCATACTCATACTGCCATCTTCCATCGTCATGTAACGGGCGTCGTCATTGTCGCCTCCCATTTCATCACGGCGGGTAATCAAGCCCTGCAGGTATGCCAGCTCTTTCTTGGCGGCATCCAATTTTTTAACAATGATCTCTTTAAACTCTACTAGTTCTAAGTCGCTGTACCTCATAGTTGGTCCGGATGGTTGTTCAATTGGTTGATCTAATACTGATTTTGTAAAATCTGGATGATATTTTCGAACTGTTTTTGTTTTTATTTCAGGCAATACCACTTTGACGGGCTTTACAGGTGCGCTCGTTTTTTTAGGCACCGGGGGTGGTGTATTCGTCACCGGCTTAAACACCGGTTTGGGTGGTACATAGGGTTTGTTGGACAGCACGGGGGAAGGCGCCGGGGCCGCTTTGATGGGTTCCGCTTTTTTTGCAGGCAAAATCTTAGAAACCGGCTTCTTCAGTCCTTCCTTGATAACCGTGGGTTTCGCGGCTTTCTTCTCGACCGGTTTAACTGCTTTTTTGGGGGCTGCAGGTTTGGGAGCAGGCTTTTTAGCGACCGCCTTTTTGGCAGACGCCGCTTTTCCCGCCTTGGGCGGGGCAGGTTTAGCGGGGGCTTTTTTGGCCGGCTTAGCTGCTTTCTTCTTAACTGCCATACTGTTTATACATTTTTGGTCACAAACACTTTCAGCGGAATGTCATTCACTTCAATTTCAGTGCCATCGCTGATTTCAGGCACTAATTCCAGCTTATCTGCCAGAATTTCCGCGCAAATATAGGTATTATACTTGTTGACAGATGTTGCCAAATCTTTGTTCTGGGTCAATCGGACTAAAATCCTGTCAGTCAGCTCATACCCATTGTCCTTACGAATTTTCTGAATACGGTTAACCAGTTCGCGGGCGTTGCCCTCTTCAACCAGTTCGGGAGTTATAGTTACGTCAAGGGCTACGGTCAGGCTGCCTTTATTGGCTACGATCCAGCCGGGAATATCCTCACTCGTTATATCCACATCGCTAACCTGTAATATTACGGGTTCGTTTTCAATCAGCAAAGAATAACTGCCGTCTTTTTCCAACTTTGCAATTTCTTCCTGTCCAAACCCTGCCAGCGCAGCCGCCACAGCCTTCATTTTCGGCCCGAGCCGCTTGCCCAGGGCTACATAGTTTGGCTTTATTTTTTTGCTGATAAACCCGTTGTCGCCCGACAGGTATTCGATTTCCTTTACGTTCACTTCCGCCCGGATAAGGTCGGCCACTTTTTCCAGTTGCCC
>DASYCT010000200.1:0-24334 GCA_036500065.1 Chitinophagaceae bacterium | reverse complement strand
TGGTATTTCCGCTCCCTCGTTTTTTATGGGAATTATCATCGCTTATATATTCGGGTTTGTACTGACCCGCTATACCGGTCTGCATATGATTGGCAGTTGGTTCGACCTGAGCGAAACCGACGGGCATAAATATCTTACGATCAAAAGTCTTATCCTGCCGGCCATTACACTGGGCATCCGGCCACTGGCCATTATCACCCAGTTGACACGCAGTTCGATGCTGGATACGCTTAACCAGGATTATACCCGTACGGCCTACGCCAAGGGGTTAAGCAAAAGGGTAGTGGTGTGGAAGCATGCGCTGCGCAATGCACTCAACCCCGTTATCACCGCCATCACCGGCTGGTTTGCCGAACTGCTGGCCGGGGCCTTTTTTGTAGAATATATTTTTGGCTGGAAGGGCATCGGGAAGCTAACGGTAGATGCGCTGGAAAAGCTGGATTTCCCCGTGGTGATGGGATCGGTATTGGTCACCGCCGCTTTTTTTATTCTTATCAATATACTCGCCGATCTTTTGTATGGGATCATCGACCCAAGGGTGCGATTGCAGTAATACCCCCCCACCCCCTAAAGGGGGAATCCCATCGCACAAGGCCGCCCTTGCCGCGCTGTGCGCAGGTCCTGTGTGTTAGCGCTCCCCCTTTAGGGGGCTGGGGGGCTTTAATTAATAATAACTTCTTTGATCACTTCTTCTTTCAGTGCTTCGTTGATGCGGAGTATGATATTTTCTTTCTGGAACTGTAGTTCCTGTTTGAGCGGCGCGACTTTGGTGGAGATATAGAGTTTGCTACCGTATATTTTAATGCTGTCGGTGTATTTGGCAATAGTCTTACCCATGAGCTTTTCCCATAGATCGGTGATTCGCAGGGCTTGTATATCGCCTTTCAGCCGGCTGGTCCGGATGAATTTATTCATAGCCTCACCAAGAGAGTATTCGCCCATGGCGTAAAGGTAAGGAATAAGCTACAACTCTATAATATCATAAGGCTGGTGCATTTCTATCAACGCGGTTTCCAGCCGTTCGCGGTGGGTGTCGGTGATAAACACCTGTCCCTGGTTCTGCGCGCATACCCAGTCCAGCAGGTTGTACATGCGGCGCTCGTCCAGTTTTTCAAACACATCATCCAGCAACAGGACGGGGGGGAATCCCTTCGCTTCTTTTAATAACTCAAACTCGGCCAGCTTCAGGGCGAAGAGCAGGCTTTTGCGCTGGCCCTGTGATGCCGTGGATTTAAACGGGCTGTCGCGCAGGGTCATCAGCAGGTCATCGCGGTGGAGGCCCTGGGTGGTGCGTTGCAGGAGTACATCTTTCTCCCGCCGTTGCCGCAGCAAATCGGCAAAACCGGTATGCAGCAGGGCGCTTTCGTAGGCCAGGCCGATGGCTTCGGTACTACCGGCTATTTTTTCATAAAAGCTGTTGACCAGCGGGAGCAATTGTTGCAGGAAGGCCTTGCGCTGTTCAAAAACATAGATGCCGTGGGTGGCCAGTTGCAGATCGTATACGTCCAGCAGGCTGTTGTCCGCCGTCTTTTTTTCTGCGAGCGCCTTCAGGTAACTGTTACGCTGCTGAAGTATTTTATTATAATCCATCAGGTGCTGCAGGTAGGGGGCATCGAGCTGCGAAAGCAGGGTATCGAGAAACCTGCGGCGTTCTTCGCTGCCGTCGGTGATGATTTGTACATCATCGGGTGCAACAAATACGCAGGGAAATCTGCCGATATGATGCGAAAAGCGCTCATAGGGTTCGCCATCCACGATAAACTCCTTGCGGCCGGTCTCCCGGAGAATGCAGACCAGTTCGCGTTCCCGTTCATCCTGCTGTACCTTACCGGCGATGCGGAACCCCTGCGCGCCTTCCAGCACATGGGGGGTGTCGCTTTTGGTGAAATAACTCTTTGTGAAACAGAGGTAATGAATGGCGTCGAGCAGGTTGGTCTTGCCCTTGCCGTTGAGCCCACAGATGCCGGTGATGCGCCCCGGGAAGGAAAAGGACGCCTGGAGGTAGTTCTTGAACTGGAACAGCGATATGGAGGTGAAGGAGAACAAGGGCGCAAGATACTGGTTTCCGGAAACCGGGAACCTGCAACTGCTTCTTTTTCCCCTGAAAATGAGTGTGTAAAATTGCCGTTTCCCCCTTATCTTTGCCCCCTTTAAAACCAAGCAATTTATCCGTGGCAACTAAATTTTCTAAAGAAACATACCTCTACTGGTACGAACTGATGCAATTAATCCGCCAGTTTGAAATGATGGCGGAGGAAAAATACAAGATGGACGGAAAGATTCGGGGCTTTTTCCATGCCTATATCGGGCAGGAAGCGATTGCCGCGGGTTGTATGACGGCCACCCGCCCCGAAGACCCTTTTATCACTGCTTACCGCGACCATGGCCTGGCGCTGGCAAAAGGCATCAATGCCAATGCCTGTATGGCCGAACTATACGGCAAGGCGACGGGTTGCGCCAAGGGTAAAGGAGGCAGTATGCACTTTTTCGGCAAGGACGTCCATTTCTTTGGCGGTCACGGTATCGTTGGAGCACAGATCGGCACCGGCGCCGGGCTGGCTTTTGCAGAAAAATACAAGGGCACGGATAATGTAAGTCTTACGTTCTTTGGCGACGGCGCTGCCCGCCAGGGAATGGTCAACGAGGTCTTCAATATCGCCATGACCTGGAAACTGCCGGTTATCTTTATTTGCGAGAACAACAACTACGCGATGGGCACTTCGGTCGAAAGGACTTCCAACGTAGTGGATATTTATAAACTGGCGGATGCATTTGAAATGCCCGCTGATTCCGTAGACGGCATGAGCTGCGAAGCCGTGCATGAAGCCGTGACCCGCGCGGTAAAAAGAGCCCGTGAAGGCGGCGGACCTACGTTGCTGGAAATAAAAACCTATCGTTATAAAGGGCATTCCATCTCCGATCCGCAGAAATACCGAACCAAGGAAGAAGTGGAAGAATACAAACAACGCGACCCCATACAACAGGTTCAGAATACCATCCTCAAAAGTAAATTCGCTACCCAGGCTGATTTGGATGCCATCAACAAACGCATCGAAGGCGTGGTAAATGAATCGGTGAAATTTGCAGATGAAAGCCCCTGGCCGAATGATGATGAAGTATTGAAAGATGTGTATGTGGATCAGCACTATCCCTTTATCGTTGACTAAAACCCCACTGAATTTTAAAACACGCAACAGATCATGACTGATAAAAAAGTGAGCACCCAGCCCGAAGCAACAGACCCGCTTGAGAAAGTAGTCGGGGCATGGGCTCAATACGGCAAACAGGTTTCCATCGGTGTTGCCATCATTATTGTAGTAACAGGCGCCATATTCGGGTATAAGTATTTTGTATCCGAGCCCAACGAGCTAAAAGCACAGGAAGCCCTCTTCCCCGCAGAAGCCTGGTTCCGGATCGACTCTGTAAGACTGGCCCTGGAAGGCGATAATATGAACGCCGGTTTCCTGAAAGTGATCAGTAAATACAGCGGCACCAAAGCAGCCAACCTGGCGCATTTCTATGCCGGAAGCTGTTACCTCAAGCTCGGTGATTTTACCAATGCCGCCAAACAGCTCAATGATTTCTCGAGTTCCGAACCGCTGATAGAAGCCCGCGCCAAATCATTGCTGGCCGACGCCTACAGCGAGTCCGGCAAGAAAGAAGAAGCCGCCAAACTGTACAAAGAGGCCGGCACCCTGTTTGAAAAAGACGATTTCAACAGCCCCCAGTATTTATTCCGTGCGGGCTACCTGTATGAAAGCATGGGCAAAAACCAGGAAGCCATCGAAATGTACAAACTCATTAAAGAAAAATATCCCCAGTTCAAGGACTACGATATTGACAAATACCTCGGACGACTTGGCTCAGTGGAGTAATTCAAATCTATATGGCTGACAGCAGCAACAGTAAATTATTTGACAACAATACAGGCATTCTACCGAAGGATGCCTGTGTTGTGATAGTACGTACCGAATGGAATGCCGCCATCGTCGACAAGCTCGAAGAAGGATGCCGGAAAGTGTTGGATCGGGAAGGCATAAAGACGAAACTGGTGACAGTCCCGGGTGCGGTGGAAATCCCCTTTGGCATAAAAAGCTATTGGGAAGCCGCCCGCTATTGGGATTATCGCCCCCATGCTTTTATCGCCCTGGGCTGCGTACTCCGCGGCGATACCCCGCATTTTGATTATGTATGCAAGGCCGTCACCGATGGCATCCTGCAGTTGAACCTCAGCCTGCCGGTGCCCAGTATTTTTGGCGTGCTGACGGTCGACAACCAGCAGCAGGCCGATGAACGTATAGGTGGCAAGCACGGCCACAAGGGCGAAGAAGCGGCGATCACAGCGCTGAAGATGATAGCCCTGCAGCAGGGGTTTAAAAAGAGACATGAGCCATGAATGTGCAGCTATTCATCCCATGCTTTGTAGACCAGTTGTACCCGCAAACGGCGTTCAGCATGGTGAAGGTATTGGAGAAAGCGGGCTGCACGGTGCAATACAATACCAACCAGACCTGTTGCGGGCAACCTGCTTTTAACGCGGGTTTCTGGGACGATGCCCGGCAGGTTTGCACCAAGTTTCTCAAAGACTTCAGCGGTGCGGATTATGTGGTGGCTCCCAGCGCCAGCTGCGTTGGCTTTATACGAAACTATTATCCCAAACTCTTTGATAATTCATCCCATCACAACGAAGTAAAGGATTTACAGAAAAGGACATTCGAACTGTCGGAATTTCTTGTCAATGTATTACACATAGATGATTTCGGTGCATCCTTACCCGGCAAGGCCACCTATCACGATTCCTGCGCCGGGCTGCGCGAGTGTAAAATAAAAACGGAGCCGCGCCAACTGCTTAGCAAGGTGAAAGGACTGGAGCTTGTCGAGATGAATGATGTGGAAACCTGCTGCGGTTTCGGTGGAACCTTTGCCGTAAAATTCGAATCCATCTCCACGAGCATGGCCGACCAGAAAGTGACCAACGCACTGGCTACGGGTGCAGAATACATTATATCGACCGATCTTTCCTGCCTCATGCATATCGACGGGTATATCCGGTACAAGGGGGTAAAGCTGAAAACCCTGCATTTGGCGGATGTATTGGCGGGGGTATAGCTACAATCCCGAATAATAATCATAGCCGCGTTCAAACCAATAATCAGGCGGCCGTTCATTATCGAAGTACATGGTGCCGATGCGCTTGATGCTTTTTATACCATACTTAACGGGAATAATCATGCGCAGGGGAAAGCCCTGGTTCATCGGCAGTGGTTTGCCATTCATTTCATAACATAGCAGGGTCTGGGGATGCAGGGCGCTGGCCATGTCGATGCCGACATAATATTCGTTGTCGGGCGTGCTCATCCCTACGTATTGCATGGACGACTCGCTGTTGAGTCCATAAGCAGCTATAAAATCGCTGAATTTAACGCCGCCCCAATGGGTCACCTGGCTCCATCCTTCGATACACTTGAAGTCGAACACGATTTCCGTCTTTGGCAGTTTCTTTATATCGTCCAGCGTCAGCGCCAGGGTATCGCCTGCCGACTTAATCACATACAGTCTCCAATCGGCCGTATCAAAATCATTGCCCATGCCTATATTGCCATTTACCCGGGGATGGCGCACGGCGGCCGAGAGGGGATAGGCCTTTGCAAGACGCTGGTTGTGAAGCGCTTTGCCAAAAATGCTTCCATTAAGATCCAGCACTTTGCGCAAGGGTGGCTGCACACCGCCCAACAGCCCGTTATCCGGCGGCAGGTTTTTTACATACATCCAGGTGCATATACCCGCTGCCATCAGCACAAAAAAAATGACAAAGGCGAAGATGGATTTACGTCGCCATTGTTTCCGGGTGATAACAAGTTCCTGCTCCATAAAAGGCTATTTATTTAGTTGACAGGCGTTTCTTTCTTACCGGGTTCACTGGAAGGCAGCACATCGAAACCGGTTATCATACTTTGAAAATTATTCCATCCCGCGAGGATCACCTGCACGATATGAATGATAAAGAACAGGCAATAACCGATTGTCAGGGCGAAATGGAGAATACGGGCCATCTCATACCCGCCGCAAAGCGAGCAAAGCCAGTTGAACTGAATGGGTTTGTAGATGGCAAGACCGGTGACCAGCGACCCTAGCCCCATAACCACGATGGCCGTATAAGCAATTTTCTGTGCCCCGTTGTATTTTGCCTGTGGCGGCGCAGTCTTGCGGATATGAAGATCATGCAGTAATACCTGCCAGGCCTCTTTAAACGACTTTCTCCCCGGCAGCAGGTAGCGCCACTCGCCTGAAAAAGCCGTGTAGAGAACATACAGCAGCCCGTTGATAAAGAAAAGCCACATAAAAACAAAATGGTAGGACATGCCTTCGCCGAGATGGTAGGGCACATGCAGGGCATCATAGAAGCCTTTGGGAAAGAATTTGAGCAGGGTCTTGTCGCCAAAGCCGATTTTATACACATCATTGGCCCAGTAAATCAGCAGACCGCTCCAGATCATCATGGCCAGCACCGGGAAATTGATCCAGTGAAACCAGCGAATGGCGAGGGGGTGTTTTTTGACGATTCGTTTCATGACTGGGGGAAGTTACGGAAATTTCAAATGCCGGAAGGGTGGGTCGCCCTTCCGGGGCGGCTCACCCTTCCGGCAATAAAATAGGCCCACCATAGAAAGGGCAGGCCTGTGTGTGAAAAATCCCACTATACACCAACCGTTATATATTATTTGGGCAAAACAACATGGTCAATCACATGGATCACACCGTTGCTTTGGTACACGTTTTTGATGGTAATGGTAGCCATGCCGCCTTTTTCGTCTGTCAGCATGATTTTGGGTCCCTTCATCCATACCCAGAGCTTGCCGCCGGATACGGTTTGCAGTTCTGCCTTACCGTTACCTGCTTTAATTTTTTCCATGAGGGCCTTTGCATCCAGTTTGCCGGCTACCACATGATAGGTAAGAATTTTGGTAAGCGTAGCCTTGTTTTCGGGTTTGAGCAGTGTTTCAACCGTTCCCTTTGGCAGCATATCGAACGCTTCATTGGTCGGAGCAAATACGGTAAAAGGGCCTGCGCCTTCGAGCGTTTCCACCAGGCCGGCGGCTTTTACAGCAGCTACCAGCGTGGTATGATCCTTTGAATTAACGGCGTTTTCAATGATATTTTTCGAGGGATACATCGGCGCACCGCCGACAGTAACCGTTTTGTCGCCTGACATTTTCATATCATCCTGTGCATTGACAGCATTAACCATAAAAACTGCTGCAGCGAATAATCCTAAGATTTTGATACATTTCATGACTTTCTTTTTAAAGTTTGTTTGTTAAAGTTTGTAGAAGTTTCCCGGGGCGTAGAACTATGGTTACATGTAAACAACGCATATAGTTACGGCAAACGGAAATGGTTGGATTTACAAGCCTTAGTTTTTTTATCTTCGCCGAAATATATAGTACATGGCATATTGGCTGGTAAAATCAGAACCTTCTGTTTACAGTTGGGGGCAACTCGAAAAAGACAAACAGGTTACATGGGACGGTATTCGCAATTATGCCGCCCGCAATCATTTAAGGTTGATGAAAAAGGGAGAGGAGGTATTCTTCTATCACAGCAATGAGGGACTTGCCATCGTAGGCATTGCCAAAGTAGCCAAAGAATATTACCAGGACCCTACTACCGAAGAAGAAGCATGGGTAGTGGTTGATTTAATACCCTACAGGAAATTAAAGCAGCCGGTAACCCTTGAGCAGATAAAAGCCGATAAACGCCTGGTCAATATGGCCCTGGTGCGCCTGGGCCGCCTGAGCGTACAGCCCGTGACCGACGAGGAATGGGAAATCGTTCTTGAGCTTGCAGGAGAATAATAGCCTGCCAGCTTAATTCCGCAGAAGGACCGGCAAAAATCCCGGTAAAGACACAGAATTCGATCCGTTATTTACATGGATTCGTAAAACTCCGGCAACCGATCGGTTGATTCCGGTCAATTTATATATTAACGTCCATTAAAAAAAATCTTGACTGTAATTAAGAGGCCCGTTTAAAACGCTGAAAAGCTGTAGATTTTTTTGCCCGGGAGTGCTAGTAAATAGGTACTTACAGATTTATTGTGTTGGTAAACACTTAGATTTTTTGAATCCGGTATATATATTTGTCTCTAATAATTCGATTAAATCCCTAATATCTGTACTAATGAAACGCCTGACCCATTATCTTTTGAAAACCATCCTGCCTGTGATCTTACTCGTCACAATCACGGAGTTTTCTTCCGCACAATGCCCTGCGGGGTATAGTAAGTTTACCCTTAAGTGGGATTACCTCGATTTCTTTATCTATAATGCGCAGTACACCAGCAGCAATGGATATCTTCCATCGCTCGCGGCTGCACAAACACAAACTTTTGCTTTTGGCAACCAGCGGCTGGCCATTTCGCATAACTATGCAGCCAATGCATTCAGCGGTGACAACCAGACGCATACCGGTGAAGCCGGTTCGTATGGAAACGAAAATACATCGGTACCCGACGCAGACGTACAGTTTATCGGCAACGGACAGATTGTATTAACCTTCGATGCGGAAGTTTCCAACCTGCAATTTTCCCTGTTTGATGTAGATAACCTGCAACAGGTCAACATGACAGCGGTGAATGGCGCCGGCGTCGCTCAATCCATTGACTTTACTGCTTTGGGAACGCCTGCCTTGCAGACGCTTGCAGTAACCAACAATCATACCACAACACCACAGGCGGTGTCTACCCCCAACTCGTCAGGGCTGGGAAGAAACGTTGCCACGAGTGCGGTGTACGCCTCTTTTAATGTAGACGTGGCCGGCCCCGTGAAGCAGGTTACGATCACCGTTACCAATTCAGGGAGTGACGTAAGTATCGATAACGGTTCGTTCTGGTTGTCGGATATTACCGCCTGTACGCCGGGCTCTTTCCCCACCAACTATTACAATACGTCGAAACCTTTTACCGGTCAGCCTTCTTATATACTGCATTCGCTGGATAAAACCGTGTATGCACTGGACCCTGCTACCGGCAATACGAAAGCGATATTTACCGATGCGGCCGTTGCGACTTATATTAATTCCATGGCGTACGACCCCTACAACAAATTTTTATATTATGTTTCCAACGGTACCGCCACACCCGGCTCCAACCGTTCGCTTAAAAAATATGATTTTAATACAGAAACCATCAGCACCGTTTTAGCGGATATCAATAGCATCGGTATTCCAACTTCTTCGGCGATGGGAGTAGAGTCCGGCGGCGCTGCCTTTTATAATGGAAGCCTGTACCTCGGGTTGCAGACAACGAACTCCAATAGTACTTCCGGCCGTGAGTCTATTATATGGCGGATAGACTTCAATGGCAGTAACGTGCCTTACCGCGCGTGCCAGGCTTATGCGTTACCAACCGATGATGGATCAGGGTTGCTGCACGCCTGGGGTGATTTCTCCATCAAAGACGGTGTTTTATTTGACTCGGACAATTCAGGCAATGACCCGGATATGTACCAATTCAATATGAGCACCGGGCTGGCTACCATTTATGCTGGTCCCGGTTTTGAACTGGGAGAAATAACGCAGGACTGGGCGGGTAATATGTATGCATTGAGTGCTGATATAGCCAATGGCTTTGTTCCGAATGTAGCCATCTACAATGAAGACGGCACCATCGGCACCCAGTTCAATATTGTATCGAACCCGGCCTACAGCCCCGCTATTCCCAACCTCGGCGATGCGGCGGAAGCATATCACCCCAAAAGCGATTTCGGGGATGCACCTGCTTCCTACGATGCGTCCGGCGAACCAGCGAACCACGAAAAAGACGTGAACCTGAAACTGGGCAACAGCATTGGCGCCACCTGGAGCAAAACGGGCACTGTGAATGGCGATGCCAACGATGACGGCATGGGCGCAGCGCCTTCGCTGGATTATTTCGGCACCACTACTTATTCCATTAGCGTAAACGTATATAATAACACCGGCGCCACTGCTACGATGGTGGCATGGCTTGACTGGAACTTTAACGGGGTATATGACCCGGGTGAGGGCCGGTCCATTACAGTGCCTTCCAGCGCTTCGATGCAACTGGTGCCGCTGAGCTGGACCATGTGGGTACCCTATACCACGAATACCAATACATGGTTGCGTGTCCGTCTTACTTCAGCATCCAATGGCATGACCGTCAATAATATGACCGGCTATTTCTCCAATGGTGAAGTAGAGGATTACCCTGTTGTAATGGGCGCCCTGCTTGGAAAGGATTTATTATCGTTTACCGCGTCTATGAACAGCCGCAAAGCGGTTGACCTGCAATGGCAGGAAAATACATTCCCCGGCATCCTGCGTACCAACGTAGAACGCAGCATCAACGGCCTGCAATGGGACAGTCTTGCATCGGTGGATGCTTACCAGTCCAATTCCATAAGTGTTTATGGTTACAGCTCGACGGACGATGCGCCGCTACAGGGTTTTTCGTACTACCGCCTGAAGATTGTATACAACGACGGTACCGTGCATTACAGTGACACAAGAAGCGTGAATCTTACCGGTGGATTGGAAAACAGCCTGCATATATTCCTCAACCCGGCCGATCAGTACACGACCCTGAAGATAAACAGCACCGTGGCAACGGTGACCACCATAGACCTTACCGACAATACAGGCCGCCTGCTGGCACGGAGAAACCTTTCACTGAATGCCGGTGAAAACTTCGTACGCATCGACGACCTCGGCAAGTATTCTTCCGGCCTGTACTACGTGAACGTAAAAACAACGGTATTCAGCGCAGTGGAAAAACTTATCATCAAAAGAGAATAAATGACTACCCGCTATTTTATAAATAGCATCCTTAAACCCTAAAACAGGCAGGCCCTGTAACCGGAACTTGTTACCGGTTACAGGGCCTGTTCTTTTATTTTAACAACCTGCAAGGGTTACTTTTTGCAGGAAGACCGTATCAATCTCAAATCCATTCATCCCCGGGAATTATTTTTTACATCGCGTATGTAATAGTTATTATTTCAGCATCTCTTTACCAGTCACTCTAAAAAACACTACCATGAAATTGTCGCGTCTTGTACCGGCAGCATTGCTGCCATTGATTTTTATTGCCTGTAACCAACGGTCAGCAGATAAGAATCCCGGGAATTCTCCTGCACCGGCTAATGTAAGCAGCTTCAAAACAGGAGATATGGCCCAGGTAAGCTATGCGGCGACCGATTCTGCCGCTCCAGAGGGTAATATAAAAATACAGGCGCCTTCAGGCAAAAGCAGCCCGAACGAAAACTGGGACAAGAAAATAATTAAAACGGCCACGATCACCCTGGAAGTAAAAAACTATAAAACATTCAGCGAATTGCTGCATACCGGGGTAAAAGAAACAGGCGGATATGTCGCGGGCGAGGATCAGAATCAAACGGATTATAAAATCGAAAACACCATCACGATCAAGGTGCCGGTGGACCGGTTCGACGATGCCGTCGCCCGGCTGGTGCCCACCAATGAAACGCTGGTGGAAAAGAAGATCAGTTCGGAGGATGTTACGACCGAGACCGTGGATACGCGGTCAAGGATGGAAGCCAAAAAAAGGATACGGGACCGCTACATGGATTTTTTGAAACAGGCGAAGAACATGGACGAGATACTGGAAGTACAAAGCCATATTGATGAAATACAGGAGCAGGAGGAAGGTGCTGCCGGAAGACTGGAATATCTTTCCCATGCATCTTCGTGGAGCACGATCAATCTTACCTATTACCAGGTACTGAACCCTGCCGCCAACACGGCCTCTGCCGCGCCTTCTTATGGTTCGCGGCTGGCGGAATCATTCAAATCCGGGCTTGCCTGGTTTGGAGAAGTATTTATATTTATTATTTCTCTCTGGCCCTTATGGCTCGGTCTTTTCGCCGGCTGGATGGTCATAAGAAAACTCAAACCTTCCCCCGTAAAAAAGCAATAAATGCTTCTTATTCACCCCACCGGCTATCCCTGCACAGCGGAATAACCGGTGGGGTTATTTTGCTTATTTTTGAGTATGGCTAAAAAGAAACTGGTTGTACTCACCGGCGCGGGCATCAGTGCGGAGAGCGGGTTAAAAACCTTCCGCGACAGCGATGGTCTTTGGGAAGGGTACAACATCGAAGACGTGGCTACGCCCGGCGCCTGGAGAAAGAACCGGGGACGGGTACTGGAATTTTATAATTACCGGCGTAAAAACGTACTGGATGCGCAACCCAATGCCGCGCACTACGGGCTGGCGGAACTGGAAAAAGAGTTTGACGTACACATCATCACCCAGAACATCGACGACCTGCACGAACGCGCCGGGTCTTCGCAGGTGCTGCACCTGCACGGCGAAATCTTCAAAATGCGGAGCGAAAGCAATGAAACGCTTATCTACGATATAAAAGGCGATATACGACTGGGCGACCTGGCAACCGACGGGGCGCAGCTCCGTCCTCATATCGTATGGTTTGAAGAACCCGTGCCCATGATAGAAGCGGCCATACCGATTGTCAACGAAGCCGATATTTTCGTGGTGGCCGGCACCTCGCTGCTGGTCTATCCCGCTGCGGGACTGGTGAACTATGCGCCCCGCGAGATAAAGAAGTTTATCATCGATAAAAAAGTGCCGTACACCACTTCGGTACGTAATCTTACGGCCGTCGAAAAACCGGCTACGGAAGGAATAAAAGATCTTAAAAAAGCCCTGCAGGAGCTATTTCCGACCGCTTAACATTTGGTTTACATTTCCCGCCTCAACATGGTAAGTAGTTTGCTTATATTAGGCTGGATTCCGGCAGGAGATATTCTTTAAATCGAATCTTTATGGAAATACCGGCGATAAGCAGCAACCTTAAAAAATACAAAGGCAAGTGGACCCACGAACAGGCAAGGCACCTGCTCAAACGCACGATGTTCGGCGCCACCAGGGAAGACATCGATTATTTTGCTTCCAAATCACTTCGAAGATCCATCCGCGAACTGCTCGACACAGAAGAAGCAACGCCAGAGCCTCCCGTAAATAATTACAACGACGACAAATATTCCGACGAAGAAATACAGCCGGGGCAAACATGGATAACGGCCACCAAACTCAACGGCATGAACTCCGGCCGCCGGAGAAATTCGCTGAAAGCCTGGTGGCTCGGCCTGATGATCAACCAGCATCGCACGCTGCGGGAGAAAATGGTGCTTTTCTGGCACAATCATTTTGCCACCGAAACCAATGTAATCGACAATCCGTTGTTTATCTACAAGCACAATACCCTGCTGCGCCAATATGCGTTGGGAAATTTCAAAGACATGGTAAGGGCCATCACCATCGACCCGGCCATGCTCAAATATCTTAACGGGAATGCCAGCTCCAAAAAAGCGCCGGACGAAAATTACGGAAGGGAACTGCAGGAATTGTTTACGGTAGGGAAGGGGCCGGGCTCCCATTACACCGAAGCTGATGTAAAAGCGGCTGCCCGGGTGCTCACGGGATTCAGGATAGAAAATAAGGTACTCCCCGAGTCGCACGGCATATTTGACGGGAACCGGCACGATGAAAACGACAAGCAGTTTTCGGCGTTCTATGCCAATACACTTATCCGGGGAAGAAAGGGAAAGGACGGCCAGCAGGAATTCGAGGAGATGCTCGAAATGATCTTTGCACAGGAAGAAGTGTCCCGGTTTATCTGTCGCAAGCTGTACCGCTTTTTTGTGTACCACCAGGTAGACGATGCCACGGAAAAGAACATCATTGAGCCGTTGGCAAAAACATTCCGTAAAAACAATTATGAAATAAAGCCGGTACTGAAAGAATTGCTTTCCAGTCGCCACTTCTTTGATCCCGGCAATATCGGCGGGATCATCAAAAGCCCGGCCGATTTCACCGTGGGGCTTTGCCGCGAATACCATGTATCGTTCCCGGATAGCAGCAGTTATGTTGATTGCTATGGGTTCTGGCTGAACATCCATAATTCGGCTGCGCAGATGCAGCAAAGCATCGGTGACCCGCCCAACGTAGCCGGCTGGCAGGCCTGGTACCAGGAACCGCAATACGATAAAATCTGGATCAATTCCGATACGCTGCCCAAACGCAACCAGTTTACCGATCGCATGTTGAGCTATGGCTTTGCACGCGGCCCGGTAAAACTGCTGGCCGACCCGTATAAGTTTGCTCAAAGCCTGTCGGACCCCGGCAACCCGGACGCGCTGATCAATGAGTCAATACAATTGTTGTACGTAATCGATATACCCGAAAAGGAAAAGAAATACATGAAAGAAGGCATCCTGTTGTCGGGGCTACAGGGGATGATGAGCGATCATTACTGGACCGATGCCTGGCAGAAGATGATCAATAACCCGGAGGATGCGGCCAATAAAAAAGATGTGACCAGTAAACTGCGCAACTTGTATAAATATATTATGAATTTGCCGCAGTACCAGTTGTGTTGAGTTAAATGGTCAAACGGTGGGTCGCCCTACAGGGGCGGCTCACCCCCGGGCTCATAAAACAAACGATTATGAAAAGAAAAGACTTCCTCAAAAATACCGTCGCGGGCGTCATGCTCCCGGCTTTCCTGAACGGCATATCGCTTCGCGCCCTTGCCGGAACACCGGCCATGCATGCGCTGAGCCGCTATATGAACGACGACCGGGTAGTGGTATTGGTACAACTGGCTGGTGGAAATGACGGGCTCAATACCGTTATACCCCTCGATCAATACAGCGCCTATATGGCAGCCCGCAGCAATATTGCGCTGCCGGAAGATAAGATACTCCGCCTCAACGGCTATGATGGCGCCGGCCTCAACCCGGCCCTGCCCGGGCTGCAGCAGTTGTTCAACGACGGCAAACTCGGCATCGTGCAGGCCGTGAGTTATCCCAAGCCCAATTTCTCGCATTTCCGGGCCACGGATATATGGATGACGGGGGCCGACAGCGATAAAGTGGTCAATACCGGCTGGGCGGGAAGATACCTTGGCAATGTGTACCAGGGATTTCCCGACAACTATCCCAATGCCGCCATGCCCGATCCATTGGCCATACAGGTAGGTTCGGTGGTATCGTCTACCTTCCAGGGACCAGCTTTTACCATGGGTCTTGCCATCAGCAATCCTTCCAGTTTTTATAATTTAATCGAGGGCAAGGTGAACGTGGAGAGTAACAGCCGCTGGGGCGAGCAACTGGATTATATTGAAGAAATGAGCTTGAAAACGGACCAGTACGCCGGGGTTATCAAGACCGCCGCGCTGAAAGTGCCGCAGCAATCCTCCAAATACCCGGCCGCGGGGAAGAACCCGCTGGCCGACCAGTTGAAGATCGTGGCAAGACTGATAGGGGGAGGGTTAAAAACAAAGGTGTACATGGTCAATACCGGCAGCTTTGACACACATGCCAAACAAACCGAAACCACCGATACTACCACCGGCACGCATGCAAAGCTGCTGGCGCGTGTGTCCGAAGCTATCGGCGCTTTTATGGACGATCTCCAGTTCCTGCAAATTCAGCAACGGGTAATGGGAATGACGTTTTCGGAGTTCGGCCGCCGGATAAAAAGCAATGCCAGTGGTGGCACCGACCACGGCGCGGCTGCACCGGTATTTTATTTTGGCCATGCCATCAAGCCGGGTATTATCGGGGTGAATCCCACGCTGCCTGCAACGGCCACGGTCAACGACAATATACCGATGCAACACGATTTCCGTTCATTGTATGCCAGCATCCTTACCAATTGGAGCGGGCTGGAACCAAATGATGTACAAAGCATACTCATGGGGCAACACCCGTTGCTGCCTATGGTATAACGGATATTTTTTCCTGGAAAGCGATGCCGTGGTTCTGCAGTTCGTGCAACACGGGCTCGTAAATGGAGGGTATAACAGGTATGTGCAAACCGGTTTCCTTTATCTTTCCCTGCAGGATCAGTTTGGCGGCGATGCCCAGCGGAAGGCCCACGGTCTTTGCCATGGCGGTGCGCAGGTTGTCTTCCCCTTTTACTACCAGGTAGCTGTGAACGCCAAAGCGTGATTGCTGTATCCGGTACTCGATTTCATGCAGCATGACGATCATGTCTTTGTCGTCCGGCCGGAGCACCAGCTTTTTTTCCAGCGCCAGTTGCAATACATCGGCGGCGCTGCACCAGCCTTTATTGATAAATGTATCATTGTCGTCCATCCCGAGGAAAAACAACTGTTTCATGGCCAGGTTGGCTTCGTGCATCTGGCCGGCCACCGTAGCAGCGGCAGAGGTCTTTACGTCTTCGAGATTGACGTCTTCCAGCCTGCCTTCTTCGTCCACCATCATAAACTCCTGTATGGATTGTTTTTCGTCGGGATTGGCTTTTTCTTCCGCTTCCATCAACTGCATCAGCTTTTCCAGCAACTGGCGGGTCTGGTCGAACTTCCCGATCAATTGTTTTTGCATCCATTCGGAAAAACCGTGTTTTTCGAAATGAAGCTGGAAGAATTGATGCAGGGTCATACCGTCGGTATCGTAGGCAGGCGTTTCATCCGTCAGCTTCAGCTCCACGATGTGTTTCCACCCAAAGCAAAACTCGGGGTAGCGCAGGGTAGTGCGGATAAAGGTTTCAGCCGATTCCAACTGGTAAAGCGAAATATATCCCAGGGAGTCACGGTTAGGGTACCACGCCAGCAAACCCGTGTCGGGGATCGTTACCACGCGGGAAGGATCGAACAGTTCTTCATACTTTACCTGTTCCAGTTGTCCCTTGTCTTTGAAAACAGCTCCCGCCTTGCCTGCCAGCACCACGTTGCGTGGGTTCCAGCTTATTTTATAATGCCAGGGATTGTCGTCGCTTTCGGGCGCTACCAGTCCGCCGCAATGTGATTTGAACGAGGTCACTTCGCCGCCCTGGTCTTTTATATGGTGTACGAGCTGCATGGCGCTCATGTGGTCAATGCCGGGGTCGAGCCCCATTTCGCACAGAAATAAGAGACCGCGCCGTTTTATTTCCGGTTCCAGTTCCTTCATACGCTCATCGGCATAGGAAGCAGTGAGCAGGTTTTTATTGCATTCGATACAATCCTTTGCCACGAGATAGTGAAGGGCGGGAGGGAGCAGGGAAATGACAATATCGGCTTTTTGCACCAGGGCTTTGCGCGCGGCATCGTCCTCTACATTGACCAACACGGCTGTCGCATGGTAGTTATTGCCCGTTTTGGATTGGGCTAATGCGAGGTCCCCATCGGCCACCAGTAGTTTCCATTGTCCCAAAGCCGTTTCTTTCACCAGGTAATCAATCAGGCAGGTGGCTGACTTGCCGGCGCCAAAAAGAAGAATCAATTTATCCATCTTAACACTTAAATACCTGCAAATTACAGGAATTAAACCTGAAAACGTTGATTTAACAGGCTCCTGTAATACATTATAAAAATGCTGTATCCGGTAATATATATCAGGTGAACCAGGCCGGTAGCCGGTACACAGAAAGGAACTATCGTGCGTTTTACGATTTAACCGTAATCCCTGCGAGACCGGGTTCTTTTGAATTGATCTTCACAATGCGGCTTATGATCTTAATGCCCCGCGAACTTTTGGGCGCATTGATCGTCATTTGCGCGCCTGCGGCCACATCGCGGAAGGAAAGCGTTTCGGTTTTGTAGACTTTATCGTTGGCCTGGATATACTGAAGTTCTACCTCCACCGTCTCCAGGGCATATCTTGAATCATTGACCAGCGTGCATTGCAAACCGGAAATGCCCCCAAATGCGCCCACTTTATAGCCGTTGGTGACGATATTCACCTGCTTTTCGAGATTGACGGCCGGGACTGCTTCTGCCGGCCCCGGGTGAACGATTACCGGTTCTTTGGCGATGGGGTCTGTTCCCGATCCCGGTTTATCGATGGGTTTTGCAGGAAGCTGGCTTATATCTTTTTTGGTAGTGGAAGCTGATTTCTGGTGACCGTTCCCGGCATCCTTACGGACAACAGGCTGGGGTTCGGTATGAGCCGATACCGGAGGTTGGGATTCCACCGGGGTATTGGTCGCCACCAGGCTTTTATCGGTGCCGAGGGACCCGGTTGCAGGGCTATTCGCCGGTTCTGTGACGACCGGGGCTGCCGCTACCTGCTGTGTTTCCTGCCCGGCGGGGGCGTCGGTACGGGCCTCCCCGGGTTTTGTACGGTTGATCGACAATCCTATCATTATCCCCAGGCCTACCAGGGTGGCAATCCCGGTGATTAGCCCGACCAGCGTAGTCCAGGAATAAGAAGAAGCCGGGGACTGTACCGGGTAATAACTGCTGGCTTCGTTTTCATCCGCCCCGATGGCCCTGGCGGTTTTTACAGGCGCCACGGTTTCCATTACAGGCGTAAGCGAAACCTGTGAAATGCTTTCGGAAAAAGAAGGCTTCTTTTCTTCCGTAGTATGTTGTACCGGGTTATCCGCCACCTGTTCCCTGCGGTTGGAAACAGTGGTCACATTAAGCGTATTGCCGGAAGGAAGTGTAACGTGAATATGTTTGCCCACCAGTTGCAATGAAGCAGGCGTATAGGCGGGCCGTTGAGGTTCGGAGATAAACGTTTCGTGGGCTACTGGCTGCGAACCCGCTGCCAGCAAGGTTTCCGGGAGGGGCGTACCACGGGCAGGCACCACCGGTTTCTTAAAGAAACGGTCGTAAGGTTGTTCTTCTACCATCGGCGCATAGGCCACCAGTTCGGGAATTTCTCCCGGGTAACGCCAGCCTGCACTTTTCCCTTCAACCCATATCAGATCATAGGGTTTAAAACCCAGTGCGATGATTTGTTCCTGGGAAAAAGGGCCCGATTCTTTGTTGCTACGCAATAAACGATAGCTACTCATAACTTGCACATGTGATTAATGACAGAATGAAATCATAAGGACGGTGGATTGCTTAAAAGGGCAGAAATAGTGGAAAGCGTAAGATATTGGGTCGGAGGTAAGCTTGTTAAGCTACCTCTAAGGTACAACGCCGCCAATTCTAAGCCAAACCTGGTGAAGAAAAAGTTATAAAAAGCCATAATTCCCTCTATTCACATTCGTGGATAAAACAGGCCCAAAAAACCTTGTTTTTCGCAGGTTTTACAGCTCAAAAAAGCTAGATTTGCCATCCCCAGACAAGGGCCGAAAACAGCCTTAAAATCATACGATATTCCTGGATCATTTTTCTAAACGACGAGTAACCTAATATGGAAGAAAACCTTTTACCGGAAGAAACACAGGATAATAACCGGATTATTCCCGTAAACATTGAGGAACAGATGAAAACGGCCTATATCGACTACTCGATGAGTGTCATTGTAGGACGCGCCCTTCCGGATGTCCGGGATGGTCTCAAGCCCGTTCACCGGCGCATTTTATTCGCCATGAACGAGCTGGGCATGCACTTCAACAAAGCGCATAAGAAATCGGCCCGCGTGGTAGGGGAAGTACTGGGTAAATACCACCCCCACGGGGACGCTTCCGTGTACGATGCCATGGTCCGGATGGCGCAGGAATGGAGCATGCGGTACATGATGATCGACGGGCAGGGAAACTTTGGCAGCCAGGACGGCGACGGACCGGCGGCCATGCGGTACACCGAAGCCCGTTTGCACCGTATCGCCGAAGCCATGCTTTCGGATATCGACAAGGAAACCGTTGATTTCCAGTTGAACTTCGACGACTCGCTCGAAGAACCTACCGTACTTCCAACCCGCATCCCGCAATGGCTTAGCAACGGCTCCAGCGGTATTGCGGTGGGTATGGCGACCAATATCATGCCTCACAACCTCACGGAAGTGATTGAGGGCTGTATAGCTTATATCGAAAAAAGGGACATTACCATCGACGAGATGATGCAATACATCAAGGCGCCCGATTTCCCGACCGGCGGCATCATCTACGGCATGGAAGGCATCCGGGCCGGCATGCATTTTGGCCGGGGCAGGGTAGTGCTGCGCGGCAGGCTGCACGTAGACTCCAAACCGAGCGGCAGGGAGCAAATCATCATCACCGAAGTGCCGTACCAGGTCAACCGCGACGCGCTTTGCGACCGAATCGGCCAACTGGTCAACGAAAAGATAATCGAGGGCATCGCCCATGTCAACAACGAATCCAACAACAAGGAAGGCACCCGCATCGTGGTGGATTTGAAACGCGAGGCGATCGCCAACGTGATCATCAACCAGTTGTACAAGTTCACCGAGCTGCAAACCTCTTACGGTATCAACAACGTGGCCCTGGTAAAAGGCCGTCCGCGGGTGTTGAACATCAAGGAGATGATCACCGAATTCGTGGATTTCCGCATGGAAGTGGTGATCCGCCGGGCACAGTTCGAACTGTCGGAAGCTCAACGCAAGGCGCATATTTTGCAGGGCTACCTGATAGCGCTGGATCACCTGGACGAAGTCATTTCCCTTATCCGCGCCTCGGCGACGCCGGATGCGGCCAAAGAGGCCCTTATCAACGCGGGCTGGGGACTGGACGAACTCCAGGCCAAGGCCATTCTCGAATTGCGCCTGCAACGGCTCACCGGCATGGAAAGGGATAAGATAAAAGGCGAGTTCGAAGAATTGCAGAAACTTATCGCCTCCCTGCAGGAATTGCTCGGCGACGAAGGCCTGCGCTATGAACTGATCAAAAAAGAACTGAACGAGGTAAAAGATAAATTCGGCGATGCCCGCAAATCGGAGATTACCTATCTCGACGACGAGGTGCGCATCAAGGATCTGATCAAGGAGGAAGACGTGGTAATAACCATCTCGCATCTTGGTTACATAAAACGCACTTCCGCTACTGAGTACAGGGCACAGCGCCGCGGCGGCCGTGGGGTGATTGGGGGGAAAACGAGGGACGAGGATTATATCGAACACCTTTTCGTAGCTTCCACCCACCATACGATGTTGTTCTTTACCGAAAAAGGCCGTTGTTACTGGCTGAACGTGTACGAGATTCCGGAAGGAGAGAAGACCAGCAAGGGAAGGGCTATCCAGAACCTGATACAGATTCCGCCCGACGACAAAATACGGGCAGTAATCGACGTACAGGATTTAAAGAACGAAGAATTTGTAAATAGTCATAATATTGTATTGTGTACAAAACACGGTATCATCAAGAAAACCCTGCTGGAAGACTTTAGCCGCCCACGCCAGACCGGCGTAAACGCTATCACCATCGTGGAAGGGGATGAATTGCTGGAAGCAAAACTTACCGATGGCAACAGCGAGATCATGATGGCGGTTAAAAGCGGCAGAGCCATCCGTTTCCCCGAAGAAAAAGTTCGTCCCACGGGCCGCGGCGCCATCGGCGTAGCGGGCATCGAGGTAGACGACAAGGACGATGAGGTAATTGGTATGATATGTGTAAATAAGGACGACAAAGCCAAAACCGTGCTCGTAGTCAGTGAGAAAGGGTTTGGAAAACGTACACCAGTGGACGAATATCGTATGACCAACCGGGGTGGGAAAGGAGTAAAGACGATCAACGTGACCGATAAAACGGGTTCGCTGGTAGGCATCCTGGACGTACACGCAAAAGAAGATTTGATGATCACCTGCCGCAGCGGCGTCACCATACGCATGCCGGTGGGTGGGATCAGTGAGCAGGGAAGGGCTACCCAAGGCGTAAAACTCATTCGCGTGGACGAAGGCGATGAAATTGCGGCCATTACCAAGCTCGACGAACTGGAAAATCATGAAAACGGCGTAGCGGCAGGAGAAGCGGAAATGTTAAATAATCCTCCCGGAACAACGCCGGAAAACGAACAACCATCTAATACGGACAACCATCCGGAGGCATAATTAAATTCAATAAAAATAAAGACTAATGAAAAAGGTCCTTCTGACTACATTATTTGCGGCCGTAGGTCTTTGCCTGTTTGCACAGAAGCTGGACAAGGCGAAAGAGTATTACACTTCCAAACCACCCAAGCTGGAACAGGCAAAAACTGAAATCGACGGAGTGATGGCCGATTCTAAAAATGCTAAAAACGGCGAAGCCTGGTATTACAAAGCCAAAATATACAATGCCATCGCCAATGACAGCGTACTGGCGGCAAAAACACCCGATGCCCGCTGGACAGCCTTCGAGGCGCTGAAGACATACACCGACGTGGACGATAAAAAAGAAATCCTGCTGCAAATCGACAAATACCAGCCGGTCATGGACATTTACCAGACCTATTACAAGGTGGGAGCTGCTGATTTCAATAGTGGTAAACATGAAGAGGCGTATATCAACTTCAAAAACTGCCTGGCGGTAAGCGAGTTTATGACGCAAAAAGCATGGACTACGGTAAAACTGGATACCAGCGTAGTGTTGTACACCGGCATAGCAGCGGAAAAAGACGGCAAGAAAGATGAAGCCGCCGGCTATTACACCCGCCTGGCCGATGCAAGGGTGCACAGCGAGGGCATGGTGGAAATTTACAAATGGCTCACGGATTACTACGCCCGCAAAGGAGACACCGCCAGCTCAAAGAAATACCTGTCGCTCGGAAAATCATTGTACCCCAAGGACCCTTTCTGGAACGGTTATGAACTGGAACTGCTCAAAGACAACAAGCCTGAGCTGTTTATCAAGTACGAGCAAATGATTGGCGACAATCCCAATGATACTACTTCGTTGTACAACTATGCAGTGGAACTCTACCTGTATTCTTACAATGAGGATATCACCAAGCGTCCGGCCAATGCCGAAGAGCTGATTGGCAAAGCCGAAGAGAATATGAAAAAGGTCGTAGCGCTCAATCCCAACAATGCCAGTGCTTACCTGGTATTGGGACAGATATCCTACAACCACGGGGTAGACATTAACACGCAAATGAAAGCTATCAAGCCGGTAGGAGCCGTGAAATTGAAACCAGAGGAACTGAAGAAAAAGGATGACCTGCGCCAACAAGCCACCAAAATGTTTGACGCCGCGGTTCCTTATTTTGAAAAAGTAGACCAAATCCTCGGACCACAGGGCAAACTTCCACGCGAAGACAAAAAGAACCTCAAAGAAGCATACGACCTGTTGATCAACATTTACGACAACAAAAATGACAAGGACAAGGTAAAAGCCTACGAGGATAAATTCAACACCGTAGAGAAAGTACACCAGTAAACTGGTTTACCAGGATATAGTTAAAAGCCACCCGCAGGGGTGGTTTTTTTGGTTTGAATGAGAGCAGTACCAGGCCGTCTTGCAATTCTCAGAAAAGGCTTGTATTTTAGGCCTCTATGATAACGCCTTATCGCTTAATCACAGTCATTGTTGTTCTTCTCTTTCTGTCCTGCAAAGGCCCTGTTAACACCGTCGCAACCAGCCGGGATACGGCAAAAGTCCCCGCAAAAGATACCAACAGCAACAATGATGACCCGGGCGTTCCAATCAAATATAGAGAGCAAGCCCGGCTGGATCTGCCGGGCCAGGTAATCACGCTGACTTCCCGGTTTGTGGTGGTGGATGGAAAGGTTGATAAGGAATCTCGTTATTCCGCATCTTCGGCCTACTTCGTACATATCGACAAAAGGACCGGCAAGGCAGATACAGTAGAAGCCGGCGTCGGTAACCTGGGTGATTGTATGGGCTGCACATATATTATCCGGGATATGACCGACAGTTTTCAGCTCAAGCCCCTCGTTGTACAAATAGTGACGCATGCTGAGGATATCTATTACACCAATTCTTTCGTCGGCATGCAGGACGGTCATTTCAAGCAGCTCTTTTCAATTGATGATACCCGTGAAGAAGGGATTGAACTCCATCGGCAGGGCTCGAAACTGGTTGGGCACATGGCGGGCAGGGACGATGTGGTGGAGAACCTGGAGTTTGATTATCCCGTCATCATCGATACAAAGACCTTTGAGCAGCTCGATTCACTGCCGGACCGTCAATACATCGGCTTTACCACAACGGCATTACAATCGTTCCGGGCGCACCGGGTCGTTGACGGGCATACAGACAGTTCACTGGTGGCGGTGAAGACAGGAGCAGAGGTAAAAGTGGATACTCTTTACCGAACTCTGGGGAAGGTGCGGCTGCGGGTGAAGGATTCAGTGGAAGTAGAGCTCAAAGTTGAAACGGCAAAGGAAAAATTAGGACATAATGGGGCGGGATAAGCAAACAGTTTTGAATATACAACGACTCCGTTCGGGGCTATAAGTACAGAGGTTGTAGGTGAAATATCGTGCCGGGCCTGGATGGATCGGGAGGAGGGTTAGCCAACAGGTAAAAGGCATCATCCATAAAAATATATCTCCTAAACTTATAAATTAAAGCCTGGTTAAGCACCCACACAAAATGCTCATAAGTATTTGCGGCTCCTAACTTGATTTTTATTACGGTAGATGTATCGTGTGTGAATTGCAAGCGTTCAATTTCCCTGGATATAAAATTAAG
>DASYCT010000199.1:0-14576 GCA_036500065.1 Chitinophagaceae bacterium | reverse complement strand
AGCCTGCCCGATGCCGCCCATATCCTCGAAGCGTATGAGCAAAGCGGTGAGATAGCGCCCAAGCTGCTCCGGCGCTATGGCATTACCGATGGCAACCGGCAAACGCTGACCCTCGGCATGCTGATGACGCAATTGATCAATCCAACCCGTTTTGGTCTTTTCACGCTGCTCTATGAGTCCGAAGGTCCCGAAGGAGAAATGCTCACTCAATACGCCGAAAAAGAATGGAACCACCAGCCCCATGCCGGCGAAACACCCGTACAGGTGGCCAATGAAGTGATAGCCCATGGCCAGCAGGCGCTGGAAGCGATAAAGCGGGTGAAAAGCGTCACCAAAAACCGGGAAGAGTTCAAACGCCTCGCCAATGATATCGATTGCTACAACGCCCTTGCCAATACCTATGCCGAAAAAGCGATGGCGGCCCTCAGCGTTTTGCGCTACAAATACAGTAAGGATTTGCACGATCTCCAAACCGCGATGCCCCTGCTGCAGAAAAGCCTCGACTGGTATCGCCGCCTGCAACAACTGACCGCGAACAGCTACCTGTACGCCAACAGCATGCAAACCCAGCAACGCAAAATACCCATGCGCGGCGTCAACGGTACGTTCAAGACATGGACGGAAATGCTGCCGGTGTATGAAAAGGAACTGGCGAACTTTAAAAAGAACCTGGATTCGCTCGAAGCGTTGGCCGTTGTCCGTGGTCCGTTGTCCGATTCGGCTTCGCAGAAACTGTTGCCGCTCTCTAATGCCACCATCAACTTATTAAACCATACGGAAGGATATTACACATTGAATAAAGGACAATCCGTCTTTTCAGATACAATTCTAACCATCAAAGCCCTCGCACCCGAGTTAGAAGGCCTGAATGCCCTCCGTATTTCGCGTACCCAACAACAACGCGAAGGCACTGTTCTAACCTTTTCCGCCACGCAACCCGTTAAAATCCTCGTAGGTTTTTTCCCGGCCAACGGCCAACGAACAACGGTCAACGTCCTCAAAGAGCCCGAACTTGAAACCGATGCCTCCGCCAACGATTACGGGCAGGCAGAAACGAAGATCGCCAACGCCCTGCTACTGCCCGGACTGCCGCCCGTCAATGTCCACAGCTATTCCTTTCCCGCCGGCGAACATACTCTCACGCTTGGTAAAGGCATCTGCCTTGTTCTTGGGTTTATAAATGATAGTGCACCCATACATATTTACGATGCCGGTTTGAACGAACCGGGAAAAAAAGACATAGATTGGTTGTTTGATAATTAATAGACGACATGATAAAGAGATGTTTATATAACTTACTTATTATCCTGGTCTTTACTCCCGTGAAATCCTTTTCCCAGGATATGAAACTCTGGTACCCCCAACCCGCCTCTCAATGGACCGACGCCCTGCCCATAGGCAACGGTCGTCTTGGCGCCATGCTGTTCGGCGGCGTGGATACCGACCATATTCAATTCAATGAGTCGACCTTATGGACAGGCCGCCCGCGCGAATACCAGCACAACGGCGCGGTGCAATACCTGCAACCCATCCGCCAGCTACTCGCCGAAGGCAAACAAAAAGAAGCCGAAGAACTCGCCGAACAACAGTTCATGGGCGCCAAAGACCCCAGTGATAAAGAATATCCTGCCCTGAAAACCGCCTGGCGGGAGAAAATAAGAAAAGATACCGCTGCCGCCGCGCCGGGTTATGATGATGCCAGCTGGAAGACGATAGCCCTGCCCATGCCCAACGGTTGGGAAGCCGCCGGTCTCGAAGGATTGGACGGCGCCGTCTGGTTCCGCGTCTCGTTCGACCTCCCTGCAGGATGGGAGGGTAGGGACCTGGTACTTGAACTCGGCCGTATCCGCGACGCCGATATTACGTATATCAATGGCCATCGCATAGGAGAAACGGAAGGCACCAGTAAAAGAGCCTATACGATCCCCGCTGCGTTATGTGTCCCGGGAAAAAATACCCTGTCCATACAGGTGATAAACTATTTTGATAAAGGTGGTCTTGTAGGTGTCAAGGGAAAAGAAGGCGCCTTTTTTCTATATCCTGCCGGGGAGCCCAAAAAAACACTGCACCTGCCCTCTACCTGGAAATATTGGATACAGGATGACCGGCCGCCCCCTTTTCCCCAATACGAAGCCAGTTACCAGCCCTTTGGCGATTGCTGGTTGCAGTTTACAGAACAGGGTCCTGTCACCAATTATAAACGTGAACTGGATATTGATAATGCCATCGCCAAAACTTCTTATCTAAGCAATGGAGTACAATACACCCGTGAATACTTCGCCAGCGCCCCCGCGCAAACCATCGTCATACACCTGTCCGCCAATAGCCCGGGCAATATCAGCTTCCATGCACTGTTTGGCTCGCCGCATGCCGGTTTTACCACCCGGCGGATAAACGATCATACCCTTGCCTTGTACGTGCAGGTGCGGGATGGTGCGCTCAAAGGCGTGGCTTACCTGCAGGCCTCCACGCAGCAGGGCGCCATCGCCGTAACGAACGATAAACTCTCTATCAGCCATGCCGATGAAGCAACGCTCTACCTGGCGGCTGCTACCAACTTCAAAAACTATAAAGATATATCCGGTGAGCCCGAAGCCGCTTGTCAAACAGTCGTGCAGCGCGACAGTAACTATGAAACGATCCGGGCTGCGCATATCAACGACTACCGGCAGTATTTCCACCGGTTTTCGATACAATTGGGCGAAGGCAAAAACGCATCCCTGTCCACGGATGCGCGTATTGCGAACTTTACCCCTGCGACCGACCCCGGCCTGGTAAGCCTTTTCGTGCAATACGCCCGCTATCTGCTTATCAGTTCCTCCCGTCCCGGCGGCCAGCCGGCCAACCTGCAAGGCATCTGGAACAATGAGCTTACGCCGCCCTGGGGCAGTAAATACACCACCAATATCAATCTCGAAATGAATTACTGGCCCGCGGAGCTGCTGAATATTTCCGCTTGTACGGCTCCGTTGGTGGCCGCTATAGACGAGTTGTCGGAAACCGGTAAAGCCACCGCGCGCGAACACTACGGCGCTCCCGGCTGGGTACTGCACCACAACACCGATCTCTGGCGTGGCACGGCCCCCATCAATGCCTCCAACCACGGCATCTGGGTAAGTGGCGGGGCCTGGCTTTGCCAGCAGCTCTGGGAGCATTACCTGTTCACCCACGATAAACATTTTCTCGAACAGCAATACCCCGTGATGCGGCAGGCGGCACGCTTCTTTCTCAGCTTCCTCGTAAAAGATTCTGCCACCGGCTGGCTGATCAGCACACCCTCCAATTCACCGGAGCATGGTGGCCTCGTGGCCGGCCCCACGATGGATCATCAAATCATCCGCCAGCTGTTCGACAACTGTATCGCTGCTTCGCAAATACTGAATACCGACGTAGGTCTCCGCCAGCAACTGAAAGATGCTTACCGGCAGATAGCGCCCAATCAAATCGGTAAATATGGCCAGTTGCAGGAATGGTTGCAGGACATCGACGATACCACCGACCATCACCGCCATGTGTCCCATCTCTGGGGTGTCTATCCCGGTGCGGATATAACCTGGAAGAACAACCCGGAAGATATGCGGGCGGCGCGGCAATCGCTCCTGTTTCGCGGTGACAGCGGCACGGGCTGGAGCGTAGCCTGGAAGATCAACCTCTGGGCCCGATTCAAAGACGGCAATCATGCCCTGCGCCTGGTCAGCCGCCTGCTCAGTCCCGCCGGTGAGGGTGGCGGAGAAAAAGCAGGTCTCTACACCAATATGTTCGATGCCCATCCGCCCTTTCAAATCGACGGCAATTTTGGCGCCGCCGCCGGTATCGCCGAAATGCTGCTTCAAAGCCACGACGGTTGTATCGAGCTTTTACCGGCCTTACCCACGGCATTGACCGAAGGTGAAGTAAAAGGTATCTGCGCCCGTGGCGGTTTTGTGCTGGACATAAAATGGAAGAATAGCAAATTGTTGTCGGCCGACCTGCTTTCCACCGCCGGCGGCAACTGCACCGTGAAATATGAAAAAACAAGTAAACAATTAACTACCCTAAAGGGAAAAAGGTACAAGCTGGTTTTTTAGCAATGCGTTCAAAAGTAATTTTAACAGGACTTCTTCTTGTCGTGGTATTGTTGGCCCGATCCCAATCCCCGCGCGCCGATGTATTGCTCAACGATCACTGGCGTACCATCGCCACCGACAGCAACCTCCATTCATTGGATCATTTCGAATCCGGTTCTTTCAATGATAAAAATTGGAAAACCGTGGATGTTCCCCACAACTGGGATGACTACGACGGCTATCGCCGCCTGCGCCATGGCAACCGCCACGGCACCGCCTGGTACCGTAAAACATTCTTTACTCCCCGGTCCCTGTCCCCGCAAACCCGCCCTCGCCGTTTCTTCCTCTTTTTCGAAGGCGTCGGCTCCTACGCCACCGTCTGGCTCAACGGCCGCAAGGCCGGCTACCACGCCGGCGGCCGCACCACCTTCACGCTGGACGTGACCGATCTTATCTATACCGATGGCCACCCAAACCTGCTCGCTGTGCAGGCCGATCATCCCGCCAATATCAAAGACCTTCCCTGGGTCTGCGGTGGTTGCTCCGACGAACGCGGCTTTTCCGAAGGCTCGCAACCCATGGGCATCTTCCGGCCCGTCCACCTGGTAAGCACTTATGATGTCCGTATCGAACCCTTTGGCGTGCATATATGGAACGATACCACCGCCTCCGCCCGCACGGCCCCGCTTTTTATCGAAACAGAACTAAAGAATTACAGCAATCATAAAAGGACGATAGCCATCCGCAGCACCGTCTTCGACAACCAAGGTGCATTGATCACCCGGTTTGTTTCTTCAGGCATACTCCGACCCGGCGAACAACGAATCGATCCGCAACAATTAACTCCCATCCCGCACCCGCATTTATGGAGCCCCGCACATCCTTATCTATATACCCTTGTATCCGAACTCGTTGAAAACGGTGTGACGATAGACCGGGTTATGACCACCTACGGTATCCGCACCATCCGTTGGCCCATCGGCTCTCGAAGCGGCGGCCCCTTTCTCATCAATGGCAAACCTTTTTTTATCAACGGCATTGCCGAATACGAACATATCCTCGGCGGCAGTCACGCTTTTTCGGACGAGCAGGTAAGCGCCCGCGTGAGCATGATCCGGGCGACGGGATTTAATGCCTTCCGCGATGCCCACCAGCCCCACAACCTGCGCTACCAGCAATACTGGGACAGGGATGGCCTGCTCTGGTGGCCACAGCTTTCGGCCCATATCTGGTACGATACACCGGAGTTTAAAGAAAACTTCCTGCGCCTGCTCCGCGACTGGGTAAAGGAAAGAAGAAACAGTCCCTCGCTGGTGCTCTGGGGGCTGCAAAACGAAAGCAAGCTGCCCAAAGCCTTTGCCGAACAATGCTCCGCCATCATCCGGGAGATGGACCCCACCGCATCCTCGCAGCGAAAGATAACCACCTGCAACGGCGGCGAGGGAACCGATTGGGATGTGCCGCAAAACTGGACCGGCACCTATGGTGGTGACCCGGCCACCTATGCCACCGACCTGCAACGACAGGTGCTGGTCGGCGAATACGGCGGCTGGCGCACCCTTGACCTACACCACAACGATCCCAACCCCCAAAGCACCCTGCGCAGCGAAGACCAGTTGTCGCAGTTGATGGAAACAAAAATACGCTTAGCCGAATCCGTGAAGGACAAGGTGGCCGGGCATTTTTTCTGGCTGCTCAGCTCGCACGACAACCCCGGCCGCGTACAGGGCGGTGAAGGCTGGAGAGAGATAGACCGCGTGGGGCCTGTGAATTACAAAGGGCTTTTTACTCCCTGGGAAGAACCGCTGGACGTATTTTATATGTTCCGTTCCAATTATGTCTCCGGCCAAAAAGACCCGATGGTTTATATCGTCTCTCATACCAACCCCGATCGCTGGACAGCTCCCGTGGCGAACGATAGCGTCATCGTTTATTCCAACTGCGAAGAAGTGGAACTTTTTAACGACATGGACAGCGTTTCGCTTGGCAGAAGAAAACGTGGTGGCCCCGGCACACATTTTCAATGGAACGATGTACCCATTCGCTATAATGTTTTATACGCAATAGGATATACTCATGGACGACCATCGTCAAAAGATACCCTGGTGCTAAACCACCTGCCCCGGGCACCGCATTTCAACCGTCTACTAAAAGAAACGGGTGCAATAACGGCCCCGCAACCCGGCTATAATTATATCTACCGTGTCAATTGCGGAGGGGATCGATATACCGATGTAAATGGCAATACATGGCTGGCCGATCGTCCTTTTGCCGGCGACAGCACCTGGGGCAGCGTTTCATGGACCAACCGTTTTCCGGGTCTTCCCCCGTTTTTTGCGAGCCAGCGGCGGACGCATGACCCGGTAAAAGGAACGTCCGACTGGCCCCTGTTCCAGGACTTCCGTTATGGAAGAGCGGAACTGAAATATATTTTTCCCTTGCCGGACGGCGATTACCGGGTAGAGCTTTATTTCATCGAACCCTGGATCAACTGGGCTGGTGGAATAGGGGAGCGCCTGTTTGATGTTGCCGTCAACGACAGGACCGTGATTCATCGTCTCGACATTCTAAAAGAAGCCGGGCACGACAGGGCGTTGAAAAAAACAATACAGGTACACGTCTCCGGTGGTAAGCTGGTAGTATCGTTCCCACATACTGCCGCAGGACAGGCCATTGTTTCTGCCATTGCCATCGCTTCACTGGAAAGAACAGCCGCCGCACCTTCACCCGAAGCCCTGCTACTGTCCAACGGGTTCGGCTCGTATAAAATACATGACTGGATGGATGCCGGTGACCCTGTGTATTTTAATTTTCCTTTTTGCTTTGTCGAATTGCCCCCCGCCCTTTATGGCGCTTCCTGGCTACAGGGCCCTGCCTTTATACTAAACGATAACGCAAAGGACATGGAATTCACCGTGACCCGTGACGCACAGGTATATATCGGGGTGGACACCGCAATACACGGCCTTCCGCCCGGGATGAGCGGTTATGCCGACACAAAGAACTTTATCAAAACCGATCAAAGAGGAGGGAGGCTTTTTCGCGTTTGGACAAAACGTTTTCCGGCGGGTGCTGTGACGGCTCCCGGCGCCAATGCAGCAGGCATGAACAGGTATATCATTGCAGCCACACCCGTCAGTACGATTGAACCCGCCTATGATCTAAAATCCATTACCAATTATAAAGCCATCCATGCACGCGCATCGTCCGGCATAAAAAAAGATACCGTCAATGGCAAACCCGTCATGCTTTGCACCCGGGATGCCGGCGATACCCTCGAATGGACGATCACAACCGGTGTGGCGGATATGTATTCGCTTGCCATCCGCTATGCCAATCGCCTGTCCGAGACATCCGAAGCGCGCCTGCAATTGATCGACCAGGCCGACCATGTATTAAGCGATCAACCCCTGTCCTTTAACCCACCCCTCCCGGGCAAATGGAACTATACCAGTAGTTCCACGCTCGTGGTGATCAATGCCGGAACCTATCGTCTCCGGCTGATAACCACGCATGCCCCGGGACTGGCGATAGAAGGACTCGACATACAATGAAATACGGTGAGCCGCTTCGCCCGACACACGGCTGCGCGCAAAGCGACCCACCGTTCACCAATAATAAACCGATCATTATAAAATATCTTTGACCAATGAAACGAGCCGGACTTTTTTTTATCACCGTACTACTGGTTACTGTTGTGTCGGCCCAAACCCTGCAGGTAAACACCCTCCGCTGCGATTACCGCCCCCGCCCCGCTGGGGTGGATGCCAGCCCCCGCCTGTCCTGGCAATTGCAAACGACCGAACGAAATACCTTTCAAACAGCGTATCGTGTACTCGTCGCCGATAACCCCGCCACCCTTGCCGCCAACCAGGGCAATATATGGGATTCAGAAAAGATAACCACCGACAGCTCTATTCAAATAGCCTACGGTGGCAAACCACTTCAGCCCGCCACCACATACTACTGGAAACTGATGGTATGGGACAATCATGGCAATCGCTCTTCCTGGAGCACCCCCGCCCAATGGCAGACCGGGCTTTGGGAAGCCGCCGACTGGAAAGGCGCCCGCTGGATAGCCTATGATCAGTTGCCCGACAGCAATAAGATCATCCCCGCCCTGCATGGCAAGGGGAAAAAAGAATGGGGAGCCGGCAAAGATGTATTGCCCCTGTTGCGAAAACAATTTATGATCGGCAAACCGGTGAAGCGGGCGACGATGTTCATCTGCGGCCTCGGCCAGTTTGAACTCCATCTCAACGGGCGGAAAATAGGCGATCATTTTCTCGACCCCGGCTGGACTCAATACGACCAGTCGGCGCTTTATGTCACATTCGATGTCACCGCCGCCCTTCATCCCGGCGCCAACGCCCTCGGCGTAATGCTGGGCAACGGCTTTTATTATATACCCCGTGAACGCTACCGCAAGCTCACCGGCGCTTTCGGCTATCCCAAAATGATAGGTCGTTTGCTGGTGGAGTACACCGATGGCAGCACGGAGAATATCATCAGCGATCCCTCCTGGACCACCGCCCCGGGTCCCGTTATTTTTTCGAGTATCTATGGGGGAGAGGATTATGACGCCACCCGCGAACAGGCAGGCTGGGACCAACCTGCGTTCAATGCCCGGGACTGGAAACCGGTTGAACTAACCGAAGGTCCGCCCCGCCTCGAAGCGCAAAGCGAAGAACCGTTGAAAGTATTCGATACATTCACACCCGTGAAAACGAGCCGGCTGCCCTCCGGCGCAAGGGTCTATGACTTCGGGCAAAACGCTTCCGGCATACCCCGTATTACCGTGCAGGGAAACAAGGGCGATACGGTGCGCATCATTCCTGCCGAGCTGCTCAACACCGATGGCAGCGCCAACCAAAAAGCCAGTGGCGGGCCCAGCTATTATACCTATATACTAAAGGGCGGTCCCCCCGAAACCTGGCAACCCCGGTTCACATATTATGGTTTCCGTTATTTACAGGTAGAACCCCCCAACCCCCTAAAGGGGGAAGGCCGCAGCACAAAACCTTCCCGCAGCGCAGCAGCCCGGCGCGCTGGCACTCCCCCTTTAGGGAGTTGGGGGGTATCCTTTCTCCATACCCGCAACGCCGCCCCGCGTTCGGGCTCCTTCAACTGCTCCAACGATTTATTCAACCGCACCGAAAAACTCATCGACTGGGCCATCCAAAGCAATATGGCCAGCGTGCTCACCGATTGCCCCCACCGCGAAAAGCTCGGCTGGCTGGAAGAAGCCCATCTCATGGGTAGCTCAGTGCGTTACAACTATGATATCGCCACGCTCTGCCGCAAAATGATCCACGATATGATGCAGGCACAAACCGACAGCGGGCTGGTACCCGAAATAGCGCCGGAGTTTGTCCGCTTTGAAGAACCCTTCCGCGATTCACCCGAATGGGGCAGCAATGCCATCATCCTGCCCTGGTATGTGTACCAGTGGTACGGCGACAGGGATCTCCTGCAGGAAAGCTATCCCATGATGCAGCGCTATGCCGCTTATCTCAAAGGCAAAGCGGTAAATCATATCCTTTACCAGGGATTGGGCGACTGGTACGATCTCGGCCCGGCCCATCCCGGCGTATCGCAGCTTACACCAAAAGGAGTAACGGCCACGGCTATTTACTATTATGACCTGGGTATCCTTGCCCACGTGTCCCGCCTGCTTGACAAACCCGCTGCCTCAAAAGAATACGAAGCCGAAGCCGTCGACGTGCGACAGGCATTCAACGACAGTTTCTTTAATAAGACGACCAAACAATACGCCACCGGTAGCCAGGCCGCCAATGCGATGGCCGTGTACATGAAGCTCGTGGATTCGGCCGACAAAAAGGCCGTGGTCGACAACATCATAGCCGACCTCCGGCAGCGTAACAACAGTCTCACCGCCGGCGATATTGGTTTCCGCTACCTGCTGCGGGTACTAGACGACGAAGGTCGTTCGGATATGATCTACGCCATGAACGCCCGGGACGATGTGCCCGGCTACGGCTACCAGCTAAAGCACGGCGCTACGGCCCTGACCGAATCCTGGGCCGCACTCCCCATCGTATCCAATAACCATCTTATGCTCGGCCATATACTCGAATGGTTCTACAGCGGTCTTGCCGGCATCCGCCCGGCTCCCGGCGCCATTGCCTTTCATGCCATCGACATCCGTCCCGAACCGGTAGGGAATATTACACATGCCCGGGGCAGTTATGCTTCACCCTATGGAACGATTAGCACCGAATGGAGAAAAAGCCGTGACAGTTTCCAATTAAAACTGGTCATACCCGCCAATACCACCGCCACCGTTTACCTTCCCGCCGACAGCAACTCCACAGTCACCGAAAGCGGCCTGCCCCTCAGCTTCCGGGCAGGCATGCGCTGGATGGGTATCAAAAACGAACGCGCCATTATAAAACTTGGCTCGGGAGAGTACAGCTTCCTGGTGCAGCGTGCAACCGGGGGAACCCGGCCAACGAACAACGGCCAACGAACAACCATCGTCCCCGATTCCACCATGCAACGCGTCTACGAAGCCATCAAAACCCCGTACAAATACGGCCTTGTGATGGTGCCCGCCGACGATTCCAAAAAAGTCGATTGCCCCAGTGTATTCCGCAAAGGCGATCAATGGTATATGACTTATCTTGTTTTTAACGGCCGCGGCTACGAAACCTGGCTGGCGCAAAGCAACGACCTCCTGCATTGGAATACCAGGGGCCGCATCCTGTCTTTTTCCGACACTACCGACTGGGACAATAACCAGAAAGCCGGTTACATCGCCCTGCAGGACCCGCAATGGGGTGGGAGCTATACCCTCAATAAATACAACAATCAATACTGGATGTCCTATTTCGGGGGGCATACCCGTGGCTATGAAGCCGGTGATCTTTCTATCGGCATTGCACATACCACCGGCGATCCCGCCACTATCCATGAATGGACACGCACCGATCAACCCGTATTAAAAGCCACCGGTCCGGGCACGGCCTGGTGGGACAACCACAAACTGTATAAAAGTACCGTGCTATGGGATAAAACCAAAAGCACCGGCTATCCCTTTGTCATGTATTACAATGCCAACGGCGACAGCCTCAATAAAAAACGCGGCGCAGAGCGCATCGGCATGGCCGTATCCAACGATATGCTTCACTGGGAGCGCCTTGGCATGGAGCCCGTATTGAATCATCATATCGGCATTACCGGCGATCCCTACCTGCAAAAAATGGGCAATCTATGGGTCATGTTTTATTTCGGCGCTTTCTGGAAAGACACGAAAGGCGCTTTCAACCGCTTCGCCTGTTCGTACGACCTGGAGCACTGGACCGAATGGAAAGGAGATGATTTGATAAAACCTTCCGAACCCTACGACGAAACATTCGCTCATAAATCATTCGTGGTAAAATACAAAGGCGTGGTGTACCATTTCTATTGCGCCGTCAACAAAAAAGATCAGCGCGGTATTGCGGTAGCCACTTCAAAGGATTTGGGAAAAAGCGACCTGCATTTTTAAAGGCGCCCTATACAATCTATCCGAGCATATATGTCAAAAGCATTTCTCTCCCTCTTGTTCTTATTTACCCTGCATGCTCATGCCCAGCAGCGAAAAACACAAAACTTCGACAAAGATTGGAAGTTCCGGTTGGGCGACGATACCACCGCAAAGAACAACCGGTACGATGACAGCCACTGGCGCCGTATCGACCTCCCGCACGATTGGAGCATCGAAGGCCCTTTCAGCGAAAGCAACCCCGGTACCTCGCAGGAGGCCGCCCTTCCCACCGGCACCGGCTGGTACCGCAAGTCATTCGTATTGCCCCCGCATAAAGACAAAAGAATCTACATCGAGTTTGACGGTATCTACCGCAACAGCGAAGTATGGATCAACGGCCATTGGCTGGGCCGCCGTCCCTACGGCTATAGCTCTTTCCGCTATGAACTCACCCCCTGGCTTCGCAAAGACCGCAATTGCCTCGCCGTACGCGTCGACAATAGCGAACAACCCGATTCCCGCTGGTACACCGGCTCCGGCATTTACCGGCATGTACGCCTCGTAACCACGGGCAGGACCGCGGTGGATTATAACGGCAGTTTTGTCACACTTCTGCCCGGCAGCGGTCCCGACAGTATAGAAACACAAACCAGGGTTACCAACGGTATCGATAAATCGCAATTAGTCCGCGTCACCAACGAACTTTACAATGCCGCCGGTCATAAAATAGCTACTGCCGGCAAATGGCAAAAGACCCCTGGTAAAGACGCCCCAACTTATCTCAACGTCCAGCGAATGCCCGTCCCGCACCCACAGTACTGGAGCATCGATCATCCTTACCGCTATAAACTACGGACCACGATAAGCGTGCAGGGACGCGTCACCGACACCTACACCACCCGCATCGGCCTGCGCCGGTTTTATTTCGACCCGCAAAAAGGCTTTTTCCTCAACGGTCAATCCATCAAGATAAAAGGCGTTTGCGAACACCACGACCTGGGCGCCCTCGGCGCCGCCGTCAATACCCGCGCCATCGAACGGCAACTGCAATTGCTGAAAGCGATGGGCTGCAACGCCATCCGCACGGCCCACAATCCCCCGGCGCCCGAACTACTGGACCTCTGCGACAGCATGGGCTTCCTCGTACTCGACGAAGCCTTTGATATGTGGCGTAAAAAGAAAAACAACTTCGATTACCATCTCGATTTTGATCAATGGCATAAACAGGATCTGCAGGATATGGTAAAACGCGATCGCAACCATCCCTGTGTATTTATGTGGAGCATCGGCAATGAAATACGCGAACAGTTCGACAGCAGCGGCATACCCATCGCACGTGAACTGGTGGCCCTGGTCAAAGAACTGGACACAACCCGTCCCGTCACCTGCGCGCTCAGCGAACCCGACCCGGCAAAGAATTTTATCTACCGGTCCGGTGTACTCGACCTCGTGGGCCTCAACTACCATCCCGAGGTATACGCCGGTTTCGCGGATCAATATCCCGGCCAGGCTTTTATCGCCACCGAAACCATGTCGGCCCTCGCCAGCCGCGGGCACTATGATATGCCTTCCGATAGTGTACGCTACTGGCCGGCAAAAGGGGAGAAGACCGTCGCTCACGGCAACCCCGATTATACCGTATCTGCTTATGATAACGTCGCCGCCTACTGGGGCTCCACCCACGAAGCCACCTGGAAGATCATCAAAAAATATCCCCATTGCTCCGGCCTTTTTGTATGGTCCGGCTTCGATTATCTCGGTGAGCCCGTCCCTTACACCTGGCCTGCGCGCAGTTCGTATTATGGTATCATTGATCTCGCCGGCTTTCCAAAGGATGTCTATTATATGTACCAAAGCGAATGGACCGATAAACCCGTGCTGCATCTCTTGCCCCACTGGAACTGGGCTCCCGGCCAGGTGGTGGATGTGATGGTCTACTACAGCCAGGCCGACGAGGTGGAATTATGGTTCAACGGCCAATCACTGGGCATAAAGAAAAAGCAGGGAGATGATCTGCACCTGCTCTGGCGCGTGCCTTACCAGCCCGGCGTATTGAAAGCCGTTTCCCGCCGCAAGGGTAGGGTAGTGCTGACCACCGAAACATATACCGCCGCCGCTCCCGCTGCTCTTACCCTCCATGCCGACAGGACAAACCTGGAAGCCGGCGGCGATGATCTTTGTTTTATAACCGTCCAGGTCACCGATGCCCATGGCATACCCGTGCCCGATGCCGCCAACCTCGTACGGTTCACGATAGATGGCCCCGCCACAATCGCAGGTGTCGATAATGGTTATGAAGCCAGTCACGAACCCTTCGGGGCCAGTTACCGCAAAGCATACAACGGCAAATGTCTTGTCATCCTCCGCCCGGGCGCCCATGCCGGAACCATCCGATTGCGTGCGGCGGCAAAAGGATTGACTTCCGCCACGATTACTCTTCAAACCCATTGATTATATATCCACAGGGTGGGTCGCCCTCCCGGGGCGGCTCACCCTGTTCCATTCTGCCGGGCGCTTCAATGATAGAAATATTCCCTGAGGCCCTTAAATGTAAGATCCGAAGATATACTACGGTCTACGCTACCGGCGTTACTATTGCCGGTAAGTAAAGTCTGATAAATATGAAACGTCTGGTTACAATGCTAAGCTCATTTATCCTGGTCATGCCATTATTTGCGCAAACGAATGGGGGTTCCTGTTGTTTGGTAAAAAAAGACATTGTTGGTATCTGGCAACGTAATTCAGACAAAGTTGGTAATGGATTAGAGCAGAACTTCCGGTTTTTTGAAGACGGAAGCTTTGTTCTCAATCTCGATAGTGAAGGTGAAGATGCACGTGGTATATTTACGTTGAAAGGGAAATATCGTCTTGCTAAGGAGAGCTTATATCTCACAATCCTTTCGAGAACTGTTGTTGAAGAGGGAAAAATCAGGATTCCATCATCTAATGAGACTTTAGGCCTGTTCCTGGTAGAGGATGGGAAGGTAAAGGAAATAAAGGAAGTCGATCCGAAGGAAGATCCTACACCAATATATATCGCT
>DASYCT010000198.1:0-7400 GCA_036500065.1 Chitinophagaceae bacterium | reverse complement strand
CGTTTTGCGTATGCCGGAGAAGATGATCAATATACCGCCGGGTCCAAACGATTGATCGCTTCCGTAAAAGGATGGAGAATAAACCTGCTGGTTTGTTATGACCTGCGTTTCCCCGTATGGGCGCGGCAGCAGGTACACGATACCGGTAACGGGTCCGGTGTAAAACCCGAATACGATGTGCTGATATGCGTGGCCAACTGGCCCGAGCGGCGCAATCATGCCTGGAAGACCCTCCTGCAGGCCCGGGCCATCGAAAACCAATGTTATGTCGCCGGCGTTAACCGCGTGGGCAATGACGGCAATGCCATTTATCACAGCGGCGATTCGATGATTGTCGACCCCATGGGTGAAGTACTGTACACGAAGGCCCATGACGAAGATGTTTTTACCACTATCCTGCAACGCGAAAAACTGGAGGAGACAAGAACAAAACTGCCGTTCTGGAAAGACGCCGATTATTTTACGATACAGCCATAGTATGCAATTACAGCTCAACAGCATTCATCATATTGCCATCATCTGCAGCGACTATGCCGTATCCAAACGATTTTATACCGAAGTACTGGGCATGGAGATCATACGGGAAAGCTTCCGGGAAGTGCGGCAATCGTATAAGCTGGATTTAAAGGTGGGCGATCGGTACCAGGTAGAACTGTTCTCGTTTATCGATCCCCCGCCCCGCCCCTCTTATCCCGAAGCCTGCGGCCTGCGCCACCTCGCATTTGAAGTAAACGATATAGAACAGGCGGTGGCGACACTGAACAGCAAGGGCGTCGCGACGGAACCGGTACGCACCGATGCCCTCACTCAAAAAAGATTTAGTTTTTTTGCTGACCCCGATGGCTTGCCATTGGAAATCTATCAACGATAATATGCAGGCATTCTACAACGGACAACTATTCGACGGAACGAGACTGCACGGAGGCATGGCCGTGGTTATCAACAATGGATTTATCGCCGCAGTGGTCACGGAAGATACTCTACCGCCCCAGGTGGAGCGTATCGATCTTAATGGCCATTATATAGCCCCGGCCTTTATCGATTTGCAATTGTACGGCGGCAACGGGAAACTGTTTTCGCATGAACTTTCGGTCGAAGCGCTGGAAGCTACCTACGCTTATTGTTTATCCGGCGGCTGTTCGCAATTCCTTATTACACTCGCCACCAATTCCATCGAGCTGTTTCTTAAAGGCATCAACGTGGTCCGTGATTATTGGAAACAGGGAGGCCGCGGTCTTTTGGGCGTTCATCTCGAAGGCCCTTATATCAACCCCTTAAAAAAGGGCGCGCATATCGAACGCTTTATCAAAAAGCCGACGCTAAAAGAAGTAAAACAATTGCTGGATGCGGGGAAGGGTGTTATTAAGATGATGACCCTCGCCCCCGAACAATGCGATACTGAAATAATAAAATTATTACTGGACAGCGGGGTGATTGTCTCCGCCGGTCACAGCAACGCCACGTATACCGAAGCAATGGAGGCATTCAATAACGGTATTCCTGCGGCCACCCACCTATTCAACGCCATGTCGCCCCTGCAACACCGCGCCCCGGGACTGGTGGGCGCCCTGTATGATCATCCTGCCGCCGTGAGCAGCATCGTGGCCGATGGCATTCACGTTGATTTTGCTGTGCTGCGCATCAGCAAACACATTATGAAGGAACGCCTGTTCCTTATCACCGATGCCGTCACCGCCACTCCCGGCGGCGACTACCCGCATGTATTTGCCGGCGACCGTTATACCCTTCCCGACGGCACGCTTTCGGGTTCTTCGCTGACGATGTTGAAAGCCGTAAAAAACTGTGTTGAAAAAGCCGGTATCCCGCTGGAAGAAGCCTTGCGTATGGCGGCTTTATACCCGGCGATACTCGCAGGGCAGGCAGAAGCATACGGCAGGATGGAACCGGGATTCAAGGCGGAGATGGTGATTTTTAATGCTGCGCTGGAATTGGTGGATATGGTGGTTTAATGCCCTTATTTCGAAGCATTGATCAGTTGCTTCACGCGCTCGACTTTTACATCAAGGCCTTTGCGGATAGCTTCCACGCTCGGTTTTACTTCAATATCGGGCCGGATGCCACGGCCGTTTTTCGGATAGTTCCTGTTCATGACCATGTGAAACTTGGGAAGGCGAAAACGTATGCCGGTATTGGGAAGCGTGGCGTCGGGTATAAACCAGGCCGTATTGCCATAAGCGCCGCCACCGGTTTCCTCGCCCACGATTTTTACATTGGACTGTCCCTTGACTGCGTTTACCAGCAGCGTGGTGGCGGAAAAGGAATTTCCGCCGGTCAGTATATATACATTCCCCTTGTAACGGTGATGCGCTATGGGCCTGAAGTAATGCCGTTCAAAATACCCGAAATGATACCTGCCGTCCTTTCGCCGGCTGGTCATGATGTTCATAAAGAAAAAGTTCGCCAGCGAGTTTTGGATATGCCCCTCGTATTTACTCATCTTCCGTATGGCGTAGAGCGAATCGGCAATCTTGAATTTATGATCCGCCAGGTACTGTGTCATTTTATTGGAAAGCCCTACGTTGCCGCCCCCGTTGGTGCGCACATCGATGACGAGGTTTTTTATCCCGGCCTTATCGAGGTAGCGGAAGGAGCGGCGGAAAAAAGCCTTTAGCCCGTTGCCGTTGGTAAACGTGCTCACGGTCATAAACGCCGTACTAGCGGACGTGTCTACCTGCAAATTGCGGTTATTGAACAGGCGGTTGCCGCGGAGTTTCTTTCTTGTCATCTTGCCCAGCGAATGGATAAACCGCCGGTAAGCAGTGTCCTTCCGTATTTCGTACATACCGATAGTGGTGGTCTTTTCCAGTCCATCCCTGTCAAGATAGCTGATGCGGAAAGAATCCCTGTTGCCGAACACCGACTGGTACAGCGGCCCGAAATTGCCGAGATTGCTAAGCGTCTGGTATTTATGATTGATGCTGTAGCCATCCGTAACCATATAGCGGAACAGGCTGTCGCGCACCGTGCCGATGGGCATGTCGTCAATGGCTGTTATCAACGTGCCGCGCGTCAACACGGAATCCCGGCGGTTGAGGTTGGAGTAGATGACCGCCGTATCCTCCCAGAATTTTATTCCCAGCGGGAACTGCGGCGCCCGCAGCGTATCCATATAATGCGCGTATTTTTTTGAAAGGCGGATAGAGGTATGCCCGCAATCGATGCGCGCTATCACATAGCTTAGCAAGGTGCGAAACTGTGGTTCGGTCATGGAATCACTAATATGGCGATAGCCTTCGTCAAAATAATAATCCAGTGTATCCTTGCTGGTATACCAGTAAAGCGAGGGATGCGATTCTTCGAGTATGTTACGGAACAGGCGATAGTCCTGCTGTAGCTTTTCTTTTGAATATTCCTTAGCGGGATTGAAGGCTTTACGGGAGCTGCTGCATCCCGCCAGTAGCAACAGGCCTGCCCACAGCAAGCCGCAACAACAAAAAAGAGAACCCTTGATTTTTTGTGATTTCCGCATATTCCTTTTCCCTAAAGCTCCATCGCCTGCCCGCTCCCGGTCAGGTAAAAGCGTTCCAGCCCTGTGCTGTTATATCAAACGTGTTTCCACCCTTAGTTATTATTTTCTTTCCTTTTCCGGGTTCTGTCATATAACCAATTACGCTTATCTGTTCGTTTAAAACCAGCTTTTCGTGCTCCGATTGCGGAATGGTGAACAGTAATTCATAATCTTCTCCCCCGCTCAGGGCGCAGGCCGTGGGGTCGAGGTCAAATTTAAAGGCGGCATTGCGGGTCTCGTCGTGGATGGGTATTTTTTCCTCGTACAGTACGCAGCCGAGATTGCTTTGCCGGCAGATATGCAGTATTTCGGAGCTAAGGCCGTCGCTGATGTCCATCATGGCGCTTGGCAGCAGCCCGCTGGTAGAAAAGAAGTCGATAATGTCTTTTCTTGCTTCCGGTTTCAGCAGCCTTCCTATCACGTATTTCTCTTCTTCCAGGTCGGGTTGCACCTGCGGGCTTTCGAGATAGATTTTCTTTTCTCTTTCGAGAAAGGTAAGACCGAGAAAGGCGCCGCCCAAATCACCGCTCACGCAGAGCAAATCGCCCTGCTGAGCGGTGCTGCGTTTTACGAATTTGTTTTCCGCTACTTCCCCAATGGCGGTGACAGAGATCACAAACCCCTTTTGGGAGGTGGTGGTATCGCCACCCACCAGGTCCACCTGGTATTTATCACAGGCCGCCAGCACGCCTTCGTAAAATTCTTCCAATGCTTCGAGGCTAAAGCGGTTGCTGAAAGCAATATTGAGCGTCACCTGCGTGGGCGTGGCGTTCATGGCATAAATGTCGCTTATGTTGACCACGATACATTTATAGCCGAGATGTTTCAGCGGGGTGTACATCAGGTCGAAGTGAACGCCTTCGACCAGCATATCGGTGCTGACCACCAGTTGCCCGCTCAACGGTTCTATCACTGCTGCGTCATCGCCAACGCCGACGATAGAAGAAGCGTTGTACAATTCTATGTTCCTGGTCAGGTGTTCAATCAATCCAAACTCGCCCAGGCTGCTTATTTCGGTTCTTGCTTCGCTCATGGTTGCTTAACATTATTGATAACATCCAGCAGGTCCTGGTGTATCCTGCCATTGGTAGCCACGATATGCGGCTGGTAAGGGGAGTAATATTCCCCCCTGAAATCGGTTATTTTTCCGCCGGCTTCTTCTACGATAAGAAAACCCGCGGCGCTGTCCCATGCCTGTAGCTTGTGTTCATAAAACCCGTCAAAACGGCCGGCCGCCACCCAGCATAAATCGATGGCAGCGGAGCCGAGACGGCGAACGGGAATGCCTTTGCGGATCAGCTTGGAAAACACTTCCAGCGGACCGTTGGGCTGGTTGATATACGTATAGGGGAATCCTGTCACGAGGCAGGCTTTTTCGAGGGAACCTTCGTCGCTGACCTGTATCTTCTTATCGTTCATGGTAGCACCGAAACCACGCTGGGCGAAGAAAAATTCCCTTATAAAGGGATTGTACACCGCGCCCATGATCATTTCACCGTTTTTTTCCAGCCCTATGCTTACGCAGCAGAGGGGAATGCTGTTGGCAAAATTGACGGTGCCGTCTATCGGGTCGATAATCCATTTGTATTCGCTGTCCATTTTCAGCTCACCCACTTCCTCGCTTAGGATGAAATGGCCGGGGAATTCGGCCCGGATAACATCGATGATCGCTTTTTCGGATGCATGGTCGGCTTCGGTGACCAGGTTATTGACCCCTTCTTTATTGGATATTTTAAATTCCCCGTCAAAATAATGGCGGATGACGTCTGCCGCGGCTTCTGTTGCTTTGATAAGCGTGGTTTTCAACATGCGGCAAAGATAAGGCGAAGGCGCTCTATTTATTCAAGCTCCCCATCGCCTGCTCGGGATAGCGCAGGCCCGCAGCAGCACCCCTGGGAAAGATAGCGTCGATCTCTTCCAGCTCCGCCTTGCTCAATGCTACCTGCAACGCGCCCAGGTTTTCTTCGAGGTATTTAATGCGCCTGGTGCCCGGTATCGGGAATATAAAATCCCCCTGCGCCATCACCCATGCCAGCGCCAGCTGCGACGGCGTGCAGCCTTTTTTGCCGGCCAGCACGGTTATCTTTTCCACGAGGTCTAAATTCTTTTGAAAGTTTTCTCCCTGGAAGCGGGGAGAGATACGACGAAAATCGTTTGCGGCAAGGTCTTCGAACCGCTTCATCTGGCCGGAGAGAAAACCACGACCCAGCGGGCTATAGGCCACAAAAGCGACGCCCAGTTCCCGGCAGGTGTCGAGGATGCCGTCTTCCGGGTCCCTTGTCCACAGCGAATATTCTGTCTGCACCGCCGATACAGGATATACCGCATGCGCCCTGCGCAGGGTGGCGGGAGCTATCTCGCTAAAGCCGATGCCTTTTATTTTACCTTCTTTTACCAGTTCGCCGAGGGCCCCGGCTGTTTCTTCAATGGGTGTGGCAGGGTCGACGCGGTGGAGGTAATATAAATCGATGGTATCCGTGCCCAGTCGTTTCAGGCTGGCTTCACAGGCTTTTTTTACATAATCGCGGCTGCCGTTTATTCCCCGTACCGAGGGATTTGTGGGGTCCCGCATGATGCCGAACTTGGTGGCGAGGGTTATCTTTTCCCGCTGGCCTTTGAAGGCTTTACCAATCAGTTCTTCATTGTGGAAAGGGCCGTACATATCGGCGGTGTCCCAGAACGTAATGCCCAGTTCGATGGCGCGGTGCAGGGTTTTGATGGATTCCGCGTCGTTGGTGGCGCCATAAAATTCGCTCATACCCATACATCCGAGGCCGAGTTCGGCCGCCTGGAGCCCTTGTGATCCCAATTTCTTTTTTCTCATGATTTGGTTTTTCTCCCCCAACAATCTAATTCCGGGGTTGTTGCAACAGGTTGAAATATATGTTTGAGTAGTCTTCCTTATTCGTCCCGGTCTAATCAAGACCGGGACTTATTAGACCGGGTATTTTGAACATCCATTCAAAAAATCGTACTTCGCAGACGTATCAATGCCTTCTTCCTTGCTATCGATCATCATCATCAACTATAATGTCAAATACTTCCTGGAGCAATGCCTGTACTCGGTACAAAAGGCGCTGCAGTGCATCGAAGGCGAGATCATTGTAATTGACAATTGTTCCGCCGACGGGAGCCTGGAATATCTTCAACCCGCCTTCCCCGGGGTTCGTTTTATCGCCAACAAGGAAAATGCCGGGTTCTCAAAAGCCAATAACCAGGGCTGGCGGCTGGCAAAAGGCGATTATGTCCTGTTTTTAAATCCCGATACCCTGCTGGCGGAAGACAGCCTGCGGCGATCGCTGGATATGATGGAAGCCGCGCCACAGGCAGGTGCCTTGGGCATTCGCATGATCGACGGAAGCGGCCATTACCTGCCGGAATCAAAACGCGGCAACCCGAGTGCGCTGGTTTCCTTTTATAAACTATCGGGGCTAACCCGCCTTTTTCCCCGTTCAGAGGTATTTGCACACTATTATCTTGGCCACCTGTCGCTCGCGGAAAACCAGGAAGTGGAGGTGCTGGCCGGCGCTTATATGATGGTAAGAAAGTCGATGCTGGAAACCACCGGCGGGTTTGACGAACGTTTTTTTATGTACGGCGAAGATGTTGATTTGAGCTACCGCATCCGGCAACTGGGTTATAAAAACCTATACCTCGCCGATAGCACCATTATCCACTTCAAAGGAGAAAGCACCAAAAAAGACGCTAAATACGTAGCGTTGTTTTATAAGGCGATGGAGCTGTTTGTCGAAAAACACTATGGAAAGCAGGCGGGCTGGTACAAGCTCCTCTTGCGTGTCGCCATTCGTATAAGAGCAGCCGGTTCGTTTGTATGGAACCTGTTGACCGGCGCCGGGTTGAAAAAAACAAG
>DASYCT010000197.1:0-9818 GCA_036500065.1 Chitinophagaceae bacterium | reverse complement strand
TGGGCAATAACGCCACCATCTCCTGTTGCGAGGTATTGAACTCGCTTATTTTCCCGGCGCACGAGCAACATCATAATAATTCATTTCTCTGCGCCGCGCTGGTCATGGGGCAAAGCAATATTGCGGCCGGGGCTACCATCGGCTCCAACCACAATTCGCGCAGCGCCGATGGGGAGCTGATTGCGGGGCGTGGTTTCTGGCCCGGGCTCTGCGTGAGCCTCAAGCACAACTCACGGTTTGCCTCTTTTGCCATCCTGGCCAAGGGCGATTATCCCGCGGAGTTGAACGTTCCTTTTCCCTTTTCGCTGGTGAGCAATGACGTGTCGGACGACCGGCTGCTGATCATGCCCGGCTATTGGTTTATGTACAATATGTATGCAATGGCGCGGAACGCCTGGAAATATGTAGACCGGGATAAACGCATCGACAGAACCCAGTCGATAGAATACGATTTCCTGGCGCCGGACAGCATCAATGAAATACTGCCATCGCTGGAGAGCTTTAAAGCTATCACCGGCAGGGCATGGGCGCTGAAATACGGGCAGGGGCTGAACGAAAAGCAACTGATCGCTAAAGGGGAAGAACTGCTGGAATCGCAAAACCCGGAAGTGGACGAACTGGAGTTGCTGGCTGCCGGTATTGAAAACTCGAACCGTAAAGTGGTATTGATAAAAGTATTGGCCTGCTATCACCTGTTTAAGGAACTGGTGGCTTATTATGCGGCTACACAGGTGTTGCAACTGGTAAAAGGTGCGGGTATCAAAACACGTGAGGCATTGCAAAAAGCGTTGCCCGCTCCCGGCAAACTCAACACATGGACCAACCTCGGGGGACAGCTGGTGCCACAGGAAGTGTTGCAAAAAATACTGGAGCAGGTGCGGGGCGGTAAAATAAAAGGATGGGACGATATACATGGTTTCTACCATAAGCAAGCCCTGCTTTACCCGGAACAAAAATTACAGCATGCGCTGGCAGCGCTGTATGCCGTAACGGGCATCAACCTCAAAAAAGATAAGGAGGCCATAGCGACCCTGTTGCAGCAAGCCATCGCCACTCGCGAATGGATGGTAAAAGGCATTTATGAAAGCCGTTCGAAAGACTACAGCAACCCCTTCCGCAAGATGGTATATGAAAACCGGGAAGAAATGGACAAGGTAACCGGCCGGCTGGAAGACAACAGTTTTATACGGCAGGAGCAGGAAGCCCTGGCGGGGTTTAAGAAGTCGGCAAAGAAAGTGATAAGCTGGCTGGGCTAAAAAAAATCCCCCGTTACCGGGGGACACTTCTTTGAAGAAGTTAATATCATGTCACTGATCAGACTACTTCTTTTTCATCATGGTGTCTGCCTTCATTTTAGAAGTATCAGCAGCCATTTTGCTTGTATCGCTTGACATTTTAGCGGCAGATGCAGAGCTATCAGCCTTCATAGCAGAGCTATCAGCCTTCATAGCAGAGCTGTCAGCTTTTGCAGCAGCGGTTTCAGGAGCATTGTTACAGGCAACAAGGATGGTGCCTACGGTTAAAATAGCGAACAGTTTTTTCATTGCAATTGTTTTTTAGGAGTTTTAAGACCGGGCAAAGGTAGCCGGTTTTAGCAAAAAACCAAACATTACGTTAAAATTCTTGTTATTCCCGCTCAATTTATTTATTGTGTGAGCTGGTAATTATGTGGTAAGCGCCTGAGCGTCTTGTTGTATCCGTGATGTATAGACACTCACCAGACGTCCCTACGGGACGATAGGGACATTATTGGTTTTCTACCCACGAGACATCCCGATGGGACGAAGAATCATATTCGTGATGGGCTACCGACCAGACGTCCCGATGGGACGGCAACGACCTCGTCAGCTCCTAAACTAAACAACATGGGGCAAAATCCACTTCGTACATACTTACGCTCGTAAGCCCCTGCTTTTATTTCTTCCGGAAAAACAGTCGCACCGGCACTCCCCTGAAATTGAAATTTTCCCGGAGCTTGTTTTCGAGGTAGTTTTTGTAAGGTTGTTTGATATCGTCGGGGAAATTGCAGAAAAAGGCAAAGGAAGGTACGGCGGTGGGTAACTGCGACGCGTATTTGATAGTAATGGCATGGCCGCGGGCTACCGGGGCATGGTGCGTTTTTACGGCATTTTGTACCACTTCATTCAGCGCGGAGGTAGGAATTTTCCGGTCGCGGTTCTCATATACTTCGAGCGCAGTCTCGATCACCTGGAAGATGCGCAGCTTATCCTTCACGGAGATAAACATAACGGGCACATCGGTGAAAGGGGACATCTTATCTTTTAGTTTCTTTTCGTATTCACGGGCGGTATTGGTCTCTTTTTCCACCAGGTCCCATTTGTTCACCAGCACGACAATGCCTTTGCCCTTGCGGGTAGCGAGGCTGAAGATGTTCAGATCCTGGGCGGTGATACCGTTTTCGGCGTCCAGCAGCAGCAGGCACACATCGGCTTCATCCATGGCACGGATGGCACGGATAACGGAGTAGAACTCCAGGTCTTCCATGGTACTGCTTTTCTTGCGGATGCCGGCCGTATCGATAAGTATGAATTCTTTCTGGAAAAGTTTGTAGTGCGTGTGGATGGTGTCACGGGTTGTTCCGGCCACGTTGCTTACGATGGTGCGTTCCTCACCTACCAGTGCGTTGAGCAGGGAGGATTTGCCTACATTGGGCTGGCCGATGATGGCAAATTTTGGTAACGGATTTTCTTCCTTTGCAGCCGCATCTTCTACGGGTATAGCCGCCGTTACCGCGTCCAGCAGTTCGCCGGTGCCGCTGCCAGTCATGGCGGAAAGAAAAAAGATATTATCGAAGCCGAGGCTGTAGAACTCCGTGGCTTCCAGCATGCGATCGTGGTTGTCTACTTTATTGACGAGGAGGTAAACGGGTTTGGAGCTTCTGCGCAGCACATCGGCCATCGAATCATCGAGGTCGGTAATGCCGGTGGTGCAATCCACCATAAACACGATGGCATCCGCTTCGTCTATCGCTACCAGCACCTGCTTTTTGATTTCTTTTTCAAAAACGTCCTTGCTTTCGGGTACGAAACCGCCCGTGTCTATTACGTTGAATGTTTTTCCATTCCAGTCGGTGACGCCATACTGGCGGTCGCGGGTTACACCGCTGATATCATCTACGATAGCTTTGCGTTCTTCCAGCAAGCGGTTAAAAAAAGTACTCTTGCCCACATTGGGTCTTCCTACTATAGCAACTGTGTATCCGTTCATAAACTTTTAATGATATCCGTATTCTTTAAGATGCAAATCACTGTCCCTCCATTTGGGTTTTACCTTGACGAACAGTTCGAGAAACACTTTTTGCCCGAGGAACTTTTCAATCTCCAGGCGGGCGGTCATGCCCAGTCTTTTGATGCCTTTGCCTCCTTCACCTAATATAATTCCTTTTTGCGTGTCACGCTGCACGATGATGTCGGCCTGTATTTTTATCAGCGATGTTTTTTCCTTAAACTCCTGCACCAGCACGGTGGTATGGTAAGGTATTTCTTCTTCGTATTGTTCGAATATCTTTTCGCGTATCATTTCGCCCACAAAAAAACGGGTGGGCAGGTCGGTCATTTCATCTTCGGCGAAAAACGGTTCTGCTTCCGGCAGGTAAGCGGTAATCTTCCGCATGAGGTCTTTTACCGGCACGCCGGAAAGGGCGGAGATGGCGATGGCTTCTTTGCAATAGCTTTGGGCAGCAAAGAAATTCACCACTTCAGTCGTTTTTTCTTTGGGGACAAGATCATTTTTGTTGCACAGCACGATGGCCGGTACTTTCAGCTTTAGTCCTGAAAACAATTCGTTGGCCGCCATCATATCGTTGTCCGTCAGATCATAGAGTAGCAAGGCAAGGTCTGCATCTTCGAGCGCTTCCTTTACGGCATCCATCATCTTTTCATGCAGCCTGTATTTGGGTTCGATGATACCCGGGGTATCGGAAAAGATGACCTGGTAATCTGCCGTGGTGAGAATGCCTTTGATACGGTGACGGGTGGTTTGCACCTTGGAGGAAATGATAGCCAGTTTCTCGCCCAGCAAAGCATTCAGCAGGGTGCTTTTACCCGCGTTGGGCTTTCCGAATATGTTTACAAAACCGACTTTCATCCGTTAATACTTATTTTTAAGGGCAGGGTGGAATCCCGCCCCCGGCGTGGCCCCATGATTTTTTTAAATGCCTGCAAAGGTAAACGAATAAAATTTGTTTGGCGGATAATATGCACCCCCGTATCTTTGCAGCCCGATTTGCGATAGTTGTGCGGGAGAATAAAGTAGATATCAAGACATTAAAGATACATCGCGAAGTAGAGCAGCGGTAGCTCGTCGGGCTCATAACCCGAAGGTCGGAGGTTCGATCCCTCCCTTCGCAACAAAAGGCCTCCTCCCGGAGGTCTTTTCCGTTACAAAGAGCGGATTAGCCTGAAAGACGCTTATTTCATGCATTATGTACGGCTTTACTACGGAGTATGTACGGTTTACCCACCCTCTACCCTAGCTCTACCTTAGCTCTACCTATTCTCTATCCATACAATATCCATGCACAGCAGCCAGACCAACCATGAACCCGGGCTGTCCCCGGATAGGGCCCCGTGGCCAATCCCTCACCCCCAAAACCCGCATATTTCCCCTGCGGCGGCTCCAATTTTAAGCAAAAGCAAATTTGGAAGATCCCTTTAATCAACCTTTTCCATTTTTAGCAATATTTTAATCGAATGGGAGTTATTAAAGCTTAATAAACATCGTAAACCACTAGCTATGAAGACCGTATTAACCCGAACCAAAAAAATCAGACCATCCACCATTTTCCCTCCCGAACACATTGTACACGATACAATAATATGTGATTAATTTTTAACAATTGTCTCATATTCAAACACTGTATCATACATACTATGGTGTAATACAGCGAGGCCCTAAAGCCTAACCAGGTCTGGGCCGGGAGTAAAAATGATAATATCCTTTTGAATGATCCTAAGAATCCACTATGAAAAGACATTTACCCGTCCTTTTGGTGCTTTTTGTGCTATTAGTCGTTAAACCAGTCCATGCCCAGACACTTCAGCCCAATTACGGCGCCCCGGCGGCTCCTGTAAGCGTCTGTAATGGCAATGCCACATTCAGTATAAAAATCATAGGGAGCTTTCCTTCCTGCCCGACCGGTACGCTCAATGTCGCCCTTCCTTCGGGCTACGTATATGTAAGCGGGTCGGCTTCCCTGGCGGCAGGTTTTGGAAGTGTTTCGGAGGCAAGCGCCTCGGGCAACCTGGCGACGCTCAATTTATCGGGCATACCGGATTCGCCCGATTCCATGGTTATCAACTACCAGGCGTACGCTACCTGCGGCGCCATCGGCGTTTCCAACAACCAGGTAAGTTATACGCTTAACACTTCCTGTCTTCCGCCCAACACGGTAACCAGCAATACATTCAGTACGCAGAGTGCGGCGCTTAATATTACCAGTATTACCAATAATAGTTATAGCGGCGCACCCGGCGATGTCTACACACGCGCCATCACTATCACCAATAACGGGCTGGGCAGTATCTCACAGCTTACGCTGGCGGATACCAGCGGCAGTGGTTTATATGTTTATGGTATTTCCGTCAACAGCGGCTGGGGCATCGGGATAGCCAAATCCAATTCGGGCAGCGATACGGTAAATACGCTTTCGCTTTCGGGTCCTTCGCTGGCGCAGGGGCAAAGCATCGTGGTAACGGAAACCATTAAGCTGGTAAGCCGTTGTTTCCTGCAAAGCCGTTTCTATACGTATTTCGGCTGTTTCGGTAATGCCTGTACGGCTAATAACGTGAGCGGTTCCGCAACGGCAGGCGCCACTATCAATACGGCTTTTACCCCTTCTATAAAAGTAGTGCCAACGGTAAGCGCGCTTACCTGCCGCAATTCGCCCTATACACAAACCATCGGCTTCACCGACACGGGCGCTGTCAAGGTAACCGGTCTTTCAATCAATCTTTTTAATTACAACGGTCTCACCAATGGTTATGCCAATTTCAGGTATAAGTATGGCGCCCTCGGGGCATGGAACCCGCTACCACTGGACTCTTCCAGGTTGAACGGCCCTGCCCTGCCCTGTATAACCGGCATGCCCGATACGGCATGGGCCACTATACCGGTCATCAACCCGGGCGATACTGTTTTTGTAGCGTTTGAAGAACAGGATTGTATTCTCGCGGGCGTAAACAGCACCATCCTGGTTGCAGGCCTGGGCCTGAATTATAATTATGGTGACGCCTGCGGCGACAGCACTGCCACCATTACTTCGTTCCCGAGAACTTACATGCGTACGCAGATGGGAGTGCTTTCCAATCTTCCCGCCAATATGAAACCGGCTACCAACTACCAGTTCATCTATAATTTTTCACTGGCTAATTCAACTACCTATACTGTTTCTGGTGCTGCCGGTTCCAAGGTGCGGTTTTCCGTTGTACTGCCCAACAACGTCGATTTTTCGGGTGTTTCCACCGATATTACGCTGACCAGCATCAGTACCGGGTTACCTATTGCCGTACCATCGGCGTTTGCTTACAATGCAGCCACCCACACCATCGACTTTACTTATAGCGTCGGCGGCGGGTTCACCGTCGGTAGCATGCAGAACAGCAACCTGACCATCAACAATCTTACGCTGGATTGTGCGGCCGTGAGTAATGGCAACATCGTGGTGATGAATTGTTTTATGAAAACCAGCACTGCATGCGGCAATGAAGAGCAATTGCTTTCGCAAAGCAATACACTGGCGTTTATCTGTCCTGTGGCCTGCGGCATCACCGGTGGTCTGAGCTTTAACGATTTCACCGTGCGCCGTACCAACTACGGATTGCCGGACAATGATAACAATGGCGTACCGGACCCTGCGGGATCACTGGATTTTACAAAAGTAAGAACCAATTATACGCTGCCGGGGGACACACTCGAACTGGGTTTCTATGGTGTAGTAAGCGCGACGAGCCCCCCCGCCGGAGGGTTTAAATATGGTCTTGCCGCGGACACTATATCGGCCTCTGCCAACAAACTGACCAACCTGTTTGCCACTATCCAGTTGTTTGCTGCAGGCAGTTCAGTTCCTTTTTATACTTATAACAACCTGCCCATCGGCGGAGGGACAAGCACGATACGCAAGGTTAGTTTTAATATCAGCGCGCTGAATGCGCTCTCCCCGCTCCCGCCGGGACATGCCACTTTCAATGATGGGGATTCCATCGTAGTAAAAATGTATTTTAAAACAGTCAATAATACCTCTTCGCTGGTAACACCGGTATCGTTTACCAATAAATTTTACATCAGCAACGTTTCCGCTCCTCCTCCTCCCCCGGCTGCCGGTATGTATACCTGCGGGGGTAATTATATCGGTAACTGCACGTTGATCAGTTATAGTCCCAACTCGCATGGTTCGGGCGCCTACACGCTCAACGGCGGCGGCAACATAGCCATCACCATCGATAATTACTTAACCGTGGGCACCGGCATTGCGGGCAGTAAACCGTTTGTGAATGAATACCGTCCTATCAGCATATATGATTCTCTTTCGTACACCGTACCGGCAGGGTATAGTTTTGTGTCGGCATCGGTGGCTTATTCTTATACGAAGGGCATCAATTCCAGCACGACCAAGACCGTACCGCTTACCCCGGTCAATACGGGTTCCAACCCGTTGATATTTGATATAGGAGCGTTGTTTGCCAGCGGTGTGTTTCCGATGGGCGACCAGGGCAGTTCCATCGTGGTGACGATCAATGTAGCGGCCGATTGTTACCCGCCGGCATTGTCCAACAATATTTTCTATTTCAACCAGGTGGCCACCCCGGGTTATAATACGTCTTTCCCCACTTTTGTTGAAAACAGCACAACAGGGAGCATTACGTTTATACAACCTACCCTCACGCCAACAACGGCGGCGGTCATATCGTCGGGAACGGATACGGCCAGTTGGGATATCCAGTTGGATGTTTCGTCCATCACACCGGCCAATAATGTGTGGATGGCGAAAGACGCAGGTCCGAGCGGTGTCACGATTCTTAATATTCAACAGATAAGCGCGATTGGCGGCACGGTGTTAAGTACGATCACAGCAACCGGCGGTATCTATCAGTTGGGAGCATTTACGCAGGCGACCAGTTATTACCGTGTGAACGGTGTATTTACCAGTTGCACAAGGGATAGCCTGCAACTCGCTTATGGTCTTATATGCAGTACCGGCACGTATCCCACATCGGTAGCTACGGCATCTTCCTTCAATGATCTGGAATTATCGGTCATAGCGCAGCAACCTTCGCTGCAAATCAATATCATAACACAGCCCACATCGGCAAAGAATTTCTGCGATACCATTCCTTATGAGCTGGAAATTTCGAATGCGGGACTGGGCGCTGCGCTTGGCCTGAACGTACAGGCAACGCTTCCTGTGTCGGGCAGTATTTATTATATACCCAATACATTCCAATTCCAGTTTCCCGCCGGTACGGGTACCTATATCAGCATACCGGATGCGCAGGTGAATATCAGCGGTAATATTATTACGTTTACCGTACCAGCGTCCGTGTTGCAGCAACTGAACAGCTCCGCAAAATACCGTATCCAGTTCGGCATGAATAGCAGTTGTGGTTTTGTGAGCGGCGGCAGCGTATTGTTCAGCCCGAATGGTACGGCCTATTGCGGACAGGTGGCCACCGGCAGCGTTCAGCAGGGACAACAGATACAAATCATCGGCGCGCCGAGCACGTACAATTCTTATACGCTTAAATCCAAGGCATATACACTTACACGTGATTGTGACAGCACCGGCAATGTACTGGTGCCCTATCATTTTAAGATAATCAACCAGGGTCCCCTGGCAACCAGCGCTGCGGATGGATTCAGCATCCAGTTGCAGGCGCCATGGGAACTGGATACCTCGACGATCAGCTATCCCCACAACCCCGCCGGGGCCAGCTTTTCCAATGTTTCAGGTAATACCTGGTATTTCAAAACAGGGGTAGGGGTAATCGTGGGTGATTCAGTGCAGATGTTTTGTACGCTTCGCGTACCGGCTTCACAGGTGGCGAGTCTCGTTTCGGGCTCCAACATGCCTATCAATGAAAATGCGATTGTTCAGTATGTTGGTTTCTGCTCGGCTACAGGCCAGCCCTGCCCGATAAGCCAGGTAATATTGGCATCAAAAAATACGGCTACTGTTTTTTACGACAGCAGCCATCTATATTATACCAATCCGCCCTTGTTGGTTGTGACCAACCCGCCCGCGGTTTGCGTTCCCTATACCATTGACCTGACCGTACCGGCAGTAACGGCCGGTTCCAGCACAGGGCTTGGTTTTAGTTATTATACCGATGCGGGGGTCACTACGCATGTGCCCAACCCGGCTGCCATCAGTTCTACTGCCACTTATTATATTGTGGGCACCGGTACCGTGACGGGTTGTGGAACCGATACCCTCCCGGTAACAGCTTCCTTTAATCTTAAGCCTGCGCTTACTACCAGTCCCGATACCACGGTGTGTGTGAATGGGATAGCAAAGCTCGGCGCTGTTTCACCCGGTTCGACTATCCAATGGACAGGCCTGCCGGCCGGTGATACGGTAGCGGTCACTCCACCCGAAAGCATTTTCTACCAGGTGATAGCCACGAGCGCTATGGGATGTAAAGACACGGCGGCGGTGAACGTCCAGATAGAAAGTCTTTCCACCTATCTCGATGCTTCGCCCAATCCTACCATAGAAGGTAAAACAGTAGTATTGACCACCACCAGTCAATACCAGGTAGTGGCCTGGCTGCCAGCGTCTAAATTCTCCAATCAAACCGCGT
>DASYCT010000196.1:0-14830 GCA_036500065.1 Chitinophagaceae bacterium | reverse complement strand
ACCGGTGACTGGCCCATCAGATCCCGGGCATTTTTGCGATAGTATTCGATGGTTCCGGAGAGCAGCTCGCGGCGAAAAGAAAAATCGAGGCCAGCATTAAAGATGCCAACCTGCTCCCAACGCAGGTGGTTGTTGGGAGGGTTTAAAATGGTGGCAGCGGTATTTGACGAGTAGGCGGCTCCGTAAAAGCTGGCCGTCGTGTAGGCTGAGGCAAGGCGGGAGATATTGCCATTGTGGCCATAGCTTGCACGTAGTTTTAATGACGGCAGCCAGGCGCATTTATAAAAAGCCTCTTTATCGATCTTCCAGGCAAGGCCCGCGGACCACAAGGGGGTTCCTTTCTGATTTGTTTTTACGCCGAATAAATTGGCCTGGTCTTCGCGGGCGCTTGCGGAAATGGTGTAGCGGGATTTCCATTCATAAGATGCATTGCTGTAATAAGATATAAAATGGTCGACCGTTTGGGAAATACCGGCGGGGTTTGTTACCTGGGAACTAAGCAAGGGATTATAATATTGTTTGAAATAAGTCGTAAAATCAATCGTGGTATAGACCAGGCTTTTATCGGGTTGATAGCCATACATGCGATAATTGTTACTGCTGGTGATAACCGATTTGATCTCTGCGCCGCCGATGATGTTGAACCGGCCTGAGCGTGCGTTGTGGCTATAGTTCAGTTGTGCGCGGGCCTGGTGGGAGATGATTTCGGTGAACCGGAGATCGTCGATACCGCCCAGGGGAATGGGGTTACTGATGGCGCCGGTGGATGAATTGCGTTGGGAGAAGGAGTTGATAAGATTGCGGGTATAATACGAATTGCTGTTGTGGATATCCGAGCCATTGATCAATTGATTCTCATACTGGTATTTTACCGTGAAGAAAAGGTCCTGTAAGGGATGATAAGTGAGGCCGCTGTTGACCAGGTAGTCGCGGGTGGTTGTTTTATTGGTTTCGGCTGCTATGTCCTGGATAGGATTCCAGGACCAATCCAGTAAACTGCCGGCGCCTGCGGTATCGATATAGCTGCGGCGATAATCTAAGTTGACGGGCTGCGCAATCCCGGCGGCGTTGACCAACCTGGCATAGGGATAGAAATGTTTGCCGCTGAGCGGGCTGATATAGTTGTAGCCGGGGTTATTGCCATTCTGGTTGATGGACTGGATAAATTGAATGCCTGCGTCTGCCTGCAGTTGCTGGCTAAGGCGGAAAGTGTTTTCCGACCGAAGGCTAAGCCGGTTGTAGGATTTACCCACGGGGGCGGCGAGGTCGTGGTCAAAGCCGCCGGAAAGATAATAGTTGACGCCTGTTGTCCGGCCGCTTACGCTTAGTGCATATTGCTGGTTCCAATTCTCCCTGTATAAATAGCGACTGATGTCCGGCTTCACGTCCTGGTTAGCAAGGGCCGCTATTTGTGCATCGGCAGTAGTGGCTGGCAATGTTCCATTGGCTTTGGCGAACAGCAGTTCGACTATAGGGGTTAGTGCGGGGTGACCGGCGCCGCCGGGTATGGCTGCGTAGTAGCCCTGGTTAAAGAGGTATTGTTCGAGGCTGGTGTAATCGGCCGGCGCGATAGTTCGCACGCTTGACAGATCAGGGCGCGGTTGGCCGGTAACGGTCATGTTGACACTGATTTGTGGTTTGTCGGTTTTGCCATGTTTGGTGGTGATGACTATGACGCCGTTGCCTGCGCGGGCGCCCCAGATGGAGGCGGCTGCGGCGTCTTTGAGCACGGTGATGCTTTCGACGTCGCTGGGATTGATACCGCTTATGTCGCCGTCGTAGGGGAAATTGTCCAGTACGATGAGGGGCGCCGCATTGGCGAACAGGGTGCTCCGACCACGAACCAGGAGCGGGTCGGTCGCCGCCGCATCGCCATGGTTGAAGACAAGGCCCGGTACGAGGTTTTCCATTCTATCCAGGACGCTGGTGGTGACGCTGCGCACTATCATCTTATTATCGAGGACATCTACCGAGCCGGTCATACGCTCACGATTCACTTGTTGGTAACCGGTATTGACGACTACTTCTTCCAACTGTTTTTCCTGCCGGGTCAGCAGGATTGTGATGGCATGCCCGTAGGATGCCATTAGCTCCCGGGGCTGGTAGCCAATGTAGGTGATTTGAAGGACAGGCCCGGGGGTATTGGCCACGAGGGAAAAACGGCCTGTTGCATCGGTAATAATCGTTGTGGAACTGCCTTTGAGGGTGATCGTTGCCCCTGCCAGGGCCTGCTGCCCACCTTCGGATAAGACTTGCCCGGAAATAGTCGAATCGTGGATGGGAGCAGGCGGCAAGGGGGTTAGGGGTGTAACGACGATCATGTTTTCGGTGATACGGTAGCTGAAGGGTTGATTTTTGAACAGGTCATTGAGTACGGATTCCAACGGGCTATTTTTCTCATGCAGCGAGACGGGCCGGGCTTGCTGCAGCAGGGCGGCGTCGTATAAAAAACGGTAGGTGCTTTGCTTTTCAATGAGCTGAAAGACTTTTTCGATGGTCGTATGCTCAACTGAAATGGTGAAGCGCGGCTGGGGCCCGGAATGAGCGGCGGCGGGTAGTGTATAGAGCAAAAGCAGCAGCCAGGCAGGCAATAGCCTGGCCATACCGCGGGTGCGGAACGTAGAGCAATTCATGCAGTAGTTTTTTTAAACGGTTAAGCGAATCAGGGTTTCCAGGGATTAACGGTGATGGTGGTTTTGTCGATGGTGAATGAAGCAATGCCGGTCTGGTGGATCAATTCAAGAATCTGGCTTATGGGTTTTGTACGGGCTATTTCGCCGGTAAATGTATGTGCGGGGTCGATGGTTTCTTTGCTGACCAGCTGTACGTCGTACCAGCGGCTGATTTGGGCGAGCACTACGGACAGGGGTGCTTTGTGGAATGTGAACAGTCCATTTTTCCAGGCGACGATGGCCGAGGTATCGGCGTCGGAGCGAACGGTGATGTGTCCGTGCTTATCGACCTGGGATTGCTGGCCGGGTTTCAGTGGCGCGGCGCCCTCTGCGCTGCTGATGATGACGGAGCCTTCCAGCAGGGTCGTGCTGCCGAGCGAATCATCGCTGTAGGCGCTGAGATTGAAATGGGTGCCGGTGACGCGGGTTTGGCTGGTGGCGGTGCTGGCAATAAAGGGTTGTTTTGGGTTTTTAGCGACTTCGAAATAGGCTTCACCGACCAGCGTGACATTGCGTGTGGGGCCGTTGAAAGCAACCGGATAACGTATGGACGAGCCTGCATTGAGCCAAACTTTTGTACCGTCGGGTAAAATGAGCTGGTATTCTCCTTTGCGGGGCACCGTGAGGGTGTGAAAACCGGTGTCGGGGCTATTATGGCTGGCGGCCTGGTAGGCCAATGCGCCGTTTTGGTTTTGCAGGTGTATTCCCCCTTGCAGCACCGTGTCCATTGACTGACCTGACAAGGTGATTTGGGTACCGTTATCGAGCGTAAGGACTGCCTGGGAACTACCGGGAGCTATGTCGGCCGGAAGGGCGGCCATTGTACGGTCGTTCGTGTCCGTTAATTTTCTATTATGCACATACAAATAATAGCCAACGCCGAGGGCCAATAAAACGGAAGCGGCGGCCATCCAATAAGTAAGGCGCCTGACGGGCGGGCGGGCGGATATGCCCAATTTCTCTTTAATATGGATTAAAGCTTCTTCTGTGCGATAGTTGTCCAACCGTTGGAGCGAAGCCTGGCGGCTGGTTTCGCTGGTGATGTCTTCGAATACCCGCTGGTTGGCGGGGCTGGCGCTGACCCAATCGTCCAGTTCGTCCATTTCGGAGGATGTAAGCGTTTGGCGGACGAACCCAGCCAGCAAATAAGCCGCGCGGTAGGCGCTTTGAAGGCTGTAGTCAGATGGTTCGTGTTGCTCGCTCATACGGTAAAATTAATCAAATCATTTACTGTAAGTAAGACTGAGCAGGTACAGATTCCACCTAGTTGGGGGGAAAATTTATTTTTAGTTATAAAAGAGGAAAAACCAAAGAATGGTTTGGTAAGCGAGTTTACGTTTCATCCAGGCGAGGGCATCTGATTTTTGATTTCTGACGGTTTGCAGGGAAAGTTGCAGTTCGTCGGCAATTTCCTGATAGGTTTTGCCTTCGAGGTAAAACTTACGGAATACCAACTGCATTTTGGGAGGTAAGAGGCCGATTGCCTGATAAATTTCGCGCAATGCTTCGGCTTCGGTTATAGCGGCCAGGATGTTTTCTTCGGAAACGGGGGCAAGGGATTGGGCCTTGCGGTGATTTGCCGCCAATGATTTCTCATGGGTCAGCCAGGTTAAACACTGGTTACGAACGGCGGTATATAAAAAAGACTTAATGGATTCGGGTTTGTTGATTGATGTTCTTCGCTGCCATAGCCTGGTAAAACATTCCTGCACCATATCTTTTGCAACGGCAGGGTCTTCCACATATTTTTCTGCAAATAAGCACAATGGAGCATAAAACTGCCGGAAAAAGAAATCAAATGCTTTTTCCTGGCCGTCTTTAAAAGGTTGGCTAAAGTGTCTTTCGTTTTTTGAGGATGAGTTGTCCAAGCTTCGCTTTGTATGAATACAAAACTAATAAAAAGTCTATTATAAGAGACATATTATGACAGACACAGTATAAAGGACCTCTTATACAGGGTTATTTATGATAGATGTATGCTGTTATTTGCAGGATGGCTAAAAGCAACCAGGTTTGAACAGGACAACTATGGAGAAAATCACGATACGGAATTTTGGTCCTATCAAACAGGCGGAGATTATTATCCGTCCTGTTACTATATTTATCGGTACGACATCCAGCGGGAAAAGTACGGCAGCCAAACTGATCTCCATATTTCAAACTTTACCTGCGTTTGCAACAGATTCAACTATCCTCCACCGATTGCTGGCCGACTACAATATCGATTTCAGTATAACCGAAAAAACGAGTATTGTTTACCAACGGAATGAGCATGTTTTTGAACTGAAGGGGGGCACTATTAAAAATAGTTTTGCGCGGTATGGCGTTACCGGTTACCTGCCGATTTATATACCAGCGGAGCGCATGTTCTTCTCTACCATATCGCAGTCGATTTTCAGTCTTATCAGCAGTAATATTTCGTTGCCGAAATGGCTGATCGATTTTGGCGCAAAGTTTGAACAGGCGCGGAATTCTATCAAGAAACTGTCTATCGATTTTTTGCAGGCGGGGTATGAGTATGACGACCGGACGGATTATGTACAGATAGAAGGCGGGGTTAAAATCCGCCTTTCACAAGCATCGAGCGGGCTGCAGTCGGTGATACCGATGGTGCTCGTTATCCGGTTTAATACCGATATAAATAAGTCCGTTAAGGAGCTTTTTGTTATCGAGGAGCCCGAACTTAATCTTTACCCTGCTTCGCAGAAAGATTTAATTGAATTTATTATTGGCCGGGTGAACCAGTCGAATGACCATTTAATTATTACCACGCATAGTCCTTATCTGCTGACCAGTCTCGACAACCTTATACAGGCAAAAAATATTGTTGATGGTAATCCTTTGTTGCAAGAGACGGTTGAAACGTTGGTGAAAAAGGATTACTGGCTTGATTTCGATAAGGTTTCGTGTTATTATTTTAAGGATGGGGGCTGTCATTCGACGCTTGATGAAGAGCTTGGCTCTATCGGGCCATCTAATATTGACGATGTATCTTTGGAGTTGAGTAAAACATTTGAAAGTTTGTTATCCTTAAAATATCCCGCTTAAATGTGTTGTGCAGAACTACAAGCTACCCTGGAAGCGGTGGATAAAGACAATTGTTTTTCCCTGGCTACCGTGGCTAAGGAACATGGCAAGAAGTTCACGGTGGATAACAGGAGCGGTCAGCCCGTGTGCCGGGTGCAGGTCGATAAATGCCTGATTACATCCCTGGCAACGCAAAAATGTGATTTTTTATTTAAGGCGTGTGGGCCGGATAGGTATTTTCTTGTGGAGTTGAAAGGTTCGAAAATCATGGATGCAGTAAGGCAAATTGTTCGCACGTATGATATTGTGAGTCCTAAGATCAAAAAGTCGCCACGGCAGTATAAGGGGGTTATTGTGTCGAGTAGTGTTCCGGTGGCGACGCAGCAGGGGTTTAGAAGGTTGCAGGATAAATATTTGAGGGAGAAGCAATTGTTGATTACAAAGACGCATGTGCAGCATACGGAGGTGATTTAATAAACAGGAGGGGCCCTTCCACTCCGCTCAGGGTGACATTGCTCAGGGTGACAATCAGATAATTCCTCTTTGGGTTTTGCGCCATTGGCCGGGGGTGATGCCGAAATGTTTTTTGAAGGCGGAGATGAAGCTGGGCAGGCCGCGGTAGCCGGTCAGGAAGGCGATTTCTTTTTCGGGTTTGTCGGTTTGCTGCAGTAGTTGAACAGCACGGCTCATGCGGTGCTGGAAGCGGCGATCTGAAATGCTCATGCCGAACAGTTGGCGGAAGCCTTTTTTCAACTTAAACTCGGTTAACCGTAACTGAAATGGCATGCTGGTGACTTTCACGGGCGGCTGACTGTCGCGCAGGAGGTTATCGGCTGTATAGATGGCTGCAATTTCCTTTTCGGTGAGCTGGCCGGAAAAGGTTTGCGGGGGTTGGGAGAGCAGGAGAAAAAATAAGTCGCGGATTTTGCTGTCGTAGAAAAAACGCAGGAGATCGTCGTTGCAGGGAGCGTGGAGAATTTGCTCAACAACCTGGTTCATTTCCCGGGTCATCCAATGGGGGCCCGCAGGGAGTGTCCCGGGGGAAAACCCCTGCTGCTCCAACCACTGAATACTGTAGTCGGTACTGAAATAACGGTAAGGGCCATTTTTATCAAACTGCAGCGTGGGCTCGTCTTTGTGCCAGATGTAGTACTGGCCCGCTAACAATGGTACGGGCGGTTGCTGTCCGGACAGCAGGAAGGCATTCCCCTCCAGCATGGCCTGGAAGCGAATGCCTTCCTGCTTTTTCCGGAATGCCAGACCCGTTTTGCGGGCTACGTGTACGAGCAGCAGGCAAATAGTAAACAAGCTGTGGTGCACCGCCTGGACCGTTACCATTATCGCTTTGTTTTTGGCAAAGCGGATAGTACTTCCAGATAAACGCTTGCCCCGATAATTGATGTCTCCCACAGCATGGAAATGCAATGGGGCAACTGATGATGGCCATTCCTCGATAAGCATAACCGAAAAATAACTTTTTTTTGCGTACATGCAAAGCGGGTAAACGCAGTAAAATTATTTCGGTTGGCATTTTTAATGCCTCTCCCCTTCCGGCTGCCGATTAGGTGCATTCTATGGAATTTCACAGGAAGCTTTTGAGCAACGCATAATCAATACGCATGATACGTGTTGGGTGATTGCCGGACAGGAAGACGGCGGGTCCGGTGACACGGACGGCATTGTTGCGTTGCTCGTAATTGCCGAGGGAACAATGGATGACCGTGAGTGGTTTTCCGGCGGGACAAAGGAGAATGATGCCAACGTGGCCATGCTGACCCTGACCATTGTGGGGATAGACCAACAGATCGCCCGGCAGGGCGTTTCCCATTTTTATTTCGGTGAACAGGCCGGGTTTTACGGGTGCGCCGCCGGACCAGATGCAATCGGTGTCGATCCATTGGTTGCTGCCGGGAGGAAACTCGCGGGGAATGCCGATGGACCAGCAGACGAAGCCGGAGCAATCGCAGGTTTTTGTGAGCGGCAGGGAGGGATCGATATCTCCGGCGCCCAGTTGATAGATGGTTTGCCCGGCGAGGGCGCTTTTGGCGCGGGCGATGGTTTGGTCGGCGGAACAAGTGGGTATGAGTTGTTTCCAGTTCATAACAATGGGTATTACGTGTGAAATGCATTGACAATGGTGAGTGAATTGAATTTGCCTCCGTGCGGACTGAAATGATTGTTGTGGCACATGAAGAATTCGATACAAATGGCCGTTATGATTATAAGAGGGCCGGGGATGGTGATGGCGGCGGCAAGTTGTTGTTGCGGAATGTCTTCCGCCTCCGTGCTGACAGGTTGGATACCGGGAATATAGAACGATTGCTGCTCCAGGGATTGCGGATTAAGGACTGCAAGGACGGGACAGATACGTACGTGCGTTGCGGAGTCCGGAGCATTTCTCCAGGCAGATTGCTGGCTGACCGATTTCATTTTTACCATTAGCTGGTTCCCGGCTTTATTCAGCTTGTAGGTTATGGGGAATGATGTGGCCCAGCTTTGTTTTCTTTCGTTGAATTCATATCCGCTCAACAGGTCCAGCTTTGCATTGAGGATCGTTCTTTCGCCGCGGGGGCTGATGGGGTCGGTGCGCATCAGGGCCATTATCATTTTGACCAGATCGCCACTCATTTTTGGATTACTGATATTGGTAAGGGCCGGATAAAACGCGCGACGAATGAGCTTGCCGATTTGGGCGGCGCGGCCGAACTCGGCGCCGTTCTCGCGGGTACGGCGATAGGCGGGGTCGGTTTTTATGCGTTCGGCAGTCATACCGATTTTACGAAAGACTATTTCGCCGTTTTTGTTGAGGCGGCCGGTTATGCCCATTTCTTTGAGGAAGGAGAATTTTATGTTTTTTAACATGGGGGAAGTTTTTGGTTAATAATTATTGGTTAATAAAGCCCCGCCTTCGGGCTTCGACTCCGCTCAGGGTGACAGAGCTTCGGCGACAGAGGCGGGGCTGGATTTCAAGAGGGATTGGATTTAGGTTCGTCGTGGACGGCTGCCTGGCTGACGGCAGAGGCGATGCCGGCGGCGACGGCGAGGTAGCCAGCTATCTTCGTGACGATGGCCGGGAGGGCCAGGGGCGCGGTGGCGATAGTGGTGCTGATGGTGGCCAGGACCAACCCGATGTTCCTTAGTTTGGTAAAGAACGGCGGAGTGGCGGCCATGATCCTTTGCATGAGTGTCATAACAACAGTTTTAGCCGTTTACAAATGAATCAACAGGGTTTCTTTCAACAGGCTAAAAGCTAGTTGAGCGAAACCTTTGTTACCTGCAGGGCATTTGCATTGCCGGTGTTCAACGCGTAGTATATGTTGCCTTCTTTTTGAAGGAACTGTATACCGGCGAGCAGGAACAAGGGCGATGTGCCGGCTGCGGGCAGCGTGTTGATAAGGCTGATGGCTGCCGTTGGAATGATATCCCAGGGAAGCTCAGCCGTGCTCTGCATGTCGGTCGTTCTTACTCCCGAGTCAAAATCGATGGCTGCGGCCGCAGTGACGATTTTGAAATGGGTGGCGCCGGTGGGCGCCATCACCAGGGCTTCGGGAATAAAGGAATCGATGGCAAGCGTGGCTTTGCCTCCCGCGCGATCGATGGTGGCGGTGAAATCGGCTTTCATCGTCGCTTCGAAGGGCGCGCCGATGTTGCACTCAAAGCCCTGCAACAGGCCCAGGTTGCCCGCCATAACGGTACGCTGACCGCGCGGATGCGTGGTATCGTATTTCTGGGCCGCCACCAGGATTTTGACGAGGCGGCTGACGATACGATTGTCGGAACCGGTGACGAGCAGGCTGGTGAAGGCCTTGCGGAACAGCTTTCCTGCTTTAGCCGCCGAAGCGAACTCGGAACCGTTTTCACGGGTACGTTTGAAAGCCGGGTCGTTTTTGATCCGGTCGGCATCGAGGGTGGTGGCGTCGCGCACGAGGTAGCCATCCTGGGTTTTGAAGAAATTGGCACCTCCTACGGTGCCGCGCACTTTGAAGATGCCATGTTGTTTTGCCATGTGTTTGTTGGTTTTAACGTTTAATAAAAACGCTGGCCGGCCAACGGTATAAACAGGCGCCGGGGATACTGCGGACGCTAGCAGTTCGCATTATCATACAGCACGATGTTTCTTTTGGGGCTGTGGGCTGAGCAGAAAGACGCTCTTTTCATGCCTTATGTACGCTTTATATACGGCCTACCCACGGCTTATGCAGGAAGTACCTACGCGGAAAGGGGCGGCTCCTACCCTGTTTTTGATTTTCACTGTTTTTCATTGGCGTATGTCAAAGAACTGAGACAAAAGGACGAAAATTCAAAATGCGGGAACAGTGGCAGGGGTCGTACGACGGGGGTGAAATGCAGGACTGGCGCGGGAAAACAGTTTATTTTTTGTTTTTTAATTGTGGCAGTGAAATAAAAAAATGTCGATTGCACTATTTTTTGTTGGTCAAATCCTTTGTGGGTTCATAAAAGTATTTTTAATTTTATATTGTAAGGGTTATAGCTGCGAGTAAGCGATTTATATACTCACCTCCCATCGACCTTCTTATTATTGATTTTACTTAACCGGGGGCTTTGCGCCCGGGCATGGATTGCTGTATAGAAGCATAACTTTTAGTATCCTTTCATTTTATAAACCCAAACTCATGAAAAACGCCTTATCCCGGCTTCACCAGATGGTGGATGCTGTTGAACCTTCGAATACGCGCAGGGCTTCGACTCCGCTCAGCCTGACAGAGCCCTTCGACTCCGCTCAGGGTGACAAAGATCCGACTCCGAGTAGCCTGACATCCGATGCCGACGTGGAAGGTCTGTTGGGCAGCTGGGCTGCCGATTGTGGGCTTTCGATGAAATATCTTCTGGAGCAGAGCGTACGGATGAAAAACAACGAGCGTTTCTCCTTTCTTATCCATTCTTATCAATGCAGTTTTGTGGCTATGCTTGACCGGGTGGGTCAATACCAGCGGGTACCCCACAAGGCGTTTTTGCAGCCTGTTTACCAGTTACTGGTTTCTTCTTTGATGGATTGCCTGCGGCAACTGGAGGTGCGGTACAGGAGTTATTTTGACGTGGAGGAAAAGGCGGCGGATATTAGCCGGGAACAATTAAGGGTGGGGTTGGCGCCGAGGTGGGAGGTGCTGGTTGTGCGTTTTCAGCAGCGGGGTGTTGAGGCGGAACTGGTGAAGGTGATGAGTGGTTTTTGGGAGCATTTTTCGGATCATGAGCAAACGGACTGGAGGAGTTTTCATGACCTGGCATACGTGGAAGAACTGGTGGAGCGATTGGAGGATTGGGTTGAAGGTCATTACGGAGATGCTACCGAAGCACTTGTATTGGAGTTGTTGTCGTTGAATTTTAATACTACCGATTTTATCGCTTATTGCATGAAGGATATTCTGAGAAAGGCAGAGGATGCGGTATCACCGAAAGATAAGATTGAGAAGCTCTGCCGGTACCGGCATGAACTGTATTATTTGCCGGTAAAGACGCAGTTGGTCTATAGCAGCAAGCGACCAGTGATACGGATGTTGCTGGATTCATGGCTTAGAGATGAAATAGGTTTATTGGAAAGCCGGTTTTCTTTGTTAACTACCGGTACCAGTTCTGCTAAAATGGTTTGGGAAGAGGATAAAATAGATACTGTTTTTACGGTGGCGCAGCTGGCGGTTTGGTTGAGAGGGGCATTTGAAGTGGGTATTTTCCCGGGGGAGAATATTGAGCGATTGTGCCGGAAACTGGCGCTTTTGTTCCGGACGAAGTGCCAGGAACATATTTCACCGGGGAGTATACAAACCAAGGCTTATACTATTACGGAGAAGACAAAGGAGGTGGTGAACGGGTATATCATAAAGATGTTTAACCAGATTAAGGGGTATTGAATCTGTCTCTCGTTTTTTAATTCGTACCAGAGGTTGATGGGTTCAGGTGATGGTTAGAGGGTCCCGCGAAGGCGGGACTTTTTGTTGCATGTTATTTTAGCTGCGTGCAGGTAGCAGTATCCTTCGCTACATTTATTTTCATGAAAAACAAGCTTGTTTTCATTCTTGAACCTTGTGCGGCCGTTCGGGTTATTCTCATGAACAGGCTTCACCAAACAGCCGTCTGTATCGGCTTTTCCTCCGTCAGGAGTCTGAAAACTGCCCTCGAATTATATCCGCAGCCACAAATTATCCTCCTGCCAGTTTCTATAGATGAACGTTTGACGTTTTCGGAACATACCACACTACTCTATTTTGAAAAACCCTTTAATCCTGACCGGGTGATAAAAGAAGTAGCAACAAGGTTGGCAGTGAAAACAGCGATCATAAAAAAGAACAGGCATTTATTGCCGAACGAGCTGCAGCGCGGAAACAGGGCTATCATCAAGCCTTCCTCTATAAAACGAATACTGGAAGGCGCTGCCGCCCTGGTTTTACTGGTCGTGCTTTCCCCGCTGTTACTAGTTATTAGTATTGGGATCCTGCTGGATTCGGGAGGGCCGGTGCTGTACAGGTCCAGAAGGGCCGGGCGGGCCTACCGGGTGTTTGACTTTTATAAATTCCGCACCATGAGCGAGGAGCATACGAGTACGGCTTTCGTCAAAATACAAGAAGGCGCTGGTATGACGGCTTTCGGCAGATGGCTGCGTAGCACCAGCCTCGATGAACTGCCGCAGTTGTGGAACGTCGTAAAAGGCGATATGAGTATTGTGGGTAACCGGCCCCTACCCTTGTATGAGGCGGAACTGCTTACCACGGATGAATGGGCGCTGCGGTTTATGGCACCGGCGGGGATTACGGGGCTTTGGCAGGTGAAACGACATCATAATCCGGATATGAGCGTAACGGAAAGGCTTCGGCTGGATATAGCTTACGCGCGTAAAAACGGTTTTTTTATTGATGCAGGGATACTCTTTCAAACGCCGAGGGCTATGTGGCAAAAAGGACAGCCGGGTGCAGAGGCTTCGACTCCGCTCAGCCTGACATAGCCCCTCGCCCCTCGACTCCGCTCGGGGTGACAGAGATTTCGATCAGGATGACAGCGGATGCTGGTTCTTTTTCAGCGGCTGTGCCGGGCGGGCAATAGGGAAAAGTCCTGTCAGAAGCCCGATAAATACTTACACTGCCGCAAATTATCGTGTATTACCTTTTACCCGATTAATAGCAAGAACCGAAAAGAACCCGGCAATCTTGTCAAGATCTGCTTTAAACAGGTTCGAACTTGAGAGGCTCAACCCGACCCATCATCTGGATCAGCGAGCTAATCCAGTTATCCCGACGAAAACTTAAAAGGGCCTTCAAATCCAATGACTTGAAGGCCCTTTTAAGTTAGAAGTATTCATGTGCATAGATTTTCTGTGAAGGGGTTACTATTCGCTATTTTTCCTTTCGAAGAAAAGCTCTGGCAGGATGATTCTTATTTCTTGTGCGGCTCCTTCTTTCAGCCAATAGACAATGAAATTCACCCTGGCACTCCTCAATTCATAATTTTTTCTTTTCATGTCTTCAATTTGTGCAATGAACGGTCTTGAAAATTTCAAGACTGATTGTCCTCCTGAGTTCAAACATTCATCTCCGTTCAAAATCAAAGTATCGCCACTCGAAAGCTGAGCTATGAGCTGCTGCTTGTTAATGAAATAGTCCAGCCAGACGTCTCTGTAACCTGGATGTATGGCAATGCCGTTTGGGGGTAGGTAAACTTCCCCATCCTCCATTCGTTCGAGGTTTTCTGCTGAAAACCCATCAAAATGGCCTGCATTTAAATGCACTGTCAAATTCCGTTTTGCTCTCGTCATGGCAACATACAGCAGGCGCCTGGCCTCATTGGTGGCAGTGTTGAAATTTTCAAGCATTAAAAAGACATTGTCAAACTCTTTTCCTTTAGCCTTATGGATTGTTGAAACGAAAATTGTCTCTCCATCCTCATTGAAAAAGTCTTCCAGCCTGGATTCGCGAATGAAAACTTCCAAGTCGGACTTGTATTTTTTCTTCGTATTGGTAGATTCAAAATCTCTGATCAAGTTAACGAAAATATCCAAATTGGTACTGAGGCGGAACCTGTTTCTCAATTCTCGTTTTGCATTCTCCCAAACTTCATCATTAATTACAAAGACATCTTCAGTTCCATTCAATAAGCTTAGAAAGTGCCTAACTTCCAGTAGGTTAAAGAGGTTAAAACCGTCATTTGTTTGAATCAATTTCGCCTGAATCCCATTTTTCAATAGAAGACCTGTAATGTGAAGTGCTTCAGTGTTCGTCTTTGTGAGCACGCAGGTAGTTCCGATAAGATCTGTTGTGATAATGTCGTTCACCAGCGGTGTAATAAGATTGCTGGTTTGATAACGGACCAATTTAATACATCCGTTACTAGTTTGATGAGGAATTATTGGAGTGTCTTTCAGCCGGTTAGCAATATGTATTACAAACTGATTGGTAAAATTAACCAGATTGTTTTCGCTTCTGTAGTTTTCAACCAATTCATACTTGATAGCCTTGTTCACCAGAATAAACTGTTCCAGGTATTTTGAGTTTGCTCCTCTGAATTCATAAATATTCTGGTCGTCATCTCCCACTGCAATCACTCTCATTTCTTCGTTCTGTTCCATTAGTGCATTTATCAAATTGAACTCATCTTCATCCATATCCTGTGCTTCGTCGATTACCAATACAGTTTTTGTAATTCGGCTTGCTTCAACTTCTTTGCTTTTGATCTTCTCTGTTGTCTTTTTTAGTATCGCGTCTGATTTCTCGAGGCTTCCAACTTTTCCCAGTAAATCGAAGCAATAAGAGTGAAATGTTTTTATCTCGATGTAGTTGGCGGCGTTGCCAATAAGCTTTAACAGGCGCTTCTTAAATTCCGTTGCTGCTGCTCTTGAAAAAGTAACCATAAGCAGTTGCTCATGTTTTACGTCTTCCATCAAGAGCAGCGACGCAAGTTTGTGGACCAATACTCTTGTTTTACCGCTTCCAGGCCCAGCTGCAACTACGATGTATTTTGATTCATTGTCTTTGATTATTTTCAGTTGTGTTGGAGAAAGTTCTCCGAAGAGTTGCCTGAATTTAGCAGGTGTAAGGTTTCGTTTAATTTCATTTTGTCGTGCTCCTTTGAAGTATTTGTTAAGAAATGATGTATAATTCAGTTGGAAGTAATCCTCTGCAAACTGC
>DASYCT010000195.1:0-7450 GCA_036500065.1 Chitinophagaceae bacterium | reverse complement strand
CCCTGCTCCTTGCTGTCCTCCGCTTTTTCCACCGGCTTTTGAATGGCCTCTTCACCACCGGCTATCAGGCCCACTACCAGCCCGAAAGGCAGTCCATATGTAGGGGGGATCTCGCTGGCGTCCAGTATACCCAGCCGCCCGCTGGTGCCCGCGCCCACATAAAACAACCTGCCCCCGGCCAGCATCTTGTCGGCAATCACGCTTACCAGCTTCTCCATCTGCGGGATGGCCTTTTCTACGGCATAGGGTACAGTCTTATCCTCTTCATTAATATGATGAAGAATTTCAGCTACGCCCATCTTATCAAGGAAACGGTATTTACTGGTCTGTTCAGTAAACTTTTCAAACGACATAACAACCTGTTTAGCGATGATAATCAATTAAGCCTTCCATCGGGTTCTTTAATATATTGCCTAACTCAAATTCGTACGAGTGACTCAGATCCTTTATCACATCCCGCAATCCGTACGCCACGCCACCCACAAAATGAATGGGCATCTTCCAGCTCTGGCTGTATTTGCAAAGATGGGTAAAGAAAAAATCATTCAACCCGTCTTCAATAATATTTTCTACCATATAGTGCCCCCTGTTTTCCGCCAGGAAAAGGGAAAATCCGGCAAGGTAACGATTCGCCAACGGTTTACGGTACACATTTTCAAGTATTTCCACCGAGCTGATATGGTACTTATCGTCAAATTTATATTTCAGGTCCTCGTCGAAGGTCCCGTAGAGATAATATTGTATCACTTTTTTGCCGAGATAGGCCCCGCTCCCCTCGTCGCCCAGTATATAGCCGATGCCCGGGCTGTTTTTTACAATCTTCCTCCCGTCAAAATAACAACTGTTACTGCCGGTACCCAAAATACAGGCAATCCCCTTCTTGTGGCCGCAAAGCGCCTTGGCAGCACCGCTCAGGTCATGGTCTACCGCCACTTTGGCGGCGGGAAACACCTTTTTAATGGCCCCCTTGATCATTTTCGCATTGGCCGGGTCGATGCAGCCTGTGCCATAATAGTAAACATTCTTTATATCGTATTTGCGGACAGAAGGCAGCAATTCCGCCTCTAAAATGGATTGCACCTGGCCGCTGTTAAGAAAATAGGGGCTGATTCCCTGGGTGAAAACAGTCTTTTTCCGTCCGTTGCTTACCACGCACCACTCTGCTTTGGTGGCGCCGCTGTCCGCTATCAGTATTGCCATACACGATTCGTTCGGACGAAGTTAATATTCCGTTGACATTTAACATAAAAGAAAATATTTCGGCCCGCGCATCGCCGTATTTCTGTTATTTTGCAACCAATTGGAAGCGACTATGAAACCTCAACGAAAATTAAATACCTGGCTGCCCCTGTTATTCGCCGTCGTAATGATAGTGGGGATGTGCATCGGCTTTAAAATACGTGAAAACGTGGTCAGGCCCGGCAGTTTTTTCGAGGCCGACAAAAAAGTCCCCCTACAGGAGGTCATCAACCTCGTGAAGCTGAAATATGTCGACAAAGTGAGCACCGACAGCCTCGCCGAAGAGGCCATCGTGCAAATGCTGGCAAAACTGGACCCCCATTCCATTTTTATCCCCGCCTCCACCCTCGGCGAGGTGAACGAAGACCTCCAGGGCAATTTCCAGGGTATTGGCGTGGAATTCAACATTTTCGATGATACGGTTCACGTGGTGACGGTGCTCGAAGGCGGCCCGAGCGAAAAGGCAGGCCTGCTGGTCGGCGACCGCTTTTTAAAGGTGGGCGACAGCGCCGTGGCCGGCAACGGCATCAGCACCACCCGCATCAGGAACCTGCTCAGAGGCCCCGGCGGCAGTTCCGTCGCTGTTACGCTCCTGCGCGATAACAAGCCCGTAGAGGTAAAAATACCCCGTGGCACCATCCCCCTGGTTTCGGTGGATGCTTCCTATATGACCGACAAACAAACCGGGTTTATCCATATCAGCAAATTCTCCGAGACGACCTACGAAGAGTTCATGTCGGCACTGGAAAAACTGCAAAAACAGGGCATGCAAAAGCTCGTCCTTGACCTCCGCGACAACGGCGGCGGCATATTGCAGGACGCCATTGAAATGGCCGACGAGTTTCTCGACGGCACCAAGCTGATTGTATATACCGAGGGACAGAACAGCACCCGGCAGGAATACCGCTGCAAAAGAGACGGTTTGTTCGAAAAAGGTAAACTGGTCGTGCTGGTCGACGAAGGCACCGCCTCTGCCAGCGAAGTGCTCGTAGGCGCATTGCAGGATTGGGACCGGGCCGAAATCATCGGCCGCCGCACCTTTGGCAAGGGCCTGGTGCAGGAACAATATGACCTGAGCGATGGCTCCGCCCTCCGCCTGGTGGTGGCCCGCTATTATACCCCTTCCGGCCGCTGCATTCAGAAACCCTACAACCAGGGCGAAGACTATAGCAACGATATTCTTTACCGCTACCAGCACGGCGAAATGGTGAACGCCGATAGCAACCATGTCAAGATAGGTATGGCCTATAAAACACATGCCGGACGCACCGTCTATGGCGGTGGCGGTATTATGCCCGATGTGTTCGTGCCGGTGGATACCACCAGTATTTCACATTCCTTCGCCAGGCTATATGCCGGCAATACCATGAGCAATTTTGCGTATCGCTATTATATCAGCCATCGCCCGCTTTTTACGGCCGATAATACCAACTCACCCGCCCTGTTCTACGAGCGCAACAAAGACTCACAACCCATCTGGAGCGCCTTTACCAGCTTTGCCGCCAAAGAGGACAGTGTTAATATATCCACCCTGTCGGCCAAAGACCGCGCCCAGGCAGAACAGCGCCTGCTGGCCCTGATAGCACGACAACAATGGCGCAGCAACGGGTTCTACGAGGTCATGAATGCCGACGACCCAACGGTCATAAAAGGCCTGCAGGAGGTGAACAAATAGATAGTACTTGTTACGGCACTACTATTTCACTGCTCAGTTCCCCGGCATTGGTGAACACTTTAACTACGTACATACCGGGCATCGATAATGGAACGCTGGCCATTCCGCCGGACAGTTGTCCCTGTTGCACGTTTCGCCCGTTCGTGTCCGTAATAGTAAAATGTTCGTTGTTTCCCTGCTTCAAACGGATCGCAACCGTTCTGTTTCCCGGCAACCACCAGCTAAGACCATTGGATAAAGAGAAATCCAATGCCCTTGTCTCACTGTAGGTAAAAAGACCGTCGAGATCAACCTGCTTAAGCCGGTAATAGTTTTTGCCATTTACCGGGGCCGCATCCGTAAATGAATAGCTGCGCGGGCTGCTGCTGTTACCCGCTGCATCGACATTGCCGATGGAAATATAAGTAAGCCCATCAGCGCTTCTTTCAATGGCAAATGATCGGCTGTTTTCTTCCTGCGCCGTCTGCCATTGAAGGATGGCCTGGCTGCCTTCACGGCTTGCCGTAAAACTGTTTAGGATCACCGGGAGCAAAGCAAGTGAATGCACGGCGAAATTGGAACTGCTGCCGGTCAATGCAAAATTGGTCAACACACCATGATTCGCATTGCTTGTATTGTCGATGGCGGTCACCAGGTTGCTGTTATCGCCCCCCGCATTGCCCAGGTCGAAACTAAACAGGCCCACAAGACCTGCTTCAGTGCCCGTAAGCGTGATATTCATATTCGCCTGTATCTGCGCCTGCGTACGTTGTGTATTCCAGATACGCACTTCGTCAATACTGCCGTTAAAGGCTTCCGATTGACTGCCATCCGTATTTTTGGAAATCCCGATGATAACCGGGAGTCCCGTCATGCTGCTAAAAGCCTGGGCGATCGTCCCAATGCTGACTCCGTTGACATATACGATGGTTTGTGTTCCGTTGCACACAAAAGCAAGATGGTACCAGGTACCTGTAGCCGCGGAATACGGCACGCTGACATACAAAGTGCCGTTCCACAACCCGATGGCGCTGGAAGATATATGAAAGCTATAACGGGAACCTACCGTTGAACGCGCGCCTACTATTTCATGGTTGATGATGCCCAGCGACGAGGCGTTCACCCAACATTCTACTGTTCCCGAACTGATATCATACTGGCTGGCCGCGGGTATCACTACCTGGTCGTCAACGCCGTCAAAGTTCAGGGCATTGGCGCTGAATTGCACCGGCGAAGAAACCCAGGCGGGACTGTTGACCAGCGTTCCGTTAAGACCCGTCGTTGCCGTGCTGTTACCGGCAACGGTACCGCTGCCCTCATTCAGTTTATAATAAGCGACCAGCCCCGTAGAACTCACGGATACCGGCTTGTCCATCCCTGCTATGATTTGCGCCGCCGTTCTTGCAACATTCCAAACCCTTACTTCATCTATCTTGCCGTTGTAGTATTCGCTTAACGCGCCGAACTGGTTGCCGATTTTGAAATTAGTGCCCCCCGTACTGATCGTATACCCCGCCTGGCTTCCTTTCAATACGCCGTTAAGATACAGGTAGGCGGTAGTACCCGAACGCACCAGCGCCACATGCACCCATTGGTTGACCGGCATGGCAATACCCGTTATCTGCCAGGGATCACCGCAACGAATATTACCATTGGAGAAATCGGTGCCGATATAAAAGTTCTGCCCTCCCGTGGAAGAGCCTTGTGAAACAAATTCTCTAAGCCCCGTCCCGACGGAAGCAACATAGGTCCATAGCTCCACGGTAAAATCACCCGCGACCGGCACGGGGTTCGCCGTCGTACTTACATAAGAATTGGTGCCGTTGAAATTAAGCGCGGTATTCTGTGCAATGCAAACATGGCAAAAGGGCAAGCAGAGAAAAGGGAGGAGTTTTCTCATAATGGTTTCGTTTAATGGTTATGAATGGTAAATAAAAAGCAACTATAGGCTATTTATTACCAGTCAGCAACGCAATTAATATTCCACGCAGTCCTTACCGGGAAGTCGTTGGGACGATTTCCGTTAACTGGAATTTTCCCATTATGGAAATGCCCGTACCTACTGCGTGCGGCGGCAATACTTCGAATGTTTCCGCAAAAAATTCCCAAAACAGGACGATGAATAATCCGAACAAATTAATTTTACCGTTGTTACCTTTTTCACCGGGGAATCCATGCAACACATAAAACCTTTGCTTATGACAACCAGACAAAAAGTTCTCAAGTTTCTTTCCCCGGTTATCGTTGGTATAAGCAGGCTGTCATCGAAAAGATCAGGCACATGGAGCAATACCGCGAAGAAGGACCCGCCCGTGCCGTTTTACTCCCTCAGCTTTACGGACAATCGCGGTAAAGAAGTATCTTTTAAACAATACAGGGGCAAAAAACTGTTGCTGGTCAATACCGCCTCGTTTTGTGGCTACACCTCGCAATACGATGGATTGGAAAAATTACACCGCGACAACCGCGATAAGCTGGTCATACTTGGTTTCCCCGCCAATGATTTCGGCGAACAGGAACCGGGAGCGGATGCCGATATAGAAAAATTCTGCCGGCTGGATTACGGCGTTACCTTTCCCCTTTTCAAAAAATCATCGGTCGTACAACCCAACCAGAATGCCGTATATGCCTGGTTAAGCAATCCCGCCCTCAATGGCTGGAACGGGCAGTCGCCCACCTGGAATTTCTTCAAGTATGTAATTGACGAAAAAGGGCGGCTCATTCATTGTTTTGGTCCTGCCATTGAACCGGGCAGCGACGCCCTGAAACAGGCGATAAGTTAAGCCCCTAACATAAAAATGACTGTCCCGAAGTCCTTACCGGGATATTACGTATCTTGGATATGTATTTTTAACACTAACTCGATATGAGGAGCTGCAACGATTGCCGGGTATTGCTATGGCTGATGGCCTTTGCCGTCTTTGCAGCCTGTAGAAAACCTTATCTCCCTCCTGCTATTAAAGCCAGCAATCATTACCTGGTCATCGACGGGTTTGTCAATACAGGCCCCAATGCCATAACCTCTATTACGATAAGCCGTACGCGCAACCTTGTGGACTCCGTAAGCAATATTCCCGAACTGCACGCACATGCTACCATACAGGCCAGTAATGGCGCCAGCTTCTCCTTACAGGACATTGCCGGCAATGGCATTTATACCAGCGCCGCGCTCAATCTCGACCCTTCCGGGAAATACCAGGTAGCGGTAACTACCTCGGACGGGAGCAAATACCTGTCGGATTATACAACAGCTCAAACAGCCCCATCGATAGACAGCATCACCTGGCAACTGGCATACGACACCCTGCAAAGCACGCAGGTACTGACCGTCTACGCCAATACCCATGACCCGGCCAACAACACCCGTTATTACCGTTGGGATTATACCGGAACCTGGGAATACCATTCCTTCTATCAATCCGCCTGGGGTCTGCAGGGCGATACCCTTGTCTTTCCGGTCGACTCCACCACCAGTACGGCCACCTGCTGGATATCCGAACATTCCACGAATATCATATTGGCATCCTCTGCCGCATTGGCCCAGGACATTATCAGCAATGCCCCCGTTGCCCAATTCAACAAGGATGACTATCGCCTCGATGTTCGTTACAGCATGTTGCTGCGCCAATACCCGCTGACCGCCGCCGCTTATAACTACTGGCTCCTGCTGCAAAAGAATTCCGAATCGTTGGGCGGCCTTTTCGATCTGCAGCCCTCGCAGCTCGACGGCAATATTCATTGCATCAACAATCCTTCGGAGCCTGTATTGGGATATATCACCGCTTCTTCCGAACAGGAAAAACGAATCTTTATCGACAACCATACCCAGTTGCCCGGCTGGCAATCCAACCCGTCCAACTCCTGTACCATTACCGGCATCCCCCAGGACCCTAATAACAGTTTGCTCTTCCATGCGCCCGATACCACCTTTGCGCCTTATTACTTCGTCACCGGTGGCATCTACATCAGCAAAAAGCCCTGTCTCGACTGCCGCCGCGCCGGCGGCCAAAACATTAAACCTTCGTTCTGGCAATAAGCAATTATGTCTTTATAATGCTGAAAAATCGGCAATAATTTCTTAAATTTGAGTATGGAAGCATTGAAAATAGAAATATTGAATCCAAAAGCCTTGCAGTTTATTAAAGGAATGCAGGAACTCAACCTCATTAAAGTGAGTGAAGAACCCGTCTCCAGGCTGAAAGTATATCTCAAAAAGATGAGAAAGACTGCTTCACCGGCTCCGGGCCTTGCAGAAATCACTAAAATTGTTGAGGATGTAAGAGCAAAGCGCTATGCCAAAAAATAAGCCGCTTAAACTTATTATTGATACCAACCTCTGGATTAGTTTTATTATTTCCCATACGCAAAATAAACTGGATAATTTTTTATTCTCAGAAAAGGCAAGTCTTCTTTTTAGTACCGAACTCATCGATGAAATTCAGGAAACAATTGCAAAACCAAAACTGAAGAAATACTTCGGTGCTAACGCCCTTGACGAAATGCTGGAGAACTTTGAACCATTTATTGTCCTTATAAAAGTTGAAAGCAACGTTTCCG
>DASYCT010000194.1:0-2838 GCA_036500065.1 Chitinophagaceae bacterium | reverse complement strand
CTGGGGGTTGTTCTTTTCCAGCTGCCTCCGCAAATAACTTATTCGAACGAAATGCTCCACCGCATCCTGGCCGGTATCAATACCTCTTTTGCCAATACGGTCGAGTTTCGCCACGCCAGCTGGTGGCAACCGCAAGTGTACCGGTTGCTGGCCGATAAGCAGGTAAGCTTCTGCGGTATAGATCACCCAAACCTGCCTGATGAAGCCATTGTAAATACCAGCCGCGTATATTATCGTTTTCACGGCGCGCCGAAATTGTATTATTCCCAATACCCCGAAGATAAATTGGAACAGCTGGTAAGTCAGCTAACGGCCAATAAAAAAGTAAAAACGGTCCATATCTATTTCAATAATACCGCAGGTCCCGGTGCGCTGGCCAATGCACGCTGGCTTATCACCCGGGTACAGCCTGGTTCCATTTCCGGAAAAAGATTCTAGCAATGGGAAGAAAGCAGGAGGCATAATGATTGTTACTATTTGACAATCAAATGATTACTTACTGGCATAGTCATGGTGTTACCCCTCACTGTAAACCCCTGTTTTTATGATTAAATCCGTACACATGCCATTAGAATCAGCCATCAACGAAACCGCTGCCCTCTTACATTCACTCATCGCCGCACGCGACAAAGCGCGCGACGAACTGGGCGTTGAATTGCAGGACAATATTTGCCAGTTGCTCGCTTCCGCCCAACTGCTCATTGAACTGGCCCGGGAAGAAGCAGCGGGCGCCGGCGGCGTGCTGAATAAAGGTCTGCTTCACCTCAACATGGCCATGAAGGAAATCCGTAAAATAGCACAATCCTTCAATGGAGCCGTGGTACAGGATCTTGGATTGGAAGCTGCGATCGACAGTTGGCTGGAATCCGCTCCCTCGCCTATGAAGACTTACCTCGATTTCGATGAAGAACTGGAAAGAGCTTTATCACCCACGCTGAAACTCATGATATACCGGGTCGTACAGGAGCATACGGAAAATATTTACCACCATGCCCATGCCGGTGGGTTGAGCATCGAACTGCGCAGGAAAGATCAACAGCTTTGTTTTACGATTAGTGACGATGGCAAAGGGTTTAATACAAAACAACCCCATAAGGGAATGGGCCTTGCCATCATTCAAAACCGGGTGGCTTCCTTCCAGGGATCGTTCTCCGTACAGTCAGCCCCCGGCAAAGGATGCCAGTTGCTTATTCACCTCCCGCTTCCCGTGGCAAGTCTCCGGCAGTCGTTCACGCATCTTGCGCCGGAAAACGACTTGTAATGAAGAAGAATAGCGGAATTTTACGAAGACCGGCGGTTTTTTACATGGGTAAATGACTATACCGCCGTATAGCCGTAATAGTTACTTTAGCGCTGTTATCAACACGAGGGCATTCAGTATATATATAAAGGGTATTTTGTTTTGTTTAAAAACAAGATAAAGAGAGAAGGTTTTGCCCCTTCTCTCTTTTTTTTACAACTTGCCCCCGCTAAGGCGGGAGGAGGGTCCGAAGTCTTTTTTATGGTTATGCGCCTTCAGGAATTACGAAAACAGCCTGTTTTTTTACTACGTAAAAACACGGGTTACATCCTTCCAAAAAATGGAACATCTCCGAAGTAATAAAAATTTACTTGTTTTTATCTTTGTGTACTAATCAATTATGAATGCAGTTATTCGTAATGGATGTAACAGGAATGCAAATTGAATAACTTGTCCGCGATCAATATATGCGGAAATCACTATAAGACACTAAACGTTTCTACTTATAGTTTATACTTTAGATCCATCTCTAAATCCTAATATCTTCTATCGATGAAACCAATTGTACGTCCCATCGTGATGGTGTCTGTATCCTGCCTGGTCCTGGCGGCCATAGCAAAACAATTGTGCCGGGATACTGTTTCCAGCCCCCTTTCCGGGGATATAAATACAACAAACATGCCGGTTTCCCGGGTTTGGCAGACCGGTTTCCCCCTGCCCGCTGCAAGGCATAAGCCCCCTGTTTCACCCGCCGACAGGCCCGATACACAGCAGTTAAAGCAATCTGCCTGGTTTTCAATTATCAGCAGGCAAATTGAACAGGACCTGTATCATTTTCATGGACAGGCCGGTGTTCAGCAACTGCAAAGTGAAAACCGGGAGCAGTCAATTACAGGTACTTACTCCTATAATTATATGCAGTTGGCTCCCATGTATGGCACGCCCTCTGCTCTTCCCGTTACAAAAAAGAATAAAACGGCCGGTAATGATAAAGACTGGGATCTTGCCCTGCGCCTTAAAGACATTGCCTTCGATGGCCGGCCCTGTTATTATCCTTTAAAGAATGCGTCGGTACAACAGCACGATAGCAGCCTGGTATTCGACCATGCCGGTGCATTCGCAGTGCAATACCTCAATACCGCCGAAGGCGTGCGGCAGAATTTTATTATCCGCCGCGCACCTGCGGGCATGCAGCCCGCTGCTTCCATTCGTGTGCACATGGCCGTTCAATCCACCCTGCGCGCTTATGCCGTTGCCGGTGGAAAAGAATTGCATTTTGCCCACAGGGACAACACGACCGGCGGTCTCCGCAACGAACTCAGCTATACCGGTCTTAAAGCCTGGGATGCCAACGGGCATGAACTGGCTGCTAATATGGAACCGGGTAATAATGGTAAGGAAATCACCATACAGGTAGCGGCGGCAGATGCCGTTTATCCCATTACCATCGACCCGCTTTCAACCACCATCGCGACTACCTTAAACGGCGCGTCCAACGGTGATAATTTTGGTTATAGCCTGTCCTCCGCCGGTGATGTCAACGGCGACGGATTCAGTGATGTTATAGTAGGTACGGGTGCCGCCAATAAAGCCTATGC
>DASYCT010000193.1:0-11764 GCA_036500065.1 Chitinophagaceae bacterium | reverse complement strand
GTTGCCACCAGTGAAGGAAATTGCAGGTTGGACAAACCCATGATGGAATGACCCGAAGTACAGCCTCCGGCATAGCGGGTGCCGAAGCCTACCAAAAAACCACCGGCCACCATCAGGATAAGCCCTCTTGCCGTCAGCAGTGCAGGCCAGTTAAACAGGTCGGCCGGCGCCGTTCCATTATAATTATGGATACCGTACTGCTGCCATTCACCGGCAAGGGCGGCATTTACCTGCACGGGCTGGTGATTACTAAGCAGGGTCACAGCGATATACGCGCCCACGATAATGCCACCGGCAAAAAACAGGTTCCATACTTCTCTTTTCCAGTTGTACCGGAAAAAAGAAATGCCCGCGGGAAAACAGGCGGCGCAGATATGCCGTAAGGAAGAAGAAATGCCAAAGGTTTTATTACCGGCCAACAATAACAGCGGAACCATTAACCCAATCAGCGGGCCGGCCACATACCAGGGCCAGGGTTGTTTTATCAAAGCGGCGATGTCCATATACAATAAAGTTATTCACAACGAAGTTCCTTAAAAAGATTCACCCGGCCCGTTTGACTACCGGCAATCATTTTCCTTTATTTTTGAAAAAAATTACGGGTGCTCAAATCTTTTTACCAGAAAAAACTAATCGAAGCCGGTTGTGATGAAGCCGGGCGCGGTTGTTTTGCAGGACCCGTATTTGCAGCGGCTGTCATATTGCCGAAAAAGTTTTCCCATCCCCTGCTCAACGATTCCAAGTTGCTGCCCGCCGCTATTCGCTATGAATTAAGACCCGTTATCGAAGCGGAAGCCATCTGTTTCGGCGTAGCCAGCGTAAGCCCGGAAGAAATCGACAGCATCAATATTTTAAGGGCTTCTTTCAAAGCGATGCACCTGGCGCTCGATATGCTGAATGTGTTGCCCGAATTATTGCTTATCGACGGCAACCGGTTTACGGCATATAAACACACGCCGCACCGCTGTATCATAAAAGGCGATTCCATTTATTCTTCCATCGCCGCCGCCAGCATACTGGCAAAGACCTACCGCGACGATTATATGCAACAACTCCACGAAACCTATCCTCACTACCATTGGCACAACAACAAGGGCTATGGTACCCTTGAACACCGCAAGGCCATTGAAACACACGGGCTTTGCGAACACCACCGCAAGAGCTTTAAAATCACTTCCGAAGAGCCCACCCTGTTCGAAGAGCTTTAACATAACCTTATTGTTTCGTTTTAAACGCCGCCTTTCTTTACAGGTCTTATTAACGTGAACAATATTTACTAAAAAGAAAAATTCTTTGTTATGAAAACGAAACTTTTACTCACCGTGTTATTTAGCATAGGCATTATCGGTATTACAAATGCACAGGGGCTGGCTAAGAATGACCGCAACCCCAACCGTATTGAGATGGTCAAAGTGCAGCATAACGAACCCCGGAAGGAAGTGCGCAAGCCAGTCCACCAGGTTAATCGCCATCACCGTAAAGCACATCGCGTGGTAAAAAGACATCATGCTGTCGTGCGTCACGGACAGAAAAAGCATTTCTAGGAGTTGGAGTTAATATATGGTTTTTCGGCACCCGCCGGCTTTGCCGGCGGGTTTTTCTTATTCAACATCTTCCCAAACCCCCAATCCCTGCCGTATGAGTTCGGGCGGCTCTTTGGTGCAATCAATAATCGTGGAAGGAACAATCCCGCCGATACCGCCGTGCACTACTATGTCTACCAGGTTTTGAAACTTCTCATAGATCAGCTCCGGGTCGGTAAATTCTTCTACCATGTCGCCGGGCAATGAACTGCTCAGCACCGGGTGGGCCAGCTCGCGGGTAATGGTGGCGGCAATGATATTGTCGGGTATCCGCAGCCCGATGGTGTCTTTTTTGCTTTTTAATATTTTAGGCACTTCCCTGCTCGCAGGTAAGATAAACGTATAGGGACCGGGCAGATGGCTTTTCAGCAGGCGGTACAGCGGCGTGGAAATACTTTTCGTGTACCGGCTCAGGTCGCTCAGGTCATTGCATACAAAGGAAAGCTGCGCTTTCAGCGGGTCCACCTGCTTGATGCGGCAAATACGCTCTATCGCCTTATGCTGGAAAATATCGCAGCCGAGCCCGTAAATGGTGTCGGTAGGATAAATGATGACACCGCCCCCGGTAAGACAATCAACAATCGTTTTGATATTCCTGGGCTGCGGGTTATCGGGATGCACATACAATAACATGCTGAAAATTAAACATAAAAGCCGGGGAAATGTATAAGAAGGTATCGTTGCATTAACATTTTCCTATAACAGAATAATTATATCATCCCTTCTTTACTATTAAATTTGTGAAAATTCTATTCGTATGGAATTAAAAACCGTTGATAAGGTAGCCAGCATCGACCCGGAGGCATTCAGAATCAACTACTACGAACCGATGAAGCCATTGATTATAACGGAACTTTCCAAAGAATGGCCGGCTTACAACAAATGGGACTGGGATTTTTTCCAACAGGTAGTAGGCAATGTGGAAGTAGGCGTGTACAACAACATAAAAAGCGATGCCTATACCCCCGTTAACAAGGCCGACGACTATATGAAATTCGGGGAGTACCTCGACATGGTAAAAAAGGGGCCCGTAGCCCTGCGCATCTTCCTGTTCAATATCTTCCAGCACGCCCCCCAGGTGGTGGATGATTTTACCTGGCCGGAGGACCTGATGAAAGGTTTTGTAAAACGCTACCCCATGCTCTTTGTAGGTGGCCGGGGCTCCATCACCCACATGCATTTCGACATCGATCTGTCCCATATCCTCCATACCCAGTTCGTGGGCAGGAAGCGGGTCCTGCTCTTCCCCCACGAAGAGCAATACCGCCTGTACCGCAAGCCTTACGAGGTACTGAGCTTTGCCAATTTTGAGGGCTATGCCGACCCCGCCAGCAGCAAGCTGGATACCCAAAAATTCCCGGCGGTAGAAAAAGCGCGTGGCTACGAGGTGATTATGGAACACGGCGACACCCTGTTCATGCCCGCCGGCTACTGGCACCACATGGAGTACCTCGACAGTGGCTTTGCCATGAGTCTCAGGGCATTGCAAAGTTCCATGGGAGGAAAGCTCAAGGGAGCCTGGAATCTTTTTGGTATGCGCCACCTCGATACCCTGATGAAAAAGACCTTCCCGGAATGGTGGTACAACAACAAAAAAGAAAAAGCTTTTTCGGCTGCTGACAGGGAAGTGCACGCCAATTGAGACGGCAACACACACAACCCGCCAGCAGCAAGGATTGCGGGCTTCGGGGCAAATTATCTTTTAAAAAATAGTAAGAAAATATTGTTTATTACCCTAACAGTCTTTAATTTTAGTTCCGTTTACGATTTGAACGCCTGTTCAGCGTGACCGGTTCAACCACATCCAACCATCCATCCTTCGCACCCATCCAATTTCCCTTGCTTAGAATCCCCAATCTCCGAAAATTATAGTGCTGTTTGATTACGATTTGTCCTTCAACCACTTATGTCGTTGTATACATCTCGCTCCCTTCCAATATCCCCGCAAACCAATCAAAATTATTTTCGTTCACCCTCGTATAACCAGGCCTTATTACTTGTTTAACCCGTTGTCGCACACGGCAATGGTTAGCCCGGTATGTTTGGCTATCCCTAAAATATCCATTTGTTGTATTCAACATAACCTCTTTCTTTTTGTGGTTTCAGAGGTAAGCACAGGCCGGCGATTTCCATCGCTGGCTCTTTTTTTGTATACGGGGCTATAAAAGTAAAAAAGGCTTCTTGCGAAGCCTCAAAGCATATATATGATAGTTAGTAGTAACTATACAATGGTCCACGTCTCATACCCCTTCAGCAACTTATCCAAATCACCCTTGCCTTTTGACGCCTGCACTTCTTCTATCTGCAGCGCCATTCCTTCTTCATAACAGGGGCGATCGGTTTCGTAGAATACGCCAAAGGGGCGCGGCAAATGTCCCGGGCGGGAAGGATCATCAAACATGCGCACCAGTATCTGCGCCTTGTAGAAATCGCTTTCGTCGTGCACCCAGAGATCATCGACGCTGGCGTCCTTGCCTATCTCCACCACGATGGGATGGAAACCGTCCAGCTTGATGCCCTTGTGGCGCTGCGCGCCGAAAATAAGCGGCTTGCCTTGTTCGAGGAACAATGTTTCTTCCGGTTTGGTCGATTTTTCGGTAAACGCTTCAAAAGCGCCGTCATTGAAAATATTACAGTTCTGGTAAATCTCGAGAAAAGAAGACCCCCGGTGTTTATGACTGCGGATCAAGGCCTCCTGCAAATGTTTGGGGTCGCGGTCCATGCTGCGGGCGATAAAAGTAGCGTCGGCGCCCATGGCAAGGGCGAGGGGATTGAAAGGATGGTCGATGCTCCCGAAAGGAGTTGACTTCGTCACTTTCTTTTCTTCCGAAGTAGGGGAATACTGCCCCTTGGTGAGCCCGTATATCTGGTTGTTGAACAACAATATATTGACATTGAAATTCCGGCGGAGCAGGTGAATGGTGTGGTTACCCCCGATGCTCAGGCTGTCGCCGTCGCCGGTGACAATCCACACACTCAAATCGGGCCGGGCGGCTTTCAGCCCGCTGGCAATGGCCGTGGCGCGGCCGTGGATCGAGTGCATCCCATACGTGTTCATGTAATAGGGAAACCGGCTGCTGCAGCCGATACCCGATATAATGACGATATTTTCGCGGGGAATGCCGAGTCCCGGCATGATTTTCTGCACCTGGGCAAGGATCGAATAGTCTCCACAACCGGGACACCAGCGGACTTCCTGGTCGGTAGAAAAATCTTTAGCGGTAAGCTGCGGCAGAGCTGTTGTTTCACTCATATAGGTAGATTCTTCACAAATTTAAGCATTAAGCTGTTATAAATTATGCAATGTTCATCCCGGCCCGTCAAAAATAGGAAAGCGCCCATCATCATTTAACCCCCGCGCAAACCGCATGAATTTGTATATTGGGCATCCCAAAACGCACAACATGAGAAAACAAGTTTACCTGCTTTTCTTTTTTCTACCTGCTCTTGCCCTCCATGCCCAAACCGGCAAAGAACCGGTAAAAGTCACCGATATGCTGAAAATAAAAGCCATCAGCGGCGTGACCCTTTCCACCGATGGCAGCAAAGCGGCTTTTACCGTGACCAGCATTGAGCCCGATACCGAAAACAAATGGGAATACAAATACGTCAACCAGCTATGGATAGAAACCACCGATGGATCATCCGCGCCCAAACAACTCACCTATAAAGAAGGATCTTCCCAGGCCGCCTGGAGTCCCGATGGCCGGCAGCTGGCTTTTGTGCGCGTGGCCGATGGCAAATCGCAAATCTTTTTGCTCCCGCTCGACGGGGGAGAAGCTATACAGCTCACCAAATTCAAATACGGCGCGGGTAGCCCCAAATGGAGTCCCGACGGCAAACAAATTCTTTTTTCTTCCAGCATCCCGCTGAAAGACCTGTTGCACGATGCCATGCTCAACCCCGGCTTCAACGTCCCCACATGGCCGTTTGAAAAACCGGGTTTTGATAAAAACCAGCAGTTGCATCCCGGCAGCGCCAAACCTGACCCCGATGGAAGTATCGAAGAAGTAAGAGCGTATCTCGACAACAACGTAACCGACAAAAAAGCAAAAGTGGTCGACAAATTAAACTTCCAGGATGAGATGGAAGTATCCACTGATATGAGCTTTAACCATTTCTTCGTCGTCAGCGCCCAACCCGGCGCCACGCCCACAGCGGTTACCCACGGGTTTTATCGTTTCACCAGCGCCGATTTCTTTCCTAATGGCAAACAAATTATCCTCTCCGGCGATGTGGATTCTACCGAACATCCCGACCGCTCGCTGGAAAGCGAGCTGTTCGTGGTCAACGCCGATGGCAGCGGCTTCAGCCAGCTGCTCGGTCAAAAAGGCGTCAATTACAATTCACCCCGCATTTCTCCCTCGGGCAAATGGCTGGCCTTCCAGTACGGTAACACAAGTTTTATAAGCGTTCCCAACCTCGGCCTGCTATCGCTTACCGGCGGCAATAAAACCATCACCGATATTCCCTTTGATCGCGCCAAAGGCAGTTTTACCTGGAGCAACGACGATAAGTATATTTATTTCTCCGCGCAGAGTAATGGCGGCGCGCCCGTGTACCGGGCGGATATAAACACAAAAAAAGTAGAACAACTGACGGACTACAATAGCGGGGTAGTGAGTTTCGACATCGTGGGCAACAAACTGGTGTTTGCAAAAACCGAGGTGACCGATCCCTTTGAACTCTATATCGCCGACGCCTCCGCGCAGCATGCCAAACGCATCAGCAGCTTTAACAACTGGGTACAAAACAAACAACTCTCCCTGCCCGAAAAGAAAACCTTTACCAACGACAAGGGAGAAACCATTGAATACTGGGTCATGAAACCCATCAACTACCAGGAAGGCAAAAAGTTCCCGGTAGTGCTCGACATTCACGGCGGCCCTTCGGCCATGTGGGGACCCGGCGAAACCAGCATGTGGCATGAGTTCCAGTTCTTTTGCAGCAAAGGCTATGGCGTCGTGTACTGCAACCCCCGCGGCAGCGGCGGTTATGGCATCGATTTCCTGCGCGCCAATATAAACGATTGGGGCACCGGCCCCACCAGCGATGTGCTCACCGCGCTCGACAAAGCCGTGGCGGAAGGATGGGCCGATACCTCCAAAATGGTAGTGACCGGTGGTTCCTATGCCGGCTATCTCGTGGCATGGATTGTCGGTCATGACCATCGCTTCAAAGCCGCCTGCTCACAGCGGGGCGTGTATGACCTGGCTACCTTCTTTGGCGAGGGCAATGCCTGGCGCCTCGTGCCCAATTATTTTGGCGGCTATCCCTGGGAAACAGCCACCAAAGCCATCCTCCAACGCGAATCACCCATTACCTACGTGCAGAATATCACCACCCCCTATATCATCTTTCATGGTGAGAATGACCGTCGCACCGGCTTCGTTCAGGGTGAAATGTTGTACCGCAGCCTGAAAGTGCTCAACAGGCCGGTAGAGTATGTACGCCATCCCGGCGGCACGCACGAGCTGACGCGCAGCGGCAACAACCGCCAGCGCATCGACCAGATGCTGCGCACCTGGGAATTCTTTGAACGCTGGATAAAATGATGAGAAAATTGTAATAAATTTATGCCTCCAAAAACAACTACTTATGACAATCAGCAGGAAATATATCGTCACCGGCTTAGTAGCCACGTTTATCATTGCCGGCGTTGCCTTTACCACTCCGCCGAACCCGCCGGAAGAAGGATTTAAAAACCTAAAGGTATTACCAAAAAACACTACCCACGACCAGTTGGAAAAGATCATGCACGAGTTTGATCATGACTTGGGCGTGCGCTGCAACTTCTGTCATGCCCCTTCAAAAGACAGCACTTCCCGCCACCCCGATTTTGCCAGCGACGATAAACCCGAAAAGAACATCGCCCGCTCGATGATGCGCATGACCATGAAGATTAATAAAAAGTTTTTTGAAATAAAACACCCCATGATAGGCGATTCCACGCTCGGCGTCAACTGCATGACCTGTCATCATGGGCAGGCGCATCCCGAACAGAAATAGATTTGTTTGAAAATAAAATACGGCCGGGGAATTATTCTTCCCCGGCTTTTCTTTTTTCTTTCTTTTTCCACCAAAGAAAAAGACGGCGCCTTGCCGTTGCTTCGGTCGTCGTATCATCGCCGAGCAAAAGACCCCAGGCCTGCAGGTTTTCCACCGCGTCAAAGATCACCTTGAGAATGGCGACAAAAGGAATGGCCAGGAACATACCCGGTATGCCCCAGAGCGCACTGCCGATAACAACACCCAATATGGTAAACAAAGCATTGATCTTTACCTTGGAGCCCACCACCCGCGGCAGCAGGATATTGCTGTCCAGCAGGTGAACGATGACCAGCACGATGGCCACGCCCAATACCGTGGCGGGCGAATTGGTGGTAAACGTAATAAGCATGCTCAGCAGGCAGGCGATAAAAATACCGAGATAGGGGATCACGTTCAGCAGGGCGGCTATCACGCCGAGCAATAAAGCATATTTCACACCGAGTATAAAAAAACCTGTGCAGTTCATGATCGCCACGATCACCATTTCTATAAATAATCCCGTAATATATCCCCGGATGACCACTTTTGTTTTGGTCAGCACACCCTGTACGATAGCAGCATATTCTTCCCGGAAACTGCTGATCAGAAACCGTTTTACCAAATCACGGTACAGTAAAAGCAGGAACGTATAAATCGGCACCAGCACCATCCAGATAAGCGTGCCCGAAAGCGTGGCAAAGGTATTGCCCACGAGGGAGGTAGTGGTAGTAAGCGTTTTGGCAGTGAATGAGTTCAGCATTTCATTCATACTCTCGGTACTCAGGTGAAATTTCTGCTGTACCCAGTCCTGCAGTTCCTGCAGGGCCGTCATCAATTGTGCACCAACCGCCGGGAGGTCATTCTTAAACCGCGTAAGCTGCGAGGAGATAAGATAGAGGATGACAAGGCCCGAGAATATAGCCAGCAGGACCGCTACGATGGCCGCAACACCCCGCCGCATGCCATAGCGTTCCAGCAGGTTGCAAAACCCCATCAGCAAAACAGATAATAATGTAGCGAAAGCAACCGGCACCAGTATATGCTGGCCGAGGTACAGCAACAGCAATAGCAACGCAATGCTGATAAGCGTATGACTGAGCTTTACATAAAAAGGTAATGGCTGGGGAGGCATAGTACAAAGAATGATGTAGTGTAAATGTAAGGTTTAATAAACTACCTGCCGGCCAAAGGGCATTAAGGAAAGTTCCATCAGCTTCAGGTGCTGCCGGGCAAAAGGAATACCGATAATAGTGATGGTGAAAAGAAAGGCAAATACAAGGTGGATAACGGCCGTGTACAATCCCCCGCAAAGCAGCCAGATGATATTGCAGAACAGCGAGAGACACCCCATGCTGCTGCCCGAAGAAACGACTCGTTTTCCAAAGGGCCAGAGCACCAGCCCTGCAATCTTGAAACACTGCATGCCCCAGGGAATGCCCACGATCGTACAACATAATACAAAACCGCCGACCACATAACCGAGCGCGGCAGCCAGGCCTCCGAATACCAGCCAGATAATATTACCAATAAAATTCATGGAATGAAAATACATAAAAAAGTCCCGCCGGAAGGGCGGGACCGTATTGAAACACTAAACTGTTTAAATACTTGTTGCTACTACCAACGGTTGTTGTTACCACCGCTGTTAGAGAAAGAGCGCCTGTTACCGCCACCGCCGTTACCGCCGGTTCTTTCTTCTCTTGGCTTAGCCACTGTTACAGTGATTGCACGGCCTTCTACATGTGCGCCATCCAATTCTTTGATAGCTTTTTGACCAGCTTCATCATCGGGCATTTCCACGAAACCGAATCCACGGCTTTTGTTAGTGAATTTGTCAGTGATGATTTTTGCAGACGTTACTTCTCCGTACTCTGCAAAGAATTCCCTTAAGTCTTCATCTTGTACGTTGAAGCTTAAGTTTGAAACATAAATGTTCATGTTTGTTACTTAGTTAAATTATGAATTAATGATCTGAGAAAAGCAGGTATTAAGATGACTGACTATCTATTAGCAGAAAAATGCGTAGCAGAAAAAATCGTTCAAAATGCTGACTAACTCAAATGTTCGAGGCAAAAGTAAGCCTTTTCAGTGAAATAAACGCATTTAATTTTAAAGCAATTGTTAAGCCTTTGTATTGTTTTATGCAGTTGTTGGCACTGTTTTTTCTGTGCGCAGCGTCAAATAGGCCAGCACCGTACTGCCAATCATAAACACGGCGCCCAGTAAAAAAGAGACGCCCGGAAAATACACCGGCGCTTTGGGGCTCGTGAACAGGTAAAACAGGTTGTTCATGATCAACGGACCAAAGATAGCCGTCAGGCTCATCAGGCTCGTAAGCCCGCCCTGTAACTCGCCCTGTTCATTGGGCGGCACATGCCCGGAGATAATACTTTGCAGTGCCGGTCCCGCAATACCCCCCAGGCAATACGGCACCAGGAAGGCATACATCATCCAGCTTTGCGAAGCAAATCCAAACAATAGCATGCCCAGTGCATAAAACCCCAGTCCCACATACACGCTCCTGTTATTACCCAGCCGCGGATTTACTACGCGCAGCAAACCCACCTGCACCAATGCGATCAGCAAACCCACCACTCCCAGCGAATTGCCCACCATACGTTCGGTCCAGTGAAAACGGAACATGGTAAAATAGCCCCAGTTGCTTTGCACCGCATGCGAACCCAGGTACACCAACGTAAGCGATAATATTAACCCGCTGATCGTAGGATATTTTCGCAGGTGCGCCAGCGAACCCACGGGGTTAGCCCTTCTCCAATCGAATGGGCGGCGATGTTCTTTATCCAACGACTCGGGCAACACAAAATAACCGTACAGCCAATTGAGCAGGCAAAGACCAGCCGCCGCATAAAAAGGGGCACGAAGCCCAAAGCTGCTCAACTGGCCACCGATAAAAGGTCCGATGATAAAACCCAACCCGAAGGCCGCGCCAATCATACCAAAGTTCTTGGTTCTGTTTTCCGCATTGCTTACATCCGCGATATAAGCCGATGCCGTAGTAAAGCTCGCGCCGGTAATACCCGATATCGTGCGCCCTATAAACAACCAGCCGTAAGAAGGAGCCAACGCCAAAAACAGGTAATCGATGCCAAAGCCCAGCAGCGAGAACAGCAATACCGGCCGGCGGCCGTATTTGTCGCTCAGGTTACCCAGTATCGGCGAACAGATAAACTGCATGAACGCATACACCGCCAGCAACAGGCTGCCGTCCTGGCTGGCCTTGTTCAGTGGGATATGCTTCATCTGTGCAATTAGATTAGGCATCACAGGTATGATTATACCGAACCCGATCACATCGACCAATACTGTAATAAAAATAAAGCCAATGGCTGCGGAGCGTGCTGTCTTCATAATTGAAAAATGATGGCTGCAAAATAAGGGTATATTTTTCCCCGCCCTAACCAAAAAATGCGTTTCGCCCGGTTAAACAGGTTGAGCGGCCCGAAACCCCGGTTAATTTTCCGGTTCGCCTTTACAAACTGCCCTTGCCGGGCAGCCCACTCACGATAATTACCTAATTTTGCCCACCTCATACATCTATAACAATGAATAACTACAACTTCGGAATGATTGGGCTGGGCGTAATGGGTCGCAATTTCCTGCTCAATATGGCCGACCACGGGTTTAAAGTGACCGGTTTTGACAAGGATACCCAAAAAACGGCCGCTCTCGAAAGCTCCGCTACCGCGGGCACCACGGTAAAAGGCGTCAATACCCTGCAGGAAATGGTGGATTTGCTCGAAATCCCGCGCAAGATAATGATGCTCGTACCCGCCGGTAAACCGGTAGACGATGTGATTGAAAGCCTGCTGCCACTGGTACAGGCAGGCGACATTATCATCGATGGGGGCAACTCCCATTATACCGATACCCTGCGCCGCGTAAGTTATCTCAAACAAAAAGGCGTCCATTTTGTCGGGATGGGTGTTTCCGGCGGCGAAGAAGGCGCCCGTAAAGGCCCGAGCATCATGCCGGGCGGCGACCCCGAAGCTTATCCGTTTATAAAATCCATGCTGGAAGCCGTATCCGCCAAAGTGGGCGGCGAGCCCTGCGTAGCCTACATGGGCAAGGGGGCTGCAGGTCACTATGTAAAAATGGTGCACAACGGTATCGAATATGCCATTATGCAGCTG
>DASYCT010000192.1:0-5667 GCA_036500065.1 Chitinophagaceae bacterium | reverse complement strand
GTTCCAGGGAGAACAGAAAAAACTGGTACTTAACCCAATTTGATGCGCAGACTGAGGAAAATATTAATTACGCTTTCTGTCCTGAGCTACACCGATTTCTTCGGTATCATCAATACCGATACGGAATACCGGGTGGCAGGGTTGAAAGTCTATGATATTTTCATCCTGCTGATTGTGGGGCACCTCGTTTTCCTGGCCATCAACAGCCCGGTGTTCAGGAACAGGATGCTGCGCAGGGGGCCTACCTGGACCTTTATCACCTGCTATGTAGTGCTGATGCTGGGCGTCGCTTTTTCCATGAAGCTACGGGCCCCAATGGACCTGATCGATTCATTTAAGATTGCACGGGATTTCTTTCCCCTGTTCTTATTTTATTATATCTGGTATGATATTGTCGTAAGCGGCTCGCTGTCATTTTATGAATCCCTGCTGCGGTTCATGGGCATTGGGTTCTCGCTGGTATTTATCACCACCACGCTGGCGCCGGGATTTGTGACGACTTATTTTCACGGGCTGGAGGTGAAGATGGTCACGTCCACCGGGTTTAAGATGCCGCGTACGTACGGGTATGGGTTTGTATTTCCCTACCTCTATTTTATTTACCAGTATGTGCAGTACTATCTCACCAAGAAGATGAATTATATATTTTTCTTCATCACGTTTATCGGCGTGTCGGTACAGGGTTTCCGTTCCTATTTTATGGGACTCTTTATACTTATTTTCATGATCAATGTGCTGTTTGCCACGCGCAAGCGGATCATCACCAGCCTGATCGGGATGTTTATGCTTTGCGCGGTGGTGGGAGTGGCAGCATCGGTCATCGGGGGCAATTTCTTCGAGGACAAGATACTGTCCATTTTCACCGAAGTGTCTACCGACCAGGGCACGTATGCAGGACGGGAACTGAGCGACGAGGAGTTCCGGCTGCCGCTGCTGCTAAAGCACCCCGTGTGGGGCATCGGCTTTGTGCACGGTGAATGTGCGTATGCGGCCAGCCTGGGTTCTATTTATAAAGACAGGAATTACATGTTATACTCGACGGACAGCGGCCTCGTGACCATGGGCGTGATGTTTGGATTTGCGGGGGGAGGGCTGATCCTGTTCTTTGTGTTCAGGTACCTGTACTATTTATTTAAGTTGATTCGTAAATCGCCGGACACGCGGGTCCAGCAATTTGCGATGACCAGTTTTTGTTACCTGGTATTGCTGCTGGTGACGCTCAAAACCCACGGAGGATTGATTTATATCTACGGGCTTGCCCCGATGGTATTTATACTGGGAATGATGGCGGGCTATCATTCCCTGCTCAAGGTGGGTGAAAAATATAACCCTGTAGTGCAGGCTCCGGAGGAGGTGTACCCCGTACATCCCGCGGCGCTGGCATAATTATAAACCCTGGATATGACGTTCACGCATCGTTTTTTTATTGTCGCCAATAATGTTTCGGGTGCCGAAAAACGCTTTTTTAATGCATTTAAATCAGCGGATACCGCCGGTTTGATCATCAATGAACGGCTTTACCATCTCTATATCCAAAGCGGCCTGCTGGTGCCTTTTTCCGAAACGGACAGCCGCATTATGGTGCTGAAAGAAGGGTCGTTGATGCATTTTCTTTACAAAAAACTTTACCTGCGGGAACGGCTGAAGGGGTTCTATATATTTTTACAACGCATCGTCGTTTTGTGCAGCCTGTGGGCGAAGCGTAAACAAATCCGGGACATCAATACCTTTCACGCGGTGCTGGACGGGGTACGCTATCTTCCTTTTGTACGCTGGCTGCACCCGGGTGCGCGCTGTTATGCATCGGTAGTAGACCCTACACTGGCTTTTAATACGCATAAGGCAAGACTGTTCGGGTTGCAGAACTGCAACCATATCGACAGTCTCAATATCCATATACGCAGCGAACTGTTGCACCTGGGCTTCGACGACGCCAGGCTTTCGGTCACACCCGCTTCCTTTACCGATTACACTATTGTAAAACCAGCGCCCAAAAAACCGGTGGTGGCTTTCTGTGCGCGGCTGATTAAGCCCAAGAACCCATTGGTGTTTATAGATATCGCCGCTTTGTTTGCCGAAAAATACCCCGCGACGCCGGTGGAATTCGTAGTCATGGGCGACGGGCCGCTGAAGGCGGACATCGACCGGCGCATTGCGGAGAATGCAGCCTTGAAGGTGCATGCGTTGGGTTATGTGAACAAGCCCGCCGATGTATTTGCGGAGAGCCTGATTTTCGTGCAACTGTCCGATACTGAAATCCACGGCACCCAGTCCATGCTTGAAGCGATGGGCTCGGGCTGTTATATCATGGTGTCGCATCTCGACGGGATCGAGAACATCGTCAAAAAAGACTTTGGTGAAATACTTCCGCTGGAAGCGCCTGCTTTTGCGGCGCATATCAAAAAACAGGTGGATGATTTCGACAGTACGGTGCAGGCGGGGATTGCCGCAAGGGATTTTGCCATGAAGCATTTTCATGTGAAGAATTTTCTCGACTACCTGTTTTCGGTTTATAACAGGTCGGCGGCGTTGACGACACGGTACAAGCTGTTTAAGATAATGCGGATGGCATTGATACATTAAAAAAACGAAGCGCATCATGGGCACTACGCGAAAACTATTGATCCTTTCACCACCGTTCAGCTCGGCCGGCGGCGTGTCGTCGTATGTGCTGTCGCTCAAGGGCAACTGGTCGGTGAAGGAGAAGTATTTTTTCCGGGGCAATACGGGCACCGGCGCAATGGGACGCTTATTGGGCATGATAAAGGAATACAGCGTGTTTTTCTTTACCTGTCTTTTCCGCCAGGACTATGAAACGGTACTGGTCAATACCTCGATGGGGCCGAAGGCGCTGACGAGGGATAATGTGTTTATCTGGATCGCCTGGTTTTTACGAAAAAAAGTAATTGTGTTCATACACGGGTGGGACCCGGCATTTTTTGCATCCTGCAAACCATGGCGCCTGTCGGGTTTGTTCAAAGCCTCCAAGTTGTTTGTGCTGTCCGGTGAATTCAGGGAGGAACTGCAAAAAAGGGGCTACCCCAACGATATCCTGGTGGAAACAACGGTAGTGGCCAATGATTTTATCCGTTGTTTCGACGAAACAGGTCCTGCAGAAAGGCCACAGCCAAACATTCTTTACCTGGCCCGGCTGGAGCCCGAGAAAGGAATTATGGCATTACTGCAGGCCTTCCGGGAGCTTTCCGTGCGCTATCCCTCCGCTCACCTCGACATTGCAGGTTTTGGTTCGCTGGAGGACGAGGTAAAGGCCTATATAGCAGCGCAGGGAGTACAAAATATTACCTATCACGGTCTCGTTAGAGGACAGGAAAAAACAGCCTTATTCAAGTCTTCCGGGATCTATGTCTTGCCGACCTCGCACGGTGAAGGGCTACCCATCAGCGTACTGGAAGCCATGGCGGCCGGGCTGGTGGTGGTCACCACTTCGGCGGGGGCGCTCAACGATTTCTTCAAGGACGGTGAGATGGGGTATAAACTTAATAATGTATCGGGCGCCCATGTCGCCGAAAAGATAGAAGAAGCTATCCGGTCAAAAAGCAAGGCGGAAGGCATTAGCCGGTTCAACTTTGCGTACGCCCGGAACCATTTTACGGTAGAAAAGGCCATCAGCCGGTTGGAAAAAGAAATATGGAGTAACCAATAGCCTATGGAACAATTTAACGCAAACGGTATTCTAACCTCCTTACTCAGCAAAGCAAGCGCGGCTTCTTTCCGCGGGATAGATCCCTATGATTTCGCCAGTTCGAGGCTACCGGTACCGGGCATGTTAAAAGCAAAAATATCTTTTCTCAATAAAATATCACCCGTCAACTTCCGGCCGGTGCTGGGCATCGGAGCATCGGAAAATTCCAAATCCAATGCACTGTTCCTGCACGCGATGGTCAACTATCCCGGCGATGACTACCGTGGGGAGATCGACTACCTGTTCAACTGGTTTGCGGAAAACCGGAGTAAGGAGTTCGAAGAATTCTCCGTAGGCTTTGCCTTTGAGATGACACTCACGCGCTATCATTCCGGCCCGGGCAAGACGTCCCTGATCATCACCCTGTTCACCCTGTTCGCCTTTATCGCTTATTATGAAAAGACCGGCAATACGGCTGCGCTGGATGCTGTGCTTTCGTTCGAGCGTTTGCTGGACAGGCATTGGCTGAAATTTGAAACGGCCGGCGAGCTTTGGTATTCCTACCTGCCGGGCATAAAAGACGAAGTGTACAATGCCACGGCGAAAGTGGGACGATTCTATGCCCTGCTGTATGGAATCAAGCCCGAGCCGCGGTACCTGGATAAGATAAAGAAAATGCTTGCTTACCTCGAACGGGTGCAAAACGAGGATGGCACCTGGGGTTATTCGGTAAAAGCCCCTTATGTAGATAACTTTCATACGGCTTTTGTACTGGAATCCATTGCAGAAATGAACAAGCACTGTGCAACGCCCGCTTCAAAAACAATGTTTCAAAAGGGGCTTGATACCTATAAGCAGCATTGCTTCTGTGAACAGCGTCCCCTGCATTTTCATACGGCGCATAAACCCCGCGATATCCGCAGCCGGATATTGCATACCGAGATCCGCGACGCGGCCAATGCCATCATCCTGTTTTCCAAACTGGGAGAGCGGGAAACGGCATCGGGTATTATTGAATGGCTGCTGCAGCATTATTACAGCGAGCGGCAGCATTACTTTTATTTTTTTGACAATAAACTGTTCAAATCAAAAATTGATTTTGTGCGCTGGCAGTCATGGATGGCGCTGGCTTTATCGGAATATATAAAGTACGACGATGCGAAAAATTAAGCTCATACTATATTATATGTTCTTCAGCCGCCTGCCCAATAGCTGGTGGCCGGGCGGTAAACTGTACAACAAGCTGCGCACGGCCTGTTTGAAAGGCGTTATCAGGCTCGGAAAAAACAACAAGATACAGCGCTCGGTGTACGTGGGCAATGGCAATCAAATCGTCATAGGCGACAATTGTTCGATCAACGAACTGGTGCGGCTGGACAATGTGACCATTGGCAACAACGTGATGATAGCGCGCGAAAGCGTGGTGCTCGGCAAGATGCACGAAAGCGCCGACCCGGACGTACCGATGACCAGCCAGGGTGTAAAAGACGTGAAAGCAACCATTATAGAAGACGATGTATGGCTGGGCCTGCGGGTGATTATCATGCCCGGTGTAAAAATAAGCACCGGTTGCATACTGGCGGCGGGCTGCGTGGTGACGAAAGACACGGAGCCTTATGGCATTTATGGCGGGGTTCCGGCTAAACTAATTAAAATGAGGAAGTAATATGGGTACAGCGGTTCCTGAATATGGCACCCCGGCGAGAAAGTTCGTAGACTATTTCCATTTCCTGTACCTGGGAATGGCCAATCATTTTTTTAATAAGATACCGAGCTATTTTATCCGTAAAATGATTTTCAGGCACCTGTACCGGATGAAGATCGGGCGGCACAGCAACATACAGATGGGCGTGCGGGTGTATGCGCCGTGGAAGATAACGATCGGCAACAATTGCTCTATCGGTCATGACAGCCTGCTGGATGGCCGGAGAGGAATACATATCGGCAACAACGTGGACATAGCGGGATACGTGCGCATTTTTACCCTGGGGCATGATTTGAATGACCCCTCGTACAAGACCAGC
>DASYCT010000191.1:0-8892 GCA_036500065.1 Chitinophagaceae bacterium | reverse complement strand
ACCTTGGGCAGTCCCCAGACCAGTCCGAAACCGGGAGCCCAGATATTCGCGAGGGTCACATTCGGCAGCTTCGTGGTAGACGTATCGCTGAGACGGTAGGAAGCGAAGGCCCCCACATCCAGCAGGGAAAGGAAGAGACTGGCCGAACCCCAACTACAATTGTTGATAACCAGGGGTTTGCTGAAAGTAATCCCAATGGGCGCCGTGACGCCGGCAATGGGACTCCATTTACCGCTCTGGAGCGCCGGGATATATTCATTGCCCCAGAATCCGCCGAGATATGCATTGAGGGCGATATTGAAATGGGAATTCTTCTTGATGGACGAGCTGCCAACTGGCAGCGCAATAGCTTCTATGGCGTTTTTGGCATCGGCCGAACTCTGTGCAGCAACAAGATTTGCGGCAAAGGACACGTATTTGGTGAATCCCTCCATGACTTCACCGATCTCCGAATTGGGGTCCAGATAAGAATCCACCAGGGTCAGTGTTCCTACGACCGCAGCATTGTAGTTATGAATGGCGATATCCTGACCTATCCCGAACACCTGCTCGATACCTGTAAATATTTTTTGTACGTTGACGGAAAAACTCAACGCGGGATCGATCGTCCCGATATTGCTGGCCGCCACCAGGAATTGATTACTCGATTGCAAAATGGCCTCCCAATAGGTAGAGAGATCCTTTATGCCTTTCTTTTTTGCATCTTTAAGATTATCGATCGCAGCGTTGACATCCTCACCCTGGTCGACCATGTTGGTTATATAGGTCTTGAATCCATCTACATGACCGGGAGTGAGCCCGGCTGCAATATTAGTCCCGCCGATGACAATATTGTTTTGATTGATCTGCTGGTATAAAAGACCGAAGTAAAGCGACGAAAGGATCGGATCGGTATAAAGGGCTGTCAACTGGGCCTGCGTGATGTAATTCCGGCCTGCATCCGTACTCTCCAGGCTGGTACTGATGATTTCAAGGAGTTTGATCGAATTTTTCTCGTCTGCATTCAGGCTGCCGATTCCTTGCAAATAACCAGGGTCGGTGGCAACTGCATGGAGGATGTCGGGCGTCTTCTCTCCATTTATAAAACCATTTCCAACTCTGCAGATAGACAAAAATATTTTTCCATTATCACTTACCAGGAAGTTTTTTAGCTTTTGTACCCGAGCCCTGACTGTTTTCGAATAATTATGTCCTGTAGTATCCAGGTTTTTCAAGCTGATTATATTCCCCATTAGCTGCTGTAGATCTTTATCAACGGAAGCTCTTAGAGTATTGAGCATATTCGCATATTCCCAGGACTTGAAGTTTTTCAGCACGATGCGGGTATTCGGGAATAAGGTATCCAGCTCAGGAGCCTTATTATCCAGGAAGTTTTGGATTTTATCAATAAAGCTGACGAATAGCTCCTCCTTAGCCCGTTCAACCAGGAATTGGGCAATCCCATCTGCGATATTGGTGACGTTCATGCTTCCGGCAGACGATGGCAGGGAAAGTGCGGCGCCGAGAAGACGAGGGTTTGACGAGCCTCCGCCCGCACAAAAATTTACGGCTGCCCCAAAAAAAGGATTGCCCTGATAAATAGTACAGATTTGAGAAGTATTTAAATCTGCTCTTTTTTTCGTCGCATCCGGCAGCACGCTTCTCAGATAATCGGCCAGTTGAAGGACGGAAGCAGCATCCCGTTTAAATGTCAGGGCATTACCGTCGATGCAGTTATTGCGAATGCCAACTGCTGCATAATAGGCGTTCTGTGCGTAGATGTCTTTAGAAAGAAAGACAGAGAAGAGAAGGATTGCCAGTTTGCTTTTCATGATGCCATCATTTATATTTTTAGGAATGCATTTTTCAGGTTTATCCTGCCGTAGCCACTTTGTGGGCTGAAGGAGCCTGCGCCCATGGGATCGCAGGTATTCAGCAAGGCAGGAATGAAATCGGGCGACGAGCCACTTCCTTTGAGTTTGGCGTAAGAAATCATAAGCGCCAGGCAGCCGGCCGTGAAGGCTGTTGCAATGCTGGTCATTGATCCGTTGACCGGGGCGTCTCCCGGGCCTGTTGTGAGGATGGAAAAGTCGCCCGGCGCCAGGCAGGAAAGGTGGGCGTTCGATGCCGAGAACGTACAAAGCTGCTTTCCGCTATCGAAAGCGCCGATGCCCATCACTCCCTTACTCGAGGGATAACCGTTATTGTAGGCTGCGGGGAACCGATCGGGGTCGATATTGACACCCGGCATCGGGCTCCGGATATTGCCGATGGCAGCTACGACGATCTTATTGGCATCCAGGCATGCCTGTACTGCTTGTTGGAAGCCCTGATCGTTTTCAGGGAACGCATAACTGATGGAAACGATATCCACTTCTTTGAGCCCGGCGACATAATTCATAGCCGCAGTAAACAGGGATAAATTAAATTCTGTAGTCGTTTTCGTGGCTCTTATTACCAGCAGTTGCGCTTCCGGGGCAACTCCGTAGACTATATTCTTTCCCGTTGCTGCAATAATGCCGGCCATTTTAGTGCCGTGGTTGTCGGGGTCGCTATCTTCCAATGATGAATCGCCCGGAAGGAAGCTTTTCGACAAGGGATGTATATTGGGCGACAGATCCTTATTCGCCGTGACAATACCTGTATCGATCACTGCCACCACGCAATTCCGGCCCGTCGTTCCCTGCCGGGCCCATATACCCGGAATGTCAAGGAGTTGATGGCCCCAGCTCATTTTAGTAGGGTCGAAGGCGATGGGAACCTTTGTCAGCACGGAATCATCAGCCCAATAATGAAACCCATCACTGGCCTTGATCCAGCTGCTATTGCCATCGAGGGTCTTGCCCTGCACGATCGAATCCACCGTGATGACCGACCCCGCCGGGAGATACCCCATGGCCTCGACCTCGTTGGTGGGCTGGGGTCGTTTGTATAAAGGAGCTTTGAGGATTGCTTGCATACAAGGATAAGTTTTAACCCCGGATTTGATTTCCATCCGGCGTCGTCAGTGGCATCGTACCACTGCCGCCCGCGGCGCCCGAAGTTTTGGCAGGCGTGGGATCGGGTTTAGGCCCGGTTCCACGCAACTGGATGAATTTATTGAGCAGATCAAACCAAAAAGGAGAACCCAGAGAAATCGCCAGGGCCGTCAGCAATATCCCAATGGCGGACAAAAAACCGGGGTCCTGTTTATTGCCCAGTCCAAGGATATCATTCGCCTTATTTGTGTCACCATTGAGATCCTTATAGGTTTTATATAATACATCATCACTGTCCTGCTTATTCTTAGCCGCGTTTACTGCCGCCTGTAAGTCGGTATTTTTCTGGATAGCCATATTTACGAGCTGCTGCCGGGCCTCTTTATCCTTTGACAGGACGCGGCAAATGGCAATCGTGTCTACATTGAAGGAAATGCTAAGAATCAGTCCCAGCAGGAAAAGCATAACCTGGGTTTGCTTCTTATACCATCCACTGGCCCGGTCCATGGTTTGCTGAAACCAGTCTTCCAACTTCTTTCGGAACAGAAAAGGATCCTGGCGGGAGTCGCGAAAGAGGTTCTGAAGATGGGCCAGGGTCTCGGGGGGGATCAGAATGGAATCCCCATCATTTCCTTTCGGGATGGGTTTGCTGACGAGGTCCTGAAGAATGGTCAAGGTCCTGGGCGGGATTTTAATGGAACCCTTATCCTTTCTCCTCCGGCTGCGTTTGCGGAAAAAGCTCCGGAGATGGGCAAAGATCTCGGGCGGAATATGAATGGAATCCTCTTCTTTCTCCTTCCGGATGGGTTTACGGAAAAGTGCTGCGACCTTCAGAGAATTGTCGTCGAGGGTTTTCTTAATCAGGGAGGCTTCGTTTTGAGAAGAGCCGTCATAATCGGGACCCCGCAGCAACTGCACGATGGTAGAGGAAAAATTATTGGCATCCAGGTAGGAAGGCTTGTTATTATGTTTGCTTTCACCGAGGTATTTAATAGCCGGCTGCTCATAGAACAGTTGAATGAAGGTTTCGTTTTCGCGATTGGGCCGGAAAAAGCGGCGTAAGCTGTTCCAGGTCGTATAAAACCAGGTAAGCATCGAATACTTTTCCCAATCCCCCTCGTTCTTTACTTTCTCATCTTCCAGCATTCTCCGGATGGCCTTATTCAACATCCTGGAGCGCAGGTTCAACAGGTGCGCCAGGATTTCCTGTAAGATCGTCGTCAGCAGGCTGTACAGGAGATAGACGAAAATCAATCCAATCACAACGTCGAAAGCTATATTATTGAACACAGTTGTAAGGTTTTGGTTCCTGCCAGGCAAGCTAGCCCATCCGCCATGGCCTAACAACAGTGAAAACACCCTTTTTTTGATTTCCGGGCAATATCCCATTGCCGGCCGGTTATTATCTGAAAAAATTGAAATAAATTCAATGCCATGCCGGAAGACGATTCAAAAAAACAGTTTAACGCTCTTGGCAAGCTGATTGACAGCATTGCAAAGGTGACGACGCCGATGAAGCTGTTTGCTTTTATCCTGGCGGCCATTTGCCTGGTGGTCGCAATGACTAAAAGCATACCCGGTCTCTTACTGTTCTTTATCGTTATCCTGTTTCCGCTGGTGATTGTGTTTACCGTGCTCAACGGAAGGTTTCTTGGGAAAATGAAAAACAGCGGTTTTGTGGCACAGTTCCTTGTATTGCTGGTGATGCTGTTGTGTTTTACCTTTTCCGGCTATTTCATGTACTGCCTGTTTAACGGCACATCCATCAGTGACAATAAAGGTTCGCTCCTATCAAGGTTACTTAATCCGGGCATTTCGGAACAAGTAAAAGACAATACCAATGCATTGTATGCCAGCCAGCGGATATACGACAATACTATCGGGGAGTTTGACCGTACCATTGACGTCAATAGCCAGAACCCCGAGCAATCCTTTACGCAGTTAAGCGAATTAAAAGACAGCCTGGAAAAGATTTCCGAATACATCATCGAACTCAAAGCGAAAAACATCAAGCTGATTTACGGGGATAAAAACATCGAGGGATTGTACCTGAAGCTGCTGCGTTCGCAACTGTCGCTGTATTTTTCCAAGTATATCATGGATTTTATCTCTACCATCATCGACCCGCCACAGGATAAGCAGTTACGGGTAATGCTGGATAACAACCATGCACTGGATTGCTCGCAGCTCGAAGCCGATCTCCTGCATGCGCTTGGCAATGATTTCCTGAACCGGAGGATCAGTGACATGACTACCGATGACATTGACCACATAAAAACAGCGCTGAAGCAAATGGGAATAGCCAGGGAAAATATCGACGGCGTTTCTGCTGCCGCCATTTTGTGGACAATCAAAAAAATGCTCCCTGCCGGTATCGCCAATAAAAACTTCATTGAGCTTGCCGATTACCGCGAATTTCAGCTTGAGATTTATGGCTTCCTGGAACAAATGGGGTATGTAGATTTCAAAAAAACAATACTAAACTATGCTACGCCGGCATCGAGAAAATTCCTCTCTGTTTTGCTGGAAGAAAAAATTGATTTGCTGACACCGGATGAGGCGCTGACGCTCCGGTCGGAACTATACAAAAAGCTGTCTTCCTCTGTACAGTTTGAGCAACTGGATGAGGCCATAGCCGATTTCAGCAGGTTTGTATCTTCCAATGGCGCAGAAAGCATTATCACCGCTCCTACGGTGGAAGATTATATCAAGCAGTCGGTCCACTGGCTGTCGGACGATGCGCACCAGGACAAAATCAATTTTTTCGTGAACATCACCCCTCCCGGTGTTCAGACCATAACAATTCAAAAAGTAGAACTGGTAAAAAAGTACGAGCATATTTATGCCGCCATCAACCAGATAGAGGGGCATTTTCTTTCCACCGAGCTCGCTTCCAATTGAGTTATGGCATCCGTTGCAACTGGCGGGGCATATAGTGATGCGTGGCGAGGCGCTCAAGATGGGAGAGGTATTTCCGGTTGCTGACTTTATACATGCGGATGAATTTAGCCTTGTTTATCCAGTGCTTGTCAAACTGGGATAAGGGCCGGCTGCTGCCGCAACCGGTTTTGCCGACGTAGAGGCATTGGCGGCGGCGGTTGAAAAACATATATACCAGTAAAGAGGTCGTTTTGAAATGCGTATCGGCCCATTGCCGGAATAATATTTTCTTTGCCATGTTCCCCCATCCTGCAATGGTGTATTCTTTATGGCCCTTCGTATGCCTGCCCATTTCGTATTCAAAATAATAATCGGCCAGCTTCCCGGAAACGGGCAATGCTTTTCCCAATTTTTTGTTCATGTTGTATTCATTGTTTATGAAGGGCATGAAATTACCTGCGGGATGCCCGTTGTTTTCGGTCATCCGTTCATGATATATAAAAAGTGCATAGATTGGCTAGTTCGGAATTTTACTTCCGAAAAAATAATTATGCCATACGATGCATGACTGGAGCGGGTTTCAGCGAAAAGGGAATTTTGTCAATATCTGTAGCAGGACTGTAGAAAATATCATCGGTCAGCGATGGGAACAGAAGCGTTTTCGATGTAAATATAAATCAAAATAATAAACGTTATCCTAATGTATCGTGAATATTTTTTTTCTTCTCTTATTTCGGTGTTGATGGCAAAAAAAGCGGTCATAACACCCATCGACATGTATGTAATCAATTTCGTGCGCAGGTTGCGGCAAGAAAAGAAAATAGGTCAGGAAATGATCGCAGCTATTATTGAAACCCACAGGACTTTTATTACCAATATCGAGAGCCCCAACCATCCCGCAAAATACAACCTAAACCATATCAATGCGCTGGCTTTTTATTTTGATATGTCACCGCGCGATTTTCTTCCCAGGGAGGCTATCGATCCTTCTATTTAATCGCTACCACGTTTCTCAGTTTTCCAATGCCGCTGATACCGATCTCCACTACGTCCCCGACCTGGAGGGTAAATTCGTTGGCCGGTATGAGACAGGTGCCGGTCATCAAAAAGCAACCCGTCTCAAAATCGGTTTCTTTGTACAGCCAGCCGGCCAGTTCGGTGAGTGAGCGCTTCATGCGGTCAATGGCGGTGGTGCCCTCGTACATCAACTCACTGCCGCGGAATATTTTCATGTCTATGGCTGTATCGGCGGGTATTGGGCCTTCGGGCACATAAAGACCCGGTCCCAGCGCCGCACTTCGTTCGTAGACTTTCGCCTGGGGGAGATACAATGGATTCTCTCCTTCTATGCTGCGGGAACTGACATCGTTGCCAATCGTATACGCCTGTATGTCGCCGGCGGCATTGATGTAGAGCACCAGTTCCGGCTCGGGGACATTCCAGATGGAATCTTTACGGATATGAATGGTGCCGCCCTGACCGCTTACGCGGTGCGGCAGGGATTTGAAAAACAGTTCGGGCCGTTCGGCTTCGTACACACGCTGGTAGCAATCGGCCGCGCCGCTGTCTTCGCTTTCTTCCATACGGGCATCACGGCTGCGCAGGTAGGTGACACCCGCGGCCCAGAGTTCCTGGCTGCCGATGGGTGGCAGGAGATGGTCACGGATAGCGGTTTTAGCGGTGCCTCCGTCGAGGGTTTCGGCGGTTAGCATGAACACCAGGAGATAGGCCTGCAACTTATCGCGGTTGATGACAAAATCCCAGTCGGCGGGCAAGAGGTAATATTTCTCTTTATGTTGAAGTATGTTTCCTTTGATCGTTTTATATAAGTGCATAACGGTGGGGTTTTATTTGTTATTCCCAATTCTGGTAGCACACGGGGCGGGTCCATCTTTCGATCGCTCCCACTCCCACCGACGTGAATTTGCTGTCGGTGGAGGCCGGGTAGGGACCGCCGTGCATCATGGCCGGGGAAAGCTCCACACCAGTCGGTGCCTGGTTGTAAATAAGCCGGCCGGCTTTTGTTTCCAGGACAGGAAGCAAGTCATCGACGAGGTCCTTGTCCGTTATATTGCCCCAGACGGAGGCAGTCAACTGGCCTTCCAGGCTGGCGGCTATTTCCAGTAGTTCTTCCCTGCTCTCCGCTACCACGTGGAGGGAGCAGGGTCCAAACACTTCTTCCTGCAGCAAGGGCTGGTGAAGAAAGGTATTGCCATCCGTTTGAAACATATACGGGATGGCCTGACGGCTGCCGGGGCTTTCCATACCACAGGCAACCAAATCGGCCCCTCCTATCACCAATTGACGCAGCGCCGTTTCAAATCCCTGGCGGATGGATTCACTCAGCATGGTTTCGGCGACGGCTTTTTTTACCTGTTTTGCAAAATGCGTATGAAAGGTTTCCGAATCGCCGGATTGCAAGGTAATGATAAGACCGGGATTGGTGCAAAACTGGCCGGCGTTTAAAAGATTGGAAGCGGCCAGTTTTTCGGCTACCTCCTGCCCTTTTTCATTGAGTATGCCGGGCAAAATAAATACCGGGTTGATAGAACCCATTTCGGCATATACGGGGATGGGGTTTCTTCGTTTGGCCGCGATGTCGAACAGCGCCCGGCCTGCTTTGAGCGAGCCGGTAAAGCCAATGGCTTTTATGAGGGGGTGAGCCGCCAGTTGTTTGCCGGATTCGATACTGCTGTCTGGCAGCATAGCAAACGTGCCTTCCGGCATTCCGGCCTGGAGCATAGCGCGATCCATAATGCCTGCCACCCACTCGGAGGTCAGCGGATGGCCGGGGTGTGATTTGTAAATCACCGGGCAGCCCGCAGCCAGGGCGGAAATGGTATCATTACCGGCTACTGAAAAGGCGTAGGGGAAATTGCCGGCACCGAATACGGCCACCGGGCCAAGGGGCAGCTGGGATTGGCGAAGATGGCCATCGACGATTTCTTTTGGCCAGGTGGTCCCGCGTAAAAGACGGACGAAAAGATTGACCTGGTTGATGGTGCGGGTAAGTTCGCCTTCGAGTCTTGCCTGGGGGAGACCGGTTTCAGCGGCT
>DASYCT010000190.1:0-3434 GCA_036500065.1 Chitinophagaceae bacterium | reverse complement strand
CCTACCGACGCCAGCTATACGCGGTTAAAGGATATAACGCTGAGCTATACGGTGCCGCAAAAGATGCTGGATAAGGCCAAACTGGGAAACCTGACGTTTTACCTGAGCGGCAGGAACCTGTACACCTGGACCAAGTGGATTGGCTGGGACCCGGAGAACGATTATTCGATGCGGGGCAGCGGCAACTGGACCAACAATTACCCTGTAGTACGGTCCTTTGTATTCGGCGCCAATATATCCCTTCGCTAACTGAACATTCAATCATTAAAATATTACAGGATGAAAAAGATTATTCATATACCGGTAGCAGCACTGCTTATAGTGCTGGTGCTGTCTTCCTGCAAGAAAAGCTTCCTGGATGAAAAAGTATTATCCAGTTACTCGCCATCGACCCTCACGGATTCGCTGGGTTTTGAAGCTGCCATTGTGGGGTTAAGCAACCAGGTAAGCCTTATTTTTACGCATAGTAATTACCAGGGGCTTATCGATGCCTGGCAGGTAGGTACGGATGTTTGCTATGCCACGGCTCCCGAGGGAAGCGAAGTGCCGTTTTATAATTACGGAACGCTGACCCCGAGCAACGTGGTAGGGTCCACCACCTGGACCTGGGCTTACCAGTTGATCAACAACGCCAATATCATTATCAACAACGTGGAAGCTCCCGGCCTGGTGATGAGCCAGACCAACAAAAACTACCTCGATGCCGAAGCACGGTTCTACCGGGCTTATGGCTATAACACGCTGGCTACGCTTTTTGGCAAGGTACCGGTGATCACGCAACCGTTGACAAAACCGAAAACCGATTTTACGCGTGCATCGCTTGATACGGTCAACAACCTGATCGCAACCGACCTGTTGTATTCGGTCGCCCACCTGCCCGATATCGATAACGTAAAATCAAATTCAGCCGGCAAGATGACCGAGCGCCCCAATATCGCTATGGCGCAGCAACTCCTTGCGGAAGCCTACCTGCGGATGGGAAAACCCGACCTGGCGGAAGTGCAGGCACAGGCTGTCATCAACAGCGGTAAGTTCAGTCTTATCAAATCGCGTTACGGAATAAAAGCCGGTCAGCCCGGGGATTATTATTCCGATATGTTCTGGTATGGCAACCAGCGCCGCAAGCAGGGCAATACGGAAGGCATCTGGGTATTGGAACAGGAAAATCCCAATGTTGTTACCGGCGGTATTACCAACAGCGCGCAGCAACGCCGCAACTGGGGCGCGGCTTATTATTCAGAAGCCGGTATGCTGCCCTGCGATTCACTCGGGGGAAGGGGTATCTCGCGTATGCGCCTGAGCAACTGGGTGCTGTATAGTTTGTACGAACCCACCGATATGCGTAATTCCAAATACAATATCCGGCGGGTGTTTTACTACAATGATCCGTCTCCCGCATACGCCGCCATCTTTGGTAAACAGGTGCCCTATGTGGGTTCCGATACGGTTCGTTTTATAACGCCGCATACTACCAAATGGTTCCAGTTTGACCCCAATGACGTATTTGGCTTTGCGATGGTCAAAGACTTTATCCTGATGCGCCTGGGCGAAACATATTTACTGCTCGCCGAAGCGCAATTCAAACAGAATAAAACGACGGAGGCCGCCGCAACGCTCACCACCCTGCGGGCAAGATCCAATGCCTCCGCGGTTACGGCGGGACAGGTGACCATGGATTTTATCCTCGACGAGCGGGTGCGGGAACTGATAGGGGAGGAAAACCGGCGGATGACGCTGATGCGTACGGGCACCCTGGTGACACGGGCTATCGCGCTTAATTCCAACAGCGTGATGAACCCGCTGAACGGGCTGACCAGCACACACCTGCTGTTGCCCATTCCGCAGTCGGAAATTGATTTGAACAAGGATGCGAAACTGGATCAGAACCCAGGTTATTAACTCTCTCTCATAGCAGCAATCGGTAATGAAGTGGGAACAGGGCAAGCACCTGTTCCCCTCATTATTTTAGGGATGTCTTACTTTTATCAATAAATGTTCTTTTATGCGCTTTTTTCCTTTTGTTCAACGGGTTGTTATCGTGCTGTCATTTTTTTGCCTGGTAGGGTCGGGGCGTTTGTATGCACAGGCCAGTGGGCATGTGCATGGGACCGTTATGACCGACCGGGAGTACTGGTTGCAGCAACTGGATAAGATGGCCCGGCCGGTATTGTCCAATCTCGCGGTCAACAGCCTGAAAAAGGCGATGCCGCTGGGTTTGTCGGTTCGCTCGGACAATCCCGCCAGTCGTTCAAAAGTGGCTTACCTCGAAGCATTTGGAAGGCTGATGGCCGGCATAGCGCCCTGGCTCAACCTGGAAGGGGGATTGCCGAAGGAAACGGCGCTCCGTGATCAATACCGGCAATGGGCGCTTCAATCAATCACCAATGCCGTCAATCCCGCCGCTGCTGATTATATGGAATGGAGTCATGGTGGCCAGCCATTGGTGGATGCGTCTTTCCTGGCATTGGCTTTTTTGCGTTGTCCCTGGCTGTGGGAACATTTAAACGAGGCAACACGCCGGCAGGTGGCGGATGCTTTCCTGCTGACGCGGCAGGTAAAGCCGGTATTTAGCAACTGGCTCCTGTTTTCGGGTATGATAGAAGCATTTTTCTGTAAATATGGATTCCCGTGGGATGAGATGCGGGTGGATTATTGCGTGCACCAACTCGACCAGTGGTATGTGGGTGACGGGGTGTATTCGGACGGGCCTTCTTTTCATTGGGATTATTACAATAGTTATGTCATACATCCTTATCTCGCGGAAATCATTGCGGTCGTCAATGCTTCCAAAGGCAGTTACCGATCCATGACGGCGGCGATCAAAGAACGCGATGAGCGTTATGCCATTATCGAGGAGCGGCTGGTGAATGCGGATGGCAGCTTTCCTGCGACGGGGCGTTCTATCGTGTACCGCGGCGGGGCGTTTCACCACCTGGCGGATATGGCCTGGCAAAAGCACTTGCCGGCTGTATTATCACCTGCGCAGGTGCGGTGTGCGCTGACGGCGGTCTTACATAAGACGATGGACCAGCCAGAGACGTACACGGCCGATGGGTGGCTCGCACTTGGATTGTGTGGGGCGCAGCCCAACCTGGCCGATGTGTATAATACCACGGGCAGCCTGTATCTCTGCGCGAATATATTATTGCCATTGGGATTGCCGGAAACGGATGCGTTCTGGGCTGCCCCGGCGGAAAAATGGTCGGCGTTGAAGATATGGAGCGGGGAGGATGCAATGGGGGATCATTCTATTAATTAGCTTTCATCTCATTAAAGAAATCCGTAAGGGTTCTTATTTTGGTTTTACCAAAATGGCCAAGTTCCAGCAAATCCTTGTCACCTGTTAACAAGTAATCGGCTTTGCCATCTTTGGCAAGTGCAAGTAAGAAATTATCTTTTGGATCTCTGCAAACGGAAACGTTGCTTTCAACTTT
>DASYCT010000189.1:0-2969 GCA_036500065.1 Chitinophagaceae bacterium | reverse complement strand
CCTGCGCGGCCACCGCATGCGCAAACTACTGGTGCGCATGCTGGACGAAAGTGAATTTTTCAGCGACCATGGCGTGCGTGCGGTATCCAAATACCATGAAAAGCATCCCTACGAAATGTATGTGAACGGCAGTTGCTTCAGTGTGGAATATACGCCGGGTGAATCGGCTACGGGCCTGTTTGGCGGCAACAGCAACTGGCGCGGCCCGGTATGGATGCCGATCAACTTCCTGCTGGTGGAAAGCCTGCAGCGTTTTCATTATTATTACGGGGATGACTTCAAGGTGGAATGCCCTACTAACAGCGGCGTATACATGTCGCTCAACGAAGTGGCCGACGAATTATCGAGAAGGCTTTCCCGGTTGTTTCTACGCGGGGAGAATGGCCGCCGTCCCGTATTCGGTCACGATGAGAAATTCCAGCAGGACCCTCATTTTATGAATTACCTTCTTTTTTATGAATATTTCCACGGCGATACGGGGAAAGGTCTCGGCGCTTCCCACCAGACCGGTTGGACGGGATTGGTGGCACGCCTGCTGCAACCCCGTAAAAACCCCTGGCCGGAGGTAGTGCAGAATAAAACGCCGGCGGTATAATACAGCGCCGGGTACCATCTGTCGAAAGGTTATTGAATGGAATCCGGCATCGCTTCGCTCACTACTTCCTGCTCCATCGGCTTCGGGTCATCTTCGTGCATCAACCCATGCAGGTATTGGTGTTTGAGATGATCATAAAACGAATGTTTATCCACGAGCAGCGACACCATGCTTGCTACCATACCGGCCAGCATAAGGTGAAAAATGACGTTGTGACGGTCGGTCATTTCCAGCACCAGGATGGCGGAGGTAAAGGGAGTACGGGTCACGCCTGTAAGAAACGCCACCATACCCGAAAGAATGAGCAGGTTGGTATTGGCATCGGCGAGGTGCATCCATCCCGAGATCGTAGAACCGATGCTGGCGCCGGCGCTCAATGCAGGAGCAAATACACCCCCGGCCGCACCGGTGGTAAACGAAAGTACCGGTCCCGCTGTCCGTAGCAGGGGCATATACCAGGCGGAATATTTATCGGTCGTAAACAGGGTTCTTGCCATCAGCTCTTTTCCCGAACCGAGCATGCCCTCATTGACAAAAAACGCAAGGGCGGCTACCGCCAGCGCGCAACCGGACACGAATAGAATGTGTTGCCGGGTAAATTTAAACCGGGCCTTCCACTTGAAAATAGCCAACATCAGTTTTGCCATGCCGCTTCCCGCCAGCCCGGCCAGCAGTGCGACCAGCACCACTGCGAAAAAGATATAGCCCGAAAGATGGTCCATGTTTGGATAACCGAGGTAGAGATAAGGCCCTAGCAGCGCCTGGGCTGTCAACCCGGAAATGATGACAGCGGTAAAAAGGGCGGTTTTGAAATAGCTGATATGGGTTTTAGTGAGTTCTTCCACGGCGAAAACAATCCCTCCAAGCGGCGTATTGAAGGCAGCGGCCAGCCCGGCGGCCGCGCCCGTCATGATCATATTGCGTTTGGATATCTTCGGCCACCAGTCGGGCAGCCATTGGGTTATTTTGCGGAACACCGCGCCTGCAACTTGTATGGTAGGGCCCTCGCGCCCGATAACGCCGCCGCCCAGCGCCATGACAAGACTGGAAAGTATCTTAACTACGATGATGCGGATGCTCAGCAGTTTTTTTACCCGCTCGTTGTATTTCGGCGTGGGCAGCTCGATGGCCGCCATTACCTGCGGTATCCCGCTGCCCCTTGCCAGGGGCGCAAACTGCTGCACCAGCCACCAGGAAACGATAAAGCAAACCGGTGTAACGATAAACAGGAGCCATGCGTGGGCATGCACTATAGAAGCCGTTCCTTTTTCTGCCAGGGCAAACATGCGGGCATAAAATACCGCCACCAGGCCGGTCAGCAGCGAGGCCACCCAAAACGGCAGCGCCTGCAGCAAATTCTTTTTTAGCTGCTCATTCCTGATCCTGTCAAATAACAGTTTTATACGCCGGCGAATCCAGTTTATTATTGCCATAATTAGTACAAATACCGGTTGTTGTTCAAATAAGATGCCTGACGCAAAAGCCGTACAGGCAAAGGGTTTCATAGGCGGCAAAGATACCCACCGGAGCCTATTGAGCGTCAACTATTTTTCTAATGTTATTCTAATGTGGGGCGGGTTCATTTCGTTGCCTGCAATGGCTCACCAATGCTTTCAGTATCGACTGCAATTTTGTTGCCGTGGCGGCATCCGATATATTCCCGTTGGCATCCAGCTTGCTCCTGGCATAGGAAATAACGAGTTCACCGCCTTCGGGTATCGAAGAAGAAAGCGCTGTAAAGGTGAGCAGTAAAGCCGCGTGTGCTTTTTCGCCGCCTGTCGCCGCAGTCACCAGCGCCAGCGGTTTATTCACCAGCTCGCCCGACGACACGGTCCAGTCCAGTGCGTTCTTCAGCACGCCCGATACGCCAAACGCATATTCAGGCGTGCAAATAAAAATGCCATCGGCCATTTGCAACTGCCGGCGGAAATCCGCCACCGCCGGGGGTGTTTCGGGTCTGTCGTCAAACGGGGGTACCTGCGCCAGGCCCGGGTATATCGTAAACTGCACCCCTGCCGGCGCCATCGCGGCCATTGCTTTTAGGATCGTGTTGTTGGATGAATTGGCGCGAAGGCTGCCGGAGATGGCAAGTATTTTAATGACAGGTAGATTCATGGAGCGAAGGTAGAAAAGAAGCGCGCTGAATTCAAAAGAAGCAATACCTTTGCTCCATTCACAACAATTTTAAGGGAGATCGTCAGCGACGGAAAGAGAATAGGTTATCATGCATGAATTGCTGTGCCGGGAGCGGCAGGTTATGTTCAGGGTCGTGTAATGGCATTCCGTTTGCATAACAAATAAAGCGAATGTACGTTCGTAGGTAAGATTACAGGTATTTTCATCATAAACAGTCTTTTAAAAAAGGAGGTCGTAT
>DASYCT010000188.1:0-3030 GCA_036500065.1 Chitinophagaceae bacterium | reverse complement strand
GAAGTTAAAATAGACGAACAACATACAATCGCAGACAAACGACATTTTTCTCTCTTGAAAGCCATAAACCTGGTTTAGCAGCCTTGTTTCTGAGAAACAAATCCGTTAAGCGATTAGAATTTATTGATAGCAAAGCCGGTTTTATTTTGCCCTTGTTAACTAATATTAAAAACACTCACTAATGAAACAGAAAATCGTTTTTGCCATGCTGTTGATCGCAACTGCATCATTGTTGACTTTTTCGTGCCGGAAAGAGTCAAACCGGGATACCAACGGGCATAATCAACAAACCAAAACTTATTCTTCGGATGTTGTAAAAAAATGGCTGGGCGTTCAATTGCCTTTGTTGTATTCTCCTGCTGTTTCTTATGGAGTTAATGCGGGCAGATACATGGCTTATTGTGGCGTAGCCGCATACGAAGCCGTGGTGCCCGGCATGCCCTCTTATCAAAGTCTCAACGGCCAACTAAATGAAATGCCGCAAATGCCTAAAACGGAACCGGGGCAGGCCTATCACTGGCCAACCTGTGCCAATGCCGCTTTGGCTGAAATGACCAGAAAACTATTTACCTTCACTCCTGCAACGACCGATGCGGCGCAAAAGCTTGAAGATGAATTAAATATAAGCTATGCGAAAGAGATCGGCGACACTGCCATCTTTGAACGATCAAAGGCCTTCGGAAAAGCTGTAGCGGAAGCGGTCTTTACCTGGTCCACTTCAGATCATCCATGGTCATCCTGGGCAGCCTTGGTGCTTACCGATCACAGTCCAGGTCGTTGGTGGCCGGAAAACAATAACCCTACCATTGCTAATGGTCTTGCCTACTGGGGTGATACCCGCACCATGGTTGCCGGCAGCATCGAAAATGTAACCTCGACGCCTTACGCATATAATGATGCAGATGTAGCTTCTCCTTATTACAAGGATTATAAGGAAGTTTATGACGTCTCGAAAACCCTGAGCTATGATCAAAAGCGCGTGGCCAAATATTATGATGACCCGGCCGTGAATGGGTATCCCTCCGGGTCGAGCTATATTTCTGTATTTAAACAAATCCTGGAACAGCAAAATCCGACACTCGAGATAGCCGCATTTGCCTATGCCAAGACCGGTATGAGCCTGTTTGATGCCACTATTGGTTCCATGAAAGGAAAGTTCCATTTCATGCAGGAGAGACCTTTTCAGTTTATTCGCAGGGTGATAGAGCCCTCCAATGATCCGGCTACCTGGTGGAAGCCTTTTATTTCTACACCGCCCTATCCTGATTTTCCAGCAAACCATGCCGTTTTTAGCGGTTCGTTCGCCCAGGCACTCACCAGCATTTTCGGCAATGTGTCTTTCACAAACAGCACTTATAAAGGCCAAATGTTCGATTTGGGAAAGGGTCCGGAGGACATGGGAAGCTATTCATACAATTCTTTTTTCGAATTTGCCAATGCCATTGCGATCTCAAGGGTTTATGGCGGTATTCATACCCGTCATGCTGTGGAAGAAGGCACAAAACAGGGTATAAAAACAGCCCAAAATATCGACAGCAAGGTTAAATTTCGGAAAGAATAACAGGAAGAGGGATAGAATTAATATCAGGAAGGCTTATGCGCCTGGGTGCTAAACGTTTTAAAGAATTGTTTTTAGAAAGTGCAGGATACAACCCTGTTGGCAGCAAATGCAAGCGCTGCCATTATATCCGCTTCTTTTATGTTTGGATAGTCTTCTTCTATTTCTGAATGTGTCATACCGGATGCCAGCCAGGATAATATGTCCCCAACGGCAATACGAGTGCCTGTAATGCAAGGCTTGCCAAACCGTACTTCAGGATCTATAGAAATGCGTTGTTGTGTATCAATCATACGGAGCGTTTGATTACAAATTTAGCCATTTTTCCTTGTAATTAGTATCTTATTTGATACTGTATTATTCATAACTGTTGGATAAACAGCGATATAGGTTCTGAATTGCGGGATTTTTTTTGGGAACTTCAGGTATCGTCGATACACTCGCCTCGCTAATGCCCTAAACCGTAAACAATGACCTATCTTCCTAACTTCCATCTGCACCCGGGGTAAGCATTGGGAGGTTATAAAACCGGAGTCGATGGCGATTATATGATTGATTGTCTCCATTTTTTATTCAATATCCTATCTTCGCGGGATGAAAAAGCTACAAAGACTTGCCATAGCGGGGCTGATCCTGGCGGCCCTGCCACAACTGGGGTTGGTTGCGCAGAAGGTTTCCAAATACGACCAGCACGAACTGTTTAGCCCCTACTTTTTTAGAACCGACGGTAATGAGTACCGAAGTGTTAGCGGACGGCCGGGGCCAAGATACTGGCAAAACAAGGCCGACTACCTGATCCGCGCGACCCTAAACGAGCAGGATACCAGCATCAATGGGGAGGTCACCATCAATTACACCAATAATAGCCCGGATAAGCTGGATTTCCTCTGGCTGCAACTGGATCAGAACCTGTTCCGGCCTGATAGCAGGGGGGCCGCGACGACACCGGTCTCCGGCGACCGTTTCGATGTTAAGGGTTTTTCGAAGGGCGGTTATCATATCGAATCCGTGCAAATTTTTTATAATAAGAAAACCTATGCTGTTACGCCTGTCATCACCGATGCCCGGATGCAGGTGCGGTTACAGTCGCCTGTAAAGTCCAACGGCGACAAGATCAGGATCAAGGTAAAGTATAGTTTCGCCATCCCGGTCTACGGGGCCGACCGTATGGGCCGGCTGGATACCAGGAACGGCATCGTATACGAACTTGCGCAATGGTATCCGCGTATGTGTGTCTACGACGACATCGAATCCTGGAACACGCTGCCGTATATGGGTTTGGGCGAGTTTTACTGCGAATACGGCAATTTCGACTACTACCTGACGGCCCCGGCCGATATGACGGTAGTCGCTTCGGGAGACCTGCAAAATCCACAGCAAGTATTGACTGCCCGCGAAATGGAGCGCCTTGCAAAAGCACGTAAGAGCGACGAGACGGTGATGATCGTCACACCCGAAGAAGCGGGCCAGCC
>DASYCT010000187.1:0-9634 GCA_036500065.1 Chitinophagaceae bacterium | reverse complement strand
CGGTATAGGCATTGCCTGCAGCCTGCTCATTTTTCTTTGGGTACAGGACGAGCGCAGCTATGATGGATTTCATGCCAACGGCGATCGCCTGTACAAAGTGCTGATGAGTTTTAAAAGTAAAAACGGGGATATCGGCTTCAGCATGGATGCTACAGCGGGACGCCTGGCCGAAACCATGAAAAAGGATCTTCCCGATGTACAATGTGCATCCACCGTTATCTGGCCCAACAACCAGGTAGTAACAGTAGGCGATAAAATAGGAAAAGAAGGGGTGCGTTACGCCGATACCGACTTTTTCCGCATGTTTAGCTTCCCGCTCCTGCAGGGCAACCCCAAAACAGCACTAAGCTCCAAAGATAATATCGTGATCACGCAGGCTATGGCCCGGAAATATTTCGGCCAGGAAAATCCCATGGGCAAAACCATCCGCCTGGAGAATAAAAAAGATTACCGCGTCAGCGGCGTGGCGGCAGATATTCCTCTTAACTCTTCTATCCGGTTTGACGCCATGCTGCCGCTGTCAAATGCATTTGAGGAAAACCCCTGGATGGTGGCCGGCTGGAACCACTTTGGACCACCGACCTATGTAATGCTGCGGCCGGGAACATCTAAAGAACAGTTCAATGCGAAAATCAGGAATTTTATTGTGCAGCACGACAGCAAGGTAACCGAATGGATGGTGTCCGTGCAGCCTTTTGCCGATACTTATCTCTATTCGCATTATACCAAAAGCATTCCCGACGGGGGAAGGATTGAATACGTGCGCCTGTTTTCCATCGTAGCCATTTTCATTCTGCTTATCGGCTGCATTAATTTTATGAACCTTGCGACGGCGCGCTCCATCAAGCGTGCCCGCGAGGTAGGCGTACGCAAAGTAGTAGGTGCCGGCAAGGGCTATCTCTTCGGGCAGTTTATGGCAGAAGCCATGCTCACAACGCTGTTGGCTGTTATCATTGCCATCGTCATCATCCTGCTGGTATTACCCTCGTTTAATTTACTCACGGGCAAGCAGCTTGCTTTACACCCGGGTTCACCCTCTTTCCTGCTTACCCTGCTGGGACTGATGCTAATCACTGGTTTTATCGCCGGTAGTTACCCCGCTTTATTTCTTTCTTCCCTGCGGCCGGTAGCCGTTTTAAAAGGACCTCTGAAATTCAACCAGGGCGCTACAGTGTTTCGCAAGGGATTGGTGGTATTCCAGTTCACCCTTTCGATTGCGCTGATTATATGCACGGTCATCGTGTACCGGCAAATGCAGTACGTACAAACAAAAAACCTGGGGCTTGACCGTTCCAATATTGTCTATATGCCCATGCAGGGCGGCGTAGCCAGCCGGTACGATGCCTTTAAAAACGAGCTGCTGGAATCAGGCAATATAGAAAGCGTTTCACGATCGTCCGCCATACCCACCAGCCTCGGCATGGCCACAGACGGTGTAGCGTGGCCGGGTAAAGCCCCTTCGACAAGATCCAGTTTCTGGGAAATGTCGGTGGATTATGACTTTGTACCCACGATGAAAATCCAGCTAAAAGAAGGACGCAATTATTCCCGTGATTTCGGCGATGATTCTTCCAATTTCATTTTTAATGAAGAAGGCATTAAGGAAATGAATATGAAGCACCCGCTGGGGCAGACCATCACCTATAACGGGCAAAAGGGTAAGATCATCGGGATAGTGAAGGACTTCCATTTTCGTTCCCTTCATGAACCCATCGCTCCACTGTTCATTCATTTCGGAAGCGGTGAGGGCGGCCTGGGAATCGTGAAAACCGTGGCCGGCAAAACAGCACAGGCCATCGCCACGCTCGGAAGCGTCTGGAAGAAATTCAATCCCGAATACCCGCCTGATTACCTGTTTTCCGATGATGTATTCAACCAACAGTATGAAAGTGAAACGATGGTAGGCAGGCTGGCCAATATATCTGCCTTTCTTGCCATCTTCATTTCCTGTCTTGGCCTGTTTGGACTGGCTATGTTTATGGCCGAACAACGCACCAAGGAAATTGGCATTCGTAAAGTATTGGGCGCCGGCGTTACACAGGTGATTGCCATGCTGTCAAAAGATTTTGCCATCCTTATCATCGTGTCCGCAGTGCTGGCCTTTCCCATTGCCTGGTGGGCCATGAACAAATGGCTGGAAGATTTTCATTATAAAATAGCTATCGGCTGGTGGGTGTTCCCGCTGGCAGGCCTGCTGGCGCTCTTCATTGCCCTGTGTACAATCAGTTTCCAGGCGATAAAAGTGGCCACGGCCAACCCGGTGAAAAGTTTGCGGAGCGAATAAAAAAACTTTTATGCTGAAGAATTATCTTAAAGTGGCCCTGCGCAACCTTTGGAAAAACAAAGGCTATTCGGCTATTAATATATTCGGGCTGGCCATCGGCCTCGCCACCTGCCTGCTCATATTACTTTATGTATGGGATGAACTTAGTTATGACCGTTATAATGAAAAAGCGGATCGCATTTACCGGGTCGACGGCGATATCTCGTTTGGCGGTAATCATTTTATCCTCGCAGTGGCGCCCGACCCCATGGGGCCAACACTGAAAAAGGATTACCCGCAGGTGGAACAATACGTACGGTTCCGGCAAAGAGGTAGCCTGCTGATACAGAAAGGCGACGAAAATGTGCAGGAAGGCAATTTCGTTTATGCCGACTCTACCCTGTTCGATGTATTCACGCTGCCCATGATAAGCGGTAACCCCCGTACGGCACTTGTAGAACCAAAAAGCATTGTGCTGACCGAAAAGGCCGCCCTCAAATATTTTAACTCGACGGATGTGGCAGGCAAAAACCTTCTTATCAACCATACCGATAATTATAAAGTCACCGGCGTCATAAAAAATATCCCGGGACGCTCCCATTTTTCGTTTGATTTCTATATATCCATGGCTACGCTCGACGAAAGCCGGGAGAACGTCTGGATCAGCAATAACTTCAACACGTATATCGTGCTGAAAAAAGGAGCCGACCCCAAAGCGCTCGAGGCGCAGTTCGGCAGCCTAATGAATAAATACATGGGGCCGCAGGTGCAACAGATAATGAGTATATCCATGGAGCAATTCACGAAAGCAGGAAACTGGGACACCTATACGCTTATGCCGCTGAAACAAATTCACCTGCATTCCAACAAAACCTCCGAACTGGGGCCCAATGGCTCCGTACAGTATGTCTATATCTTTTCCGCCATCGCTGTGTTTATCCTGCTTATCGCCTGCATTAACTTCATGAACCTGTCGACCGCCCGCTCTTCCAACCGGGCCAAAGAAGTGGGCATTCGCAAAGTACTGGGCACCATGCGCGGCGCGCTTATCGGGCAGTTCCTGACAGAATCCATGCTGATCAGTTTTATCGGTCTTATTCTCGCATTGGGTATCGCGGGATTGCTCTTGCCGTATTTCAACCAATTATCCGGGAAACAACTGATCCTGAGATTATTTACTACCCCCTGGTTATTGCCTGCCCTTTTATTGCTGGTAGCCGTGGTTGGGCTGCTGGCCGGTAGTTACCCGGCCTTTTTCCTTTCTGCTTTTCAACCGATTGCCGTATTGAAAGGAGGAGCTTCCAAAGGATTCAAAGGCGGCTGGCTGCGCAGCAGCCTGGTCGTATTCCAGTTTACCATCTCCATCTGTCTTATCATCGCCACCGCAGTTATCTACCGGCAGTTGAACTATATACAACATCAAAACCTCGGGTTTGACCGCGAACAGGTATTGATAATAAAAAACACGGAGGCGTTAAAAGACCAGGCAACGGCTTTTAAAAATGAATTGCTGCGACTGCCCGGTGCAAAGAATGCTACGATGACCGGGTACCTGCCAACCGCGTACTGGCGGAATGACGCTCCCCTGTTTACAGAAGCCACCCCAGACCCCAAAAAGGCCGTCACCACGCAGATCTGGCAAGTGGATGAAAACTACATACCCACCCTGGGCATGCAAATGGCATCAGGAAGAAATTTCTCACGTGAATATCCCACCGACTCATCCGGTATCGTCATCAATGAAGTAGCGGCAAAAATGCTTGGTTCGAAAGACCTCCTCAACAAGAACCTTTACATGATGACCGATTTTGCGCACAAGGCAAACCTGACCGCGTTTCATATTATCGGGGTAGTAAAAAATTTCAATTTCAATTCCCTGCGCGAACAGGTAACTCCGTTGGTCTTTTTATGGAGGCAAAATCGTGGCAGCATAGCCATACGCATCAGCACCACCGACATACCCGGCGTGGTAGCGCAGGTGGAAAAAACCTGGCAATCGATGTCGACCGGGCAGGCATTCAGCTATTCTTTTATGAACGATGATTTCAACCGCATCTATGATTCCGAACGGCATATAGGCAGGATCGTCATTTCGTTTTCGGCCTTTGCCATTTTTATCGCCTGCCTGGGATTGTTTGGGCTGGTGACCTACGCAGCGGAGCAGCGTACCCGCGAAATCGGCGTACGCAAGGTGCTTGGCGCATCAGTGAGCAATATCGTGGGCATGCTTTCAAAGGATTTCCTGAAGCTCGTGCTGCTGGCGGCGCTGATCGCCTTCCCCTTTGCCTGGTGGGCCATGAACAAATGGCTGCAGGACTTTGCCTATCGTATTACCATTAGCTGGTGGATATTCTTTTCCGCCGGCTTGCTGGCAATTGTTATTGCACTGGCGACGATTTGCTTCCAGGCCATCAAAGCAGCCCTGATGAACCCGGTAAAAAGCCTGCGGACGGAATAATGCGCTTAAACTACACCCTGGTAACAAAAAATGCCCGTGATCACGTAACATATTGACGTGGACCGCGTCTGGATAAGAATATACCAAACCCGGCAGCCCATGTTTAAAAATTACCTGAAAATCGCCTTTCGCAATATGGCCCGCAGCAAGGGCTTTACGCTTATTAACATCGTGGGACTGGCAGTAGGCATGGCCAGCGCCATTATCATCCTGCTGTGGATACAAAATGAAGTGAGCTATGACCGTTTTCATGAAAAAACAGACCGGCTGTACACCGCCTGGAACCGCTCTGTTTTTGACGGGAAAATGCAATGCTGGAATGTTACCCCAAAAATTCTCGCGCCTGTTTTAAAACAGGATTACCCGGAAGTAGAAGCCGCTTCCCGCACCACCTGGGCAAATAATTTTCTTTTTTCTATCGGCGACAAGCACCTGAACGTGGAAGGCATCATGGTAGACCGCGATTTTCTTACCATGTTCAGCTTTCCCCTTGTCAAAGGCGATTCGCACACGGCGCTGAATACAGTGTATTCCATTGTCGTCACTGAAAAGCTGGCCAAAAAACTGTTTGGCGACGGAGACCCGGTGGGCAGGATCATCAAGCTGGACAATAAGGATAATTTTACGGTGACCGGCATCATGAAAGACCTTCCCAACAATACCCGGTTTAATTTTGAATACCTGCTTTCCTGGGATTATATGCGCGTCCGCAAATGGGACGACAGCAACTGGGACAATAATTCCACCACTACCTGGGTGCTGCTCAAACCGGGTGTAAACGCAACGGCCTTCAACGAGCACATTAAAAATATTACAATCAACCACCTCAACGGCAAGGAAAAGATAGAAGTGTTTTTATACGGGCTCAGCAAAAGCCGGCTCTACAGCCGGTTTGAAAACGGCAAACCGGCCGGCGGCCGCATCGATACCGTACGCGTATTTGGCATCATCGCCGTTTTTATCCTGCTGATCGCCTGTATCAATTTTATGAACCTGTCCACCGCCCGCAGTGAGAAACGGGCCAAAGAAGTGGGCATACGCAAAGTAGTCGGCGCACAGAAACGATGGCTGGTAAGCCAGTTTCTCGGCGAATCGATTCTTATCTCTTTTATGGCCGCCCTCGTGGCCATCCTCATCGTGCAGTTTTCCCTGCCGGCGTTCAACAGGCTTACCGATAAACAATTATACATCCCCTGGGGAAGCATTTATTTCTGGCTCTCGGGTATCGCCTTTATCTTGTTTACCGGCATCATCGCCGGCAGCTATCCTGCTTTTTATCTTTCCGGCTTTAACCCCGTGCGCATATTAAAGGGCACCTTCAAAGCCGCCAATACGCTTATTGCCCCAAGAATCGTACTGGTGGTATTGCAGTTTACGTTTGCCATCATACTTATCATAGCGACCCTCGTCGTGAACCGGCAGATAAAATATGCGCAGGAACGCGAAGCCGGTTATTCAAAAGACAATCTTGCTTATGTGCGCCTCGAAGGCGATATCAACAAAAATTATACGCCGATAAAAAATGAGCTGCTCGGTTCCGGCACCGCCCTGGCCATTAGTAAAACCAGCTCGCCGCTCACCGAAAGCTGGAGCGATTCCTGGGGCTTTGAATGGGAAGGCAAAGACCTTACTTCCAGGATTGATTTCAACCGCTTTTGCTCCGATGGTGATTTAGTAAAGACAACCGGGATGCGCATAGTAGCAGGCCGCGATATGGATCTTCAGCATTACCCGACCGATTCTACCGCCTGCCTGCTCAATGAATCCGCCGTAAAGATCATGGGGTTCAAACAGCCGCTCGGGCAAATCATCAAAGACGATGGGATCAACTGGCATGTGACCGGCATCGTAAAAGACATCATCATACAGTCGCCGTATGAACCGCTGAAGCCCATGGTCATTGAAGGCCCCAAAGGATGGTTCAACGTAATGAATATTAAGTTCAACCCAAAATACAGCACCGCCCGGGTGCTCGCCGCCACGGAAAAAGTATTTAAAAAATACAATCCAGAATACCCGTTTGAATATCATTTCGTGGATGAGGAGTATGCAAAGAAGTTCAACGACGAACGACGCACCGCCACGCTGGCCACGCTGTTTGCCGGGCTCACTATTTTTATCTCCTGTCTCGGCCTGTTTGGCCTTGCCACCTATATGGCCGAAAACAGGACCCGTGAAATCGGCATCCGCAAGGTATTAGGCGCCGGCATCGGCGCCATTACAACCCTTATCTCCAAAGATTTTATAAAACTGGTGCTTATCGCCATCGTTATTGCCTCGCCGGTAGCCTGGTGGGCAATGAACCAATGGCTGTCGACCTTCACCTATCATATCAGCGTAGGCTGGAAAGTATTCCTGCTATCGGGTTCGCTGGCAATTATTATCGCCCTGTTTACTGTAAGCTACCAGGCCATCAAAGCTGCGCTGGCCAACCCGGTAAAAAGCCTGCGAAGCCAGTAAGAGAGGAAGCTGCGAACTATGAGCTATTTGCTTTCTAAAACCGGACACCGGGTGTTCGTTTTCGTACACTGCGTTTCGTACATTTACACTAATCTACTTATATACAAGGGGTTAAAAGCTGGCACAGTTTAAGAAAGAAAGGCTTGGCATCACTATAAAAACAACGGGTAAATGATAGAGTTAAAGCATATTTCGAAATGGGTGACCATCGGCGGCAAACCGAATTTCATTTTAAAAGACATCAACCTAAGCATCAAACAAGGGGAGTTCGTTTCTATCATGGGGCCTTCCGGTTCGGGCAAATCGACCCTGCTCAATGTAATCGGTATGCTGGACGATGCCAACGAAGGGGAATATCTTTTTATGGACCAGCCTGTTCACAAACTGAAAGAAAAACAACGTTCGCAGTTGTACAAGCAGCATATCGGCTTTGTATTCCAGGCCTATCATCTTATCGATGAACTAACGGTATACGAGAATATCGAAACGCCGCTCCTGTACCAGGATGTAAAAACATCGGAGCGCAAGGCGATGGTGGCCGATATGCTGGACCGTTTTCAGATCGTGGGCAAGAAAGACCTTTTCCCGACCCAGCTCTCCGGCGGCCAACAGCAACTGGTGGGCATCGCCCGGGCGCTGATAGCCAGGCCGCAGCTATTGCTGGCCGATGAACCCACCGGCAACCTCAACTCCAAACAAGGCGAGGAAATCATGGACCTGTTCAAACAACTAAATAAAGAGGGCGTGACCATCATCCAGGTCACCCACTCGGAAAAGAATGCGGGATATGGCTCGCATATCATTCATTTACTGGATGGCCGCATAGATGCCAGTGGTCATTAATTGAAAAAAGGAATAACTATGTGCAAGCAATCAGCCCGGAAGGTTTACTTATTTACCATCGTATTATGCTGCCCTTTTTTTGGTATTTCACAGGACAGCACCGGCATTCAATATACCCTGAAACAATGCGTTGACTCCGCCATCGCCAACAACCTGCAGGTAAGACAGAGCGACCTGCAGATGCAGACCAACGAAATAAACTGGAAGCAGGCCAAAGCCAATATGCTCCCTTCGATAAGCGCGTTTGCTGATCATGGTATCAACGAGGGGCGGAACATCGATCCTTCCACCAACACCTTTATCAACCAGCAGATCAATTTTGCCAGTTATGGCCTGAACGCGGGCGTGCGGGTATTCGGCGGCCTGGTATTGGAAAACAGCATCAAACAAAACTCGCTTGCCTACCAGGCGGCGAAGATGGATTTGCAGCAAAACAAGGATCTCATGACCCTCAACGTTATACTTGCCTACCTGCAGGTGTTGAGCAACGCCGACCTCCTTACCCAATCGATCAACCAGGTGGAAGTAAGCAAAAAACAGGTGGAACGACTGGAAATACTAAATAAAGACGGCGCCATTCCGCCCTCGCAGCTATCCGATCTAAAAGGCGATCTCGCCAATGCACAACTGACCGTTATCAGCAACCAGAATGCGCTGGAATCATCCAAAATTGCCCTTTGCCAGTTGATGAACATCGATTACAAACCGCAGATGCAACTCGAACAGCTCAACGCCGACCAGTTTCACCCGAGCTACGATGCCACGCCCGATAAAATCTATGACATCTCCCTGCAGCAACTGGCCCTGGTAAAAGCCGCCGAGCTGAGAGAAAGAAGCGCCGTTAAAGGCCTGAAAGTAGCCAAAGGGAATTACTATCCCGTGCTCTCCCTGACCGCCTCGGCCAATACCAACTATTCCAGTGCTACTTTTGAGAGTATTTTCCAGAACACGACCGATGTTACTTCCAAAAACTATGTGCTTATCGGCGGCACACCTAATTTTCTGATAACCCCTGAAAACAATTTCCTCTCGCAAAAAGTGTCTTACAGCAACCAGTTGAACAACAACCTCTACAACAGCGTTTCCCTGAACCTCAACATACCGCTATTCAACTCGTTTCTCACCCGCAACCGGGTGAAGCTGGCAAGGATACAATTAAAGAATAACGAGTACGTGACGCAAACCACCAAAATCCAGCTTAAACAATCGATCGAACAGGCCTGGGTAAATATGACTTCTTCCATCGACCGCTATAAAACGCTCACCGGGCAACTGGCCGCCTATGCCGAATCCTTCCGCTCGGCCGAAATACGCTTCAACGAAGGGGTGATCACCTCCGTGGATTATGTCATTGCCAAAAACAACCTTGACCGCACCAATATCAACCTCATTACGGCCCGCTACGATTATATCCTCCGCACCAAGGTGCTGGATTATTACCAGAATAAACCCCTGTGGTAGGTGAAGCCTGCCCTTCTCCATTATAGGTAGGACGGCTGTAGTGCGTGGGTAGAGCAGCTTAAGTTCATAGGTACCGGAACCCAAAGACGTATTACCTGCGCACTTTTCTAAAACACATTATATTCATAGTGTATATAATAGGTGCCGGA
>DASYCT010000186.1:0-6412 GCA_036500065.1 Chitinophagaceae bacterium | reverse complement strand
GATCGCAGGAAAATACTGGTATTCGTGGATTGGTTTTATCCCGGGTACAAAGCAGGCGGTCCCATACAATCCTGCAGGAATTTTATTGCGGCGTTGCAGGACGAATACCGGGTTGAAGTGGTTACCTCCGATCGTGACCTCGGCGATACGATGGCTTATGAGGGCATCACGGTCAATGAATGGAACGACTACAACGACACGGTAAAAGTATTTTACGCAGATGCACTCAACGCAAAGCAGGTGCGGCAACTGGTGGAAGCATCGGCGCCTGATTATATTTATCTCAACAGCCTATTTTCCCTCCGCTATGCCATCCTGCCGATGCTGTTGAAATGGCAAAAACGTATCAGCCCCGTGGTAGTCATCGCCCCGAGAGGCATGTTGCAGGCCGGAGCCTTACAGTTTAAGTCGCTAAAAAAAAAGCTGTTCATACGGCTGATCAATTTGTCTGGCCTCCCGGCCAGTCTCGTTTTTCATGCTACTGATGAGCAGGAGCGACAGGACATACAAAAAGCCTTCCCTTCCGGCCACAATGTTTTTTGCATTCCTAATTTTCCCCGCAGCATACGGGAACCATTGCAATATACCGCGAAGCAGCCCGGAGATTTGCGTTGCGTGTACGTATCGCGGCTGGCGCCCAAAAAAAACATCCTGTATTTTTTACAACTGCTGCACAGGTTGCCGGGCGATACCCGGCTTTCCCTCGTGATAAGGGGAGAGGTGGAGGACAGCAGTTACTGGCAGCAATGCCAACAGGCCATACGCGCATTACCCGGCCATATTACCGTCACATTTGACGGGCCGGTTCAAAACGATAGTATCATTCCTTTTCTGCAACAACATCACCTGTTTGTATTGCCGACACTGGGAGAGAACTATGGACATGCGATCGTGGAATCCTTTGTCGCGGGACGCCCGGTATTGATAAGCGATAAAACTCCCTGGCGGGGGCTGTCTGCAAAAAAAGCCGGTTGGGATGTATCGCTGGCAAAGGAAGAAGCCTTTATTACGGCGATGCAGCAGGCAGCGGCAATGGGCCAGCAGGAATTTAATGACTGGTGCAACGGGGCCCGGCAGGTGGCCGTGGACACAACAACACAATCGGATCTGAAACAAGAGTATTTAAAACTGTTTAACTGAGATGTACATTTTAGGAATTAATGCGTACCATGCCGATTCTTCGGCGGCGATCTTTAAAGACGGTATCATGATAGCTGCCACGGAGGAAGAACGATTTACACGGGTAAAACACTGGGCCGGTTTTCCTGTGCTGGCGATACAGTTTTGCCTGCGGGAAGCCGGTATTACATTGAAGGAAGTGGACCATATCACCATAGGGCGCAATCCAAAAGCAAAGCTTTTGAATAAGCTGAATTACCTGCTCCGCAATCCATCGCTTCTGGTCGGAGCTGTAAAGCGTTATAGGAACAGCAGGGAAGTGAGCAGCCTGGAAAATGAATTTAAAAAAGTAGATGCTTCGGCCGATACTGCCGCACTAAAAGATAAAATCAAAAACATCGAGCATCACCGCAGCCACCTTGCTTCCGCATTTTTTGCTTCTCCCTTTGAAGAGTCGGCCATCCTTTCTATCGACGGTTCCGGTGATTTTACCACTACCATGATTGCCATCGGCAGGGGTAAGAAAATTGAAGTACTGGACAGCGTCGACTTCCCCGTGTCCTGCGGGTTGTTTTATACAGCCTTTACCCAGTTTCTTGGTTTCCCGCATTATGGCGATGAATATAAAGTAATGGGACTGGCGCCCTATGGCGAAGCAAAGTATATCGACAAGGTAAAAAAGGTGCTGAAGTTTTTGCCCAACGGCCTGTACAGCTGGCATGAAGAATACTTTGTGCAGCCCACCAAAGCGGGATTTAAATATGAAAACAATATCCCTTCTGTGGGCAATCTCTATTCGTCGCGTTTCGTGGAAGAATTTGGCGAGCCGCGCAAAAAGGAAGAACCATTGTCGCAATACCATAAAGATCTTGCCGCATCCGTGCAGCGCGTAACGGAAGAACTTATTTTTTATATCCTAAAGCATTTGAAAACCCGCACCGGCATGACTAACATCTGTATCGCAGGTGGAGTGGCGCAAAACTCCGTGGCGAACGGCAAGGTGGCGGAAGCTACCGGCTTTACCGGCGTGTACATTCCCTCCGCCGGGCATGATGCCGGTATTTCGATGGGTTCGGCCTTATATTATCACAATCATGTGCTGGAACAACCCCGCGTACCGGCTATTTATTCGGCCTGCACCGGCAGCCGGTTTTCCAACGAAGAGATAGAAACATTCCTGCAATCGCGGCAGATTAAATACCGCCGTCTCGATGATGCGACGCTGTATGATGTGGTGACTAATAAGCTGATAGAACCCGGTGTGGTGGGTTGGTTCAATGGCAGGGCGGAGTTTGGACCCCGTGCGCTGGGCGCGCGCTCTATTATTGCCGACCCGCGCAATCCCAAAGCAAAGGATTTGCTTAACCTGAAAATAAAGCGAAGGGAAAGTTTCCGCCCCTTTGCGCCTTCCATCTTAAGAGAATATTCCGGTGAGTATTTCAGCAAGACAGACGAAGTGCCCTTTATGGAAAAAGTATTCCCGATAAAGCCGGAAAAACAGGCCGCCATTCCCGCCGTCACTCATGTTGACGGTACGGGCCGCCTGCAAACGGTCGACAAGTTGGTATCGCCCCGTTACTATGCGTTGATAAATGCGTTTCGTGAAAAGACCGGCGTGCCTATCTTATTGAATACCTCGTTCAACGAGAATGAGCCGATAGTCAATTCGCCTGCCGAAGCGCTGGATTGCTTCCTGAGGACCCAGATGGATATGCTGGTGTTGGAAAACTGTGTTATCGAGCGTCAATAAGTAACCGTGCCATGAAAGTATCGATCATTACCGTTACCTACAACAGTGCTGCCACCCTTGCCGATACGCTGGACAGCGTGCGGCGGCAGGACTATCCCGATGTGGAGCATATACTGGTAGACGGCGCTTCAAAAGACGAAACGGTGAACATCATAAAGTCCTACCCGCACGTTAAAAAATGGGTGTCGGAAAAAGATAAGGGTTTGTATGATGCTATTAATAAAGGCATCCTGATGGCCAGCGGCGACGTGGTCGGGATTTTAAATTCGGATGATTTTTTCCCCAACAGCGGTGTTGTGTCCACCATTGCCCGCGCATTCGAAGAAAATAATATAGACGCCGTTTATGGCGATATCGCTTTTGTACGGCCGGAAAATCTTGGCAAGATAGTCCGGCTGTATTCTTCGCGTAAATTCACCCCGCGCCGCTTTGCTTACGGCTATATGCCTGCGCATCCGTCCTTTTATGCGCGGAAAAGCTGCTTCGAGCAAATGGGTCTTTACAAACCCGATTATACCATTGCGGCCGATTATGAACTGCTGATGCGGTTTATTTACCGGTACAAAATCCCTTATTACTATATACCGGAGACACTGGTATACATGCGCACGGGCGGAGTAAGTAATAAAAATATTCTCAGCCGCTATACGCTGAACAGGGAAATCATCAGGGCCTGTAAAGAGAACAATGTCAACACCAACATGGCTATCCTGTCGATAAAGTACCTCAACAAGATGTTCGAATATATCGGCCCGGCACTCAAACGCACCAGGAAATAAGATGAAAAGAGTGGCGGTAACCGGTTGCACCGGGTTTGTGGGCAAACGTTTTTTGGCGTACAACCATAATAGATTTGATATTATTCCCGTTTCATTGCGGGATACAGACATAGCATCGCTGGATTTGCACCATGTTTCGACGGTAGTACACCTGGCAGGCAAGGCACACCAGATGCAGCCGATCGAGGACAAGATATACTTTGACATTAATTACGAGCTGACCCGCAAACTGGCGGAAACGGCAAAACTGCAAGGCGTGCAGCAGTTTGTGTACATTAGTTCCACCAAAGTATACGGCGATGATATAAAGGGGAAGCTCGACGAGCAGTCTCCCTGTGCGCCCACCGATGCCTATGGCGCCAGCAAGCTGAAGGCGGAGCAATATTTACAAGCTGCCGGTACGGCCACATTCAAGGTAGCCATAGTAAGACCGCCACTGGTATACGGCCCGGAAGTAAAAGGGAATATGATACGCCTGCTGGAACTGGCCGGTAAAAATTATCCCCTGCCTTTCGGCCGAAGCGGTAATGCGAGAAGCATGGTATTTGTCGACAACCTCGTAGAGCTAATCAATACCATTATTACCAGCCAGTCGGAAGGCGTCTTTGTGGCGGGCGACCGCGAGCCGATAGCCACCGACCGGCTTATATTATTGATAAGAAAGTATCTTGGCAACCCTAAAGGGCTGTTAAGTATACCCGGCCCGCTTCGCGTTGTGCTGCGAACGTTAAGACCGGCCTTGTACACCCGGCTCTTCGGCTCCTTTGTGGTTGACAACAGTGCTACCAATCAAAGGCTTGGCTTTGTACCGCCCTATACAACGGAATATGGTATAGAGCAGATGGTCAAGTGGTACCAATCATGAGTATGTTATTCAATATAGAACAATTTATCGGTGAAAAGATAACCGGCCGCACGGAAAGCCTCCTGGCGAAAGATATGACCGATCAGCACGATGCGATTTATAAAGAGGTGCATGATAAATCGGTACTGGTCATTGGCGGGGCAGGCACCATCGGCTCCTCCTTTATTCGTGCGTTGATACGTTACAACCCTAAAAAGCTGGTGGTGGCCGATATAAATGAGAACGGCCTGACAGAGTTGGTAAGAGACTGCCGGAGCCGGGAGTCTATCGCACTTCCAAAAGACTTCAAGTCCTACCCCGTCAATTTTGGCGATAAGGTATTTGATAAAATCTTCAAGCAGGAAGGGCCTTTCGATATCGTGGCCAATTTTGCAGCGCACAAACACGTGCGAAGCGAAAAAGATGTTTTTTCTATAGAGGCGATGATCGAAAATAATGTGCTGAAGGCAAAACGCCTGCTCGATTTATTGCTCCAGCACCCGCCTCAGCATTTCTTTTGCGTGTCTACCGACAAGGCAGCCAACCCGGTGAACATCATGGGGGCAAGCAAAAAACTGATGGAGGAAGTAATACTTGCTTACTCAGGTGAGTTGAATATAACCACTGCCCGTTTTGCCAATGTGGCTTTTTCCAACGGAAGCCTGCTGGCCGGGTTTACCGAGCGGGTGATGAAGCAGCAACCCCTGTCCTGTCCCTCGGATGTAGAGCGGTTTTTTGTGTCGCCGCAGGAGTCGGGAGAAATCTGCCTGCTGGCTTGCGTACTGGGAAAGTCGGGTGATATTTTCTTCCCCAAACTGGAGGCAAAAGACATGGTTAACTTTGCCGGTATTGTTGCTCCCTTTCTTCAACGGCTGGGGCTGGAAGTGGATATATGCCAATCGGAAGCTGAGGCAAAACAAAAAGCCGCCAGCCTGGATTCCAACCGTTATCCCGTATATTTTTTCCAAAGCGAGACCTCCGGGGAAAAACTGTACGAGGAGTTTTATACGGAGCAGGAAGAATTGCAGATGGATAAATACCATGCGCTGGGAGTGATAAAAAATGCCCCACGCAGAAGCCGGGGGGAACTGGACAGGATCGTGACGGAGGTAGAGCAGTTGTTTGCTTCGGATGTCAACAAAGTCGGCGTAGTAACCCTGCTTAATAAATTATTGCCCGGTTTTCAACATATTGAGACGGGCCTGAACCTTGACCAGAAAATGTAAACCGGATGTATTCTTTTATAAAACGTTTTTTCGATATCCTTATTTCCCTGCTGGTGCTGGTGTTGCTGTTGCCTTTCCTGTTACCGATTGCAGTGATTTTGCGGTTTACGGGTGAAGGCTACGTGTTTTATTACCAGAAGCGTATCGGTTATCACAACCGGTACTTCGATATTATCAAGTTTGCCACCATGCTGAAGAACAGCCCCAATATGGGCACGGGCAGCATTACATTGCGCAATGACCCGCGTTTGCTGCCCATGGGGAAATTCCTGCGCAAGTCGAAGATAAATGAGCTGCCGCAGATATTGAATGTGTTAAAAGGCGATATGAGTATTGTGGGCCCCCGCCCGCTGGTAGATAAAACATTCAATGCCTATCCCGAAGCAATGAGGCATAAGGTCTATGATTCCAAACCCGGTATTACCGGTATTGGCTCGGTGGTGTTCAGGGATGAGGAAAAGCTGATTTCGGAGAGCGGGATGCCGCCGCATGAATTTTATGAACAGGCGGTAGCGCCGTATAAAGGAGCACTCGAAATATGGTACAACAGGAATAAGGGTTTCAGGGTAGACAGTATGATTCTTCTACTGACGGTATGGGCTATTCTTTTTCCACAAAGCGATATCACGCACAAAGTGTTTAAGGATTTGCCCCAACGCCCGGTGACAACCGGCAAAAATGCCCTTTTATTGTA
>DASYCT010000185.1:0-8307 GCA_036500065.1 Chitinophagaceae bacterium | reverse complement strand
AAGAGCTGGGGATTCATCTCTCGGCCAACCACCCGAGCGGAAAAGATCATTTCGGGTTTTCTTACGATATGGTCAATTCGATTGAAGTCTGGAACTCTGCGATATGGTCCAAAAATGAAAATGCCATTATGATCTGGGACGATATGTTATCCTCGGGCCGCAAGCTGACCGGCAGGGGCGGAAGCGACTCGCATCATGGCACACCGACCGGGACCGAACAACCATCGAAGAACACCTACCAGGCAAAGGCCAACTATGTCGGAACGCCGACCACCTGGGTGTTTGCCACATCGCGGACCCTGCAGGCGGTAGTAGACGCCCTGACCAATGGCCGGGTATGCGTCAGCGCGAATCCGTATGCGCCACGGGTGGAATTCTATGCCGACCTCGACCAGGATGGTAAAATGGATATGATGATGGGCGATAACAGCAAAGCAACCGGTAAACCGGTTCGGTTTCGCGTTCAGCTAACCGGGAATACGGTAGCCGACTCGTCCTATACCGTTCACGTAGTGAAAAACGGCAATGATTTCGGCAGTTACCAGGCGACCGGGAAAAAACCCATGATAGAATTTACCGATACACCCGCAACCGTTGGCCGGACCTATTACCGCGTCACGGTCGAAGGGCCGTCTACCCCCTACCCGCAGGTCCCTCAATCGGTGGCGCTGAGCGGAAGGATGGTAGGGCTGTCGAACCCCATCTATTTTAATTTCGACCCGAATTTTTGATCGGGGCGATTATTGTTGCTACCAACATGACGCCCCTACAGGGCTCGTGAGCATCGTTATCAGATTTTCCTTTTCCCTTTCAGCGCGTCCATGATGTCGCTTTGTTTCTTTACTTCCAGCTGTTGTTTGTCCTGGTCTTTTTTGTTTTGTTCCAGCTTATCCTGCAGGTTCTTGATTTTCTTTTCATAATCTTTCTGGTCCTCTACCAGCCCGTCGTATTTCTTTTGGGTTTTTTTCATGACGTCGTCCTGGGCGGTTATCTGTACTTCCAGGTTATAGGCATCGATGGAACCTACCATATCATTGAGCAGTTCGGCGGCGCCGGAGATGCTGCTGTTGTCGGCCCCGGTTCTTGCTTTTATATCTTCGCCGTTCTTTCCCACGACCAGGTACACAGTGGTATTGTCTTTGTCGCGACGGTCTTTGCGATCAATCTTATAATACAAATCATTGCCGCTTTCATTGTTGTTCAGCTTATAACCGCGGTACACACGGTAACCCTTACTGTCCGAGCCCTTGTATCCTTTTTTGGCCATATAGTCGTCGAGGGCTTTTTCGACCACTGCCTGGGGATAGGGCAGGTCTATGATAGCGGTTGGCTGAGTAGTTTTTTGAAAATCGGAAGTTCCTTCCTGGGCTTTGGGCTGTGCATGCAGGGTAAAAGAAAGCAGGACTGCAAGAAAAGGCAGAATAATTCGTTTCATAACAGTTATTTTTAGTTTGCCAATACCTTTAGAGGCATGGGGTTCAATTAGATACCAAAGAAAGGTAAAAAAGAAATAGCAGGTACAAAACTATTAAATTTGCCAAAACCACCGATTCGTTGAGCAGTATAAAGAAATTAGCCGGGCAAACCATCTGGTACGGGGCGAGCACCATTTTTTCGCGGTTCCTTATTTACATGCTGACGCCTTACCTGACGGCGGTGATGCTCACGTCGGATTATGGCGAAATGAACCTGGTATACGCCATTATTCCCTTTTTGAACGTGGTGTTTTTGTATGGGCTGGACACGGCTTATTTCCGTTTTTCGCAAAAAGAGGAGCATAAGGAAGGTATTTACGGCACCTCTTCCATGTCGATTATCACGACCACCCTGCTCTTTACAGTCGTGATGGTGCTGTTCAGCGGCCCTATCGCCGCCCTGATACATTTAAAGAATCATGACTCTTATATTACCCTCGCCGCATTTATCATTGGACTGGATGCGCTGGCCGCCATCCCGTTTGCCAAACTGCGGCAGGAAGGGCGACCCCGGAAGTTTGCCTTTATAAGGATAGGCGGAGTGGTATTGAACATTATCGTGACGTATTTCTTCCTGTCGTTTTGCCCGGCCATGCTGAAAAAGCATCCCGACAGTGTTTTCCGGGTCATTTACCACCGTGATTTTGTAGTGGGCTATATCCTGCTGGCGGGGGTGGCGCAGAACCTGTTCCAGGTCATCCTGCTGCGCAAGGAGTTGTTCCGGTTTAAGCCGGTATTTAATTTTCAGCAATGGAAGCTGATTATGGTCTATTCCCTGCCGCTGACCATAGCTGGGTTTGCCGGTATGATCAATGAAACCTTTGACCGGGTGATGCTCAACTGGTGGGCGCCGGTGGCCAATGCTAATGAAGCGCTGGTACAAGTGGGTATTTATGGCGCCTGTTATAAGCTATCGATCCTTATTACCCTGTCTGTGCAGGCCTTTCGTATGGGTGCCGAACCCTTCTTTTTTGGGCAATCCACCCGGGAAGATGCACCGAAGACATACGCCCGGGTGATGAAGTTCTTTGTGATTGTGCTTACGGTGATGTTCCTGGTGGTGGCGCTTTACCTCGACGCATGGAAATATATTGTACAGAATAAGCGCATGTGGGAGGGGTTGCGGGTAGTGCCGATCCTGCTTTTCGCCAACATGTTCCTTGGTATTTACTACAACCTGTCTATCTGGTATAAACTGTCGAACCGCACCAGTGCCGGGGCTTATATCACGTTTATCGGGGTGGGTGTGACGCTGTTTGTGAATTATTTCTTTATTCCCCGTTACAGTTATATGGCCTGTGCCTGGGCCACCTTCCTTTGCTATGGCAGCATGATGGTGGTGTCGTTCGTATGGGGGCAAAAGCAGTACCGTATCCCTTATGCCTGGAAAAAGCTCGTGGCCTATATGGTCATCGTGGCCCTGTTGTATTTCATTCACCACTTCGTCACCGGCTGGTGGCCCTATGCCTGGTTGAATTATACCCTGGCGACGGTGTTACTGGCCGCCTATAGTTTCTTTATCCTGCAGGTAGAAAAAAAGGAGTTCCGCAAGCTGCCGGTGGTGGGGAAATATATTTAGTTGTCAACTCCCTTTTACAAACGGGTTATTCGCCTTTTCAAACCCAATCGTCGTGGGCTCTCCATGGCCGGGCCAGACAACCGTTTCCCCGGGTAGCACGTATAAACGGGTGAGGATACTGTGTTCGAGCGTGTCAAAATCCTGCCCGGGTAAGTCCGTTCTGCCGATGCTCTGCAGGAACAATGCATCGCCGCCAATGACAAAATGCTGGGCGGCGCAGTAAAAAGCCACATGACCGGGACTGTGACCGGGAGTAAACAGCACTTTTAACGCATCCTTACCCAACGCTATCGTATCGTTTTCTCGTAAAAAATGAAGCGGGCCTGTGTAATTGTCGAACGGTAAATCCCATGTCAATCCCTCCCGGGCGGCATTTTGCAATACGGGCTGCTCATCGGGATGCAGGTATACTTCAAGACCATAGGTATCATGAATAAACTTGTTGCCAAATACGTGGTCGAAATGACAGTGGGTATTTAACAAATATTTAGGGTGTAATCCGTTTGCCAGGATATAGTCCGCTAATTCCCTGCGTTCATTTCCAAAGTAACAACCCGGGTCTATGATGATACAGTCCCCGCTTTCGTTGTGCAAAACATAGGTATTTTCGCTAATTGGTCCGAAGGTGAAAACGGTGATGGTAAACATAATTGGTTCTTTTTGCGGGCACTCGGTTTATCACCCAAATAGCATAATTTTAAATTATAATTGTCCGGTATGCAATTTCAGAAGAATCGTCCGACTCAACAATTTTTACTGATGAAAAAAACAACCTTGCTTGCGATAGGCCTTCTGACAGGCAGCTTTGTATTTGCCCAGTTGGGGTCTACGGAATTTGGCAAGAACAGGCTTCAGTTCAAGAAATTCAAATGGGAGTATTATCAGACCGAAAATTTCAATTCCTACTATTATGAGAACGGCGAGCCACTGGGCAAATATGTGGCGCAACTGGCGGAAAAAGAGCTGCCCGATATCGAGGCTTTCGTGGAATATGGATTGCAACGCCGGGCCAATATAGTCATTTACAACAGTTTCGACGATATGGAGCAATCCAATATCGGGCTGGACCTCGACTGGCAAACCACCGGGGGCACGACCAAGCTGGTGAACAATAAAATGCTGGTCTATTACAGCAGCGACCACGCCAACCTGCGCCGCCAGGTGCGCAGCGGTCTTGCCCGCATCCTGCTGGACAATATCTTATTCGGCGACGATCTCGGTGAATTTGCCGCCAACCAGGCGCTGCTCGACCTTCCCAAATGGCTTACCGACGGCTACGTGGACTATGCCGCCGAAAACTGGAGCACCGACCTCGACGACCAGTTGAAATCGGCCATGCTGAGCGGCGACTACAAGAATTTTTACCAGTTTGCCTTTAAACAGCCCATGCTGGCCGGCCACGCTTTCTGGTATTATATAGCCGAAAAATACAAAAAGGAAAACGTTACCTATTTTCTCTACCTGGCAAGGGTGTACCGCAATCTCAACAATGCCTCCAACCGCATCGCGAAGAAAAAATTCAAGGCAGTACTGGAGGATTTCATGACCTACGAGGGAGAGCGTTATGATAAAGACATCCGTGGTCGCCGCAACCAGCCCAAGGGCATGGTGCAGAACGTTGAAAACGTGGACGAGAATCATAAGTTTTTCCGCTTTTCGCCCAACCCGGCCGCCCGCAGCCAGACTTACGCCATCGTGGAATATAAGAAAGGCATGTCCGAAGTCGTGCTGTATGAGAATTTTGTGAACCGGAAAGTGTTGCTGAAAACCGGTATCCGCATGGAGGAAAACGAGCTGAACCCCAATTATCCGCTGATAGCCTGGGACGGCAAGGGCACCAACCTGGCCTGCGTGTACAGCCACGAGGGAAAAGTGCGCCTGTTTGTGTACGATTTCCTTGCGCGGTACAAAAAGGTCGTGCAGGACATCCCGGAATTCGACCAGGTGCAGGACTTCAAATTTATGCTGGACAAGAATACGCTGCTCTTCAGCGCGGTGGTCAAGGGGCAGTCGGATATTTATATATATAAAATCGATAAGGGTTCGCTTGAACAGATCACCAACGATGTGTACGACGACCTGGACCCATCTTTTGTATCATTTCCCAACAAAAGCGGTATTATTTACGCTTCCAACCGTCCCACGGCCACGGCCAAAACGGGTGATACCATTCTTCCCTCCGACAACCGGTATAATATATTCCTGGTTGACAACTGGAACAGGAGCGAGTACAAGCAGATCACGCAGCTTACCCGTCTCAAATATGGCAACGCCCGCAACCCCACGCAATACAATTCGGCGCATTTTACCTATGTAAGCGATGAAAATGGTATCGGCAACCGCTGGGCAGGTTTCTTTACTACCCAACGGGCGGGCATCGATACTGTTTACAAAATAGATGATGAGGTATTGCATAATCCTGAAGCCAAAGAGCTGGATTCCACGCTGAAGGCGCATAAAAAAAGCGAGCCGGATACGGTATTCATGTTTTCCATCACCAACGATTCGGCCTACGTGTTCCCGCTGACCAATTACCAGAGCAGCCTGAAGGAAACGAAGATCGCCGGCGACAACGGGCTGGTGAGCGAGGTGCGGCAGGAAGGCGATCTGCTGATGCTCTATAAACTGAAAGTGGACGAAGGCCTGCTGAAGAAACGGAATATCAACCCGGGAGTAACCGATTACCGTAAAAAGACCATCGACGCGGCGCGCATCACCAAAGCGGCAGCGGCCATCAAAAACAATCCACCCCCGGTCGATACAACCAAGAAGAAGAACCTGTTTGAAACGGGTTTTGAAAACGAGAAAAAGGACAGCAGCGCCAAACAACCCGGCAACCCGGCAGCCCCGGCTGCTACCGGCGACAACAAGCACGGGCCACCTTCGGTACTCAGTACCGCAAAGAAATATAAGTACGATCTTAAATTCTTTGTAGACAATGTAGCCGGCGTGTTCAACAACGATGTGCTCGTGACCCGCTACCAGCCTTATACCGGCGCCCTGCCGGTTGTGCTGAACAGCGATGGGGGGTTTAACGCGCTGCTCAAGGGAACGGTGCTCGATGTCATGGAAGACCTTAAGTTTACCGGCGCCATACGGTTGCCGCTTATCAATACGGCCGGGGCAAGCCAGGTATATGCTCCCGGCGGCAATGGGTTCCAGGTGTCCAACGGCTCTTTGTTTGACGCCGGCGGCGAGTGGTATGCGCGTTTCGATTATCTTAAAAAACGTTTTGATTATTCTGCCTTATACTATCGTCAAACGCAGGTGGGCACCCAGGATGTGGGCGGCGGCAATTTCTACGGCGCCAAGATGTATACCAACCTTTACCAGGGTATTGTAAAATACCCGTTTGACAAGGTAAGAAGCATCCGCTTCTCCGTGGGTTATCGCACCGATAAAACGGTTATACGCGCCGAACCGGATGGCAACAACTTTTCAATCACCGCGCCGGATATCAAGCAGGCGTTCCTGCTTACGCACGTGGAATATGTGTACGACAACACGGTCATGCCCACCACCGATATATACAAGGGTCTTCGTTACAAGATTTATTTTGATCTGAATACGGAAATGAGCAAGGGCAATACCGATGGTAAAAACGGGATGAATGCCGGGTTTGACGGACGTTATTATTATCCCATCTTCCGCAACTTTATCTGGGCGGCGCATGTGGGCGGTGATTTCAGTTGGGCTGACCAGAAGATAATCTATTATCTCGGCGGCTCGGACGGCTGGATGTTCCCGAAAGCCAATACGGCCAACCAGCCACAGGGCGACTATGCTTACCAGGCGCTGGCTGTCAATATGCGCGGTTATGACCAGAATGTATCCAACGGCAATAACGCGGTTGTCATTAACAGTGAGTTCCGCCTGCCGGTATTTACCACCTTCTTCAACAAACCGATCAACAATGCCTTCCTGCGCAACTTTATGGTGACGCAGTTCATTGACCTGGGTTCTGCCTGGAACGGGCAGGCCGGTGGTATCCAGCGTCCTTATGTTATTTATAATGACCCCAACAACCCGGCGGTATCGGTCAACATCAAGGCCGGTGGTATCGGTCCTTTTGTAGGCGGTTATGGTTTTGGGGTGCGCAGCACCCTGCTGGGCTACTTCTTAAAGCTGGATGCGGGCTGGCCGATGGGTGGCTTCTTCCAGGGCAAACCGATTTATTATTTCGGAATGGGACTGGATTTCTAAATACAAACGAGCAGCTACATACAAAAAGCCCCGGTTTGCGCCGGGGCTTTTTTATAATAACAACATGAAAAAAGGATAACTTAAGACAAATACTTTTTAGCGGTATTGATCATGAGTTTCGTTTCGAGAAACTGGGCTACCTCTACTACAGCGTCATTATCTTTTCGCTGGGCATCCCTGAACTTACGGGGATAAATAGAAATACCGGTGTAAATGTTGTAATGGAGCGTGAGGGTGTGACCTTTGTAATTGAAGTCCCAGACCAGCGAATCAAAATCATCGAGTTTGGCAAGAAATTTAATGTCGAGATCATCACTGAGAATGTCGGCAACTTCGTAAAAACGTTTAAGGCCGCAATCGTCGTCGATAACTGCTTCGGTGCAACCAAAGTCAGTGCGTAGCGTTAGGCTCATATGGTACGGATTTAGGTATATAAATAGTCATGCACGGGTGCACAACGCGAATCCAACTTATGACTTAAACTTCCCCGCCTTCGGCACTTTCTCTCCTGTCAATATCCGCTCGGCGCCTACATTCTTACCATTGCTCGGGCAACCATACTTTGGGCCAAATAAACTACAGGCCGGCAGTGCACACACCAGGATTCCTAACACTATCAAAACGAGATATGGACGGACTTTCATGGATAGGTGATGCTTTAGATTAAGAACGAACTAAAGCTACAAATATTATATTTCAGGTGCAATACCCCCCGGCGGAAACAGGCCTGTTTAGCCCTTAAACCAGCCCGCATATTTTATGTAATTATTTGCTATTCTGTCTATTTCACCGCTGATCAGGGCCTGGGAAATATCTTTTATTTTTTTGGCCGGCACCCCGGCATAGATGCTACCCGCCTCGCAAACGGTGCCTTCCAGGACCACCGCCCCGGCAGCTATGATGCAGTTGCTGTTTACCACCGCATTATCCATCACAATGGCCCCCATGCCCACCAGCACATTGTTGTGCAGGGTGCAACCGTGCACGATGGCGCGGTGGCCGATAGACACATTATTGCCGATAACAACCTTTGTTTTCTCAAACGTGGCG
>DASYCT010000184.1:0-5908 GCA_036500065.1 Chitinophagaceae bacterium | reverse complement strand
ATTAAACGCCAGTGGCCAATTGGTAAAACTGGACAACTACTTTCCATATCCTGCCGTTCAAACTTACTTTTCAGGCGGCGCCGGGCTGGTATCTACCGCAGCCGATTATGCCCGGTTCGCACAAATGCTGTTGAACAAAGGACAACTGGAAGGCGTCCGGATCGTAAGTCCTAAAACCATTGAGCTGATGACCAGCAATTCGATTGGCGACCTGTTTATTTTTAATCCTTTTAAACATAACGGTATCATGGGCGATAAATTCGGCTATGGGTTTGGCATCCGCACCCAGCGCGGTGTGTACGACGAACTGGAATCCATCGGTGCGTTTGGATGGGACGGCGCTTTTTATACCCGCTTCTGGGTCGATCCCAAAGAAGATATGTTCGCCATATTCATGTCGCAAATGGATAGCAACTGGGACGAAAATCTTATAGGCAAATTCAGGGTGTTGGTCAACCAGGCCGTCGTCAATTGAACCCGCACCGCTTTGATAAAATCAATACCTTGACATTCTAAAGCATAGCTGATGTATTTACTCCAATCGTTTAAAGTTTCTACCCGCATAGGGTTTGGCATTTTTATAGGTTGTATGTTATTATCGTTCTGTACTGCGAGGGCGCAAAAGGCTGAAGGTTTTTTCCCAAAAAAAGACCTGATGCCGATCGGCTCATACTACTACCCCGAACAATGGCCCCATGAATACTGGGCGCGGGACATTAAAAAAATGGCCGAGGTAGGGTTTGACTTCACCCATTTTGGCGAGTTTGCCTGGGCTTTTATTGAACCGGAGGAAGGTCATTTTGATTTTGGCTGGCTGGACGAAGCCGTTGAGCTTGCCCATCAAAACGGTATAAAGGTGATTATGTGCACTTCGTCGCCCACCCCGCCGGTATGGCTGGAACAAAAACATCCTGAAATATTAATGATAAATGAAAACGGCATCACCATGCAGCATGGCAGCCGGCAGCAGATATCATGGTCGAGTCCCGTCTACCGCGAGTACGTAGGAAAAATGGTGGAAGCGATAGCCAAACACTATGCAAATGATAAACGTATCTGGGGCTGGCAACTGGACAATGAGCCTTCTCATTACGGTCAATATGATTATAGCCCCGCCGCACAGGAAAGTTTTCGCCGATGGTTGAAAAACAAATACAGGAACATCGATACGCTGAATAAAACATGGGGAACGGCGTTTTGGAGTATTCGTTATGCCGACTTCAGCCAGGTTCGTATCCCCAATGGGAAAGAACTTATCGCGCAACCCAATCCAGATGCCGTGCTGGACTTCAAACGTTTTTCTGCGGATGAAGTGACAGACTTCCTCGGGTTTCAATACAATATCCTTCGCAAATACATTTTACCGGAACAATGGATTACCACCAACCTGATGCCGGAGCATGCCCCGGTTGATCCTGCGCGGATGACCAATCTCGATTTTGTGACCTATACCAAATACCTCGTGGCCGGTTATGATAAAGGCATCGGGCCACAGGGTTTTCGTATGGGCTCACCCACCAGTATCGCTTTTGCCAATGATTTTTTCCGATCCATTAACGGCACCACCGGTGTAATGGAATTGCAACCGGGACAGGTGAACTGGGGGAAGTTTAACCCGCAGCCCATGCCCGGTGTCGTACGCATGTGGATATGGCATGCTTTTGCAGGCGGCAATAAATTTGTGTGCAACTACCGGTTTAAACAACCGCTGACCGGCGGCGAGCAATATCACTATGGCATCATCAGCACGGATGGAGTAACGCCCAGCACCAGCGGGATGGAATACATCAGGGTGATCAGGGAACTAAAAGAAGTTAAAAAATACTACGATTCCAATGCCGTTGCGCCGAAGGACTATCGAGCCCGCCTGGCCGCGGTGCTGTACAACCCCGACAACCGCTGGGAAGAGGACAACCAGCCTCAAACCTATCAATGGGATTTTATGCAGCATTTGATGCGCTATTACGGCGCATTAAAACAGTTGAACGCCCCGGTAGATGTGATAACCGAAGACAAAGACTTTTCAAAATACCCGGTAATGGTCGCGCCGGCGTATGAACTGCTGGATGCCCAGTTGGTCGAACGCTGGAAGAAATATGTGGAAAACGGCGGCCACCTTGTGTTATCCTCCCGGACCGGGCAAAAAAACCGCAACGGTAAACTCTGGGAAATGAAATGGGCCGAACCCATCTATGATTTGATAGGAGCAAAGGTGAGTTTCTATGATCTCCTGCCCGACACCGTACAGGGCACGATTAAGATGGGCGCGCAAAACTTCAAATGGAACAATTGGGCGGATATCCTGTCACCCGACCCCGGTACGGAAGTATGGGCCACCTACACCAACCAGTATTACGCCAGCCGGGCTGCTGTTATATCGCACCGGCTAGGTAAGGGCACCGTGACTTACGTAGGCCCCGACACAGACGATGGAGCCCTTGAAAAAGCAGCATTGAAAAAAGTTTACCAACAGGCAGGTATTGCTATAAAAGAATTGCCCGAGGGCGTTATACTGGAATGGCGCGATGGTTTTTGGGTGGGTGTAAATTATTCGCCTAAACCTTACCAGGTGGCCATACCGGCCGGCGCTAAAATTTTAATAGGCAGCAAAACCTTAAACACGGCTTCTGTCGTCGTGTGGAAAGAATAAACCAATGAAAACATTTATCTACAGGACGGCCCTTTTGTTATCGGTTATGATAACACAACAGGCCACCGCACAACAATTCTGGCAAAAACTCAGCCTGCCTTCCACCGCGGAAATGGCGGCAAAGTTTAAAGCGTATCCATCGGTATATGCCGAAACAGTCACCTGGGGATGGGAGGGAAACATCAACCGCGAAATCATAGCTGCCAACCTCGACAGCATGTACAGTCATGGGTTCAGGGCAGCCACGATAGAGGCCGGCTATAATACACCCGCCGAATATCTTTCGCCAGGCTGGTTTGAGCTGGTCAAAATTGCCGTGGAGGAAGCAAAAAAGCGCGACATGCACCTTTGGATAATCGATGAAGGGAAATATCCAAGCGGCTTTGCCGGTGGTAAGTTCAGCAAAGAGAAACCCGCCTTGCGCATGCAGGGATTGGTGGTATCGGGCCGCGTCACTTTGAAAGAAGGTGATAGTATTAACTACAAACTGCCGGATGGAGTGATAAGCGCTATTGCCATCAACCAGGCGGGTCAAAGCAACCAGGTCATTGATGTATCGTCAGGAAATATTGATTGGAAAGCGCCCGCAGGTAACTGGCAGGTATTGTTGATCCAACACCGGTTTAAAACATCGGTGACAAGAGCCGCCAACAACCCAACACATGGCAAGGACACGGTTAATTCGCTTTGCGATTATCTCAACCCCGACGCCACCCGCCAGTTCCTTGAGTTTACGCATGTGCAGTATAAAAAATACATCGGCGATGAATTTGGTAAAACAGTGTTGGGCTTCCGCGGTGATGAACCCGATTATGGTTTTACACCGTGGACACCACGACTGCCCGAAGAATTTAAAAAGCGTAAAGGCTATGATATTGTGCCCAGCCTGGGCGTCATCTTTGCCAGGCAGCTGACTACCGCGCAAAAAAGAATGAAGGCGGATTATTGGGATGTATGGTCCGATATGTTCCGGGAGAACTTTTTTGATGTCCAGGCCGATTGGTGTGCAGCCAACGGATTGGAATACATGGTCCACCTCAACCACGAAGAAAAGATGATGGAGCTGGTGCGGTCGGAAGGTGATTTCTTCCGCGACATGCGCCATGTAGGCATACCGGGCGTAGATGCCATCTGGTTACAGATATGGCCCGATAAAGTGGCCGACTATCCCAAGCTGGCATCCTCCGCGGCGCACATGTATGGACGGCCTCGGGCCCTGAGCGAAAGCTTTGCAGCATACACCATTCCGCCCAGCGTGCCGCAGGCCAAATGGGTGATCGATTATGAAATGATCAGGGGCATTAGTTTATTCGAGTACATGTTCTGGCCCATCAGCGATAAAAACGTACCCAGGGGATACCTGGGGCGGCAGGAATTTATTCCGGTAGCCCACTATTCCAACAGGGCTTCCTATCTCCTGGCAAATGGCATTCCTGCCGCGCAGGTGGCCCTTTATCACCCGACCAGTAACATGTGGATGGGAGATTCTGCAGCCAATAAAAGCGTGCTTGATATTGCCCAGGCGCTATCGGAACACCAAATAGATTATGATTTTGTGGATGACCAGGGACTATCGTCCGTCTTTACGCCTGAAAAAGGGGGATTCAAAAACCTAAGCGGGCAGGTGTACGGCACTGTTATTATTCCTTCCATTGATTATATCCCCCAAACCGTACTCACCCGCCTGGAAGCCTTCGCGGCATCTGGCGGTAAGCTGCTATTTATGGGCCGCGTTCCATCGATGGCAGTCGGTAAAACCTTCCTGGATGCCGTTGCGATACCCGCCATCAAGGAGGGTTATAAGGAAGCATCGGGACAATTAACCCCGGCAGTTATCGACGCCTTATCCAAACCCGACGTAAAACTGGAGAAGGCGATACCGGGTATTAAGTACCTGCACCGCCGCTGGAAGGATGCCGACCTGTATTTCTTTTTTAACGAGAGCGACCAGGAGCAAACAGCCACGGCTACCCTGTCCGGCAAAGGCAGGGCAGAAATATGGGATGCTTTTACCGGGGATATAAAGCCGGTACAAATAAGCAATGCTACGGACGGTACCGTCCAACTGCCCTTGCACCTCGATGCGCATGAAACGAAATTTATTGTCATCCACCATCCTTTAAAATAGACCGCGTATGAAAAGGAGAATACTCGCCCTGTCAATAATACTCGTATCGATTACTTTCCTGTATGCGTTTCGTGTGACGCAGTCAGGTAAAAAATACCTTATTACCAGTTATGGTGCAAAGGGTGACAGCAGCACCATGAATACAAAAGCCATTCAAGCCTGTATTGATCAATGCAGCGCCGATGGCGGGGGTACGGTCGTCATACCCAAAGGTGTATTTATAAGCGGCGCTATCTTCCTGAAGAATAAAGTAAACCTGCTGGTGGAGAAAGAGGGCAGGCTGAAGGGCTCGACGGAACAGGCTGACTATCCGCAGGTCAATACCCGCTGGGAAGGAGAAGAAAAATTATGGACCGCCGCGCTCGTCAATGCCTTCGACCTCGACGGCATCCGCTTAAGTGGCGAGGGAACCATCGATGGCTCGGGTGATATATGGACTCAGCGAAGCATGCAACGCAGGTCACGGCCCGATAGCGCCGGGAGTGCACCGCAGCCGGTCAATCCTGTTGTACGCCTGGGTAAGCCCCGGTTAATAGCTATTCAAAACTGTAAGCATATCACGATCGCCGATCTTCACCTGCACAACGAAGCTTCCTGGGGATTGTTTGTTTTGTACAGCACCGATGTGGAGATAGCCAACCTCAATATCACTGCCGAACATAATATCCCCAGCTCGGATGGAATAGACATTGATTCGGGCAACAAAATACATATTACCGGGACCTTTATCGATGTGAACGACGATTGTATCTCCATCAAATCGGGCAAGGATGAAGATGGCCTGCGAGTGAACCGGCCTTCGGAAAATATCCTGGTGGAGAAATGTCATTTTGCCTACGGACATGGAGGCGTCGCCATGGGGAGCGAAACATCCGGCGGGATCAGGAATGTGGAAATACGCAATTGCCTGGTGGATTCGGGTAACTGGGCGCCTATCCGGTTTAAATCGCAGCCAAGCCGGGGCGGTGTGGTGGAAAATATCACGTACCGGGATATCGTGCTGAAAGATACCCGGAAGGCTTTTGAATTTAATATGGCATGGAGGATGGTCAATCCCAGACCACCGGCTAAGGTGCTGCCCATTGTACGCAATATCAGGATCATCAATGTTTCGGGAACGGCGGATGCGG
>DASYCT010000183.1:0-4488 GCA_036500065.1 Chitinophagaceae bacterium | reverse complement strand
CTTCCTGGTTCAGTTTTACCAGCTTGCCTTCGGCTTTGATAAACAGTGAGCCGTCACCGGCGTCTGAAGCAGGGGCGGTAGAAGCGACCGGGGCGGCATCGGCCGGAACGGCAGCAGCGGCGGCGGCTTCATTGGCCTTGTTAATCTTCTGTATCGATTCGATGAAGCGTTTGTAGCTGATCGGTTTTTTGAGGTAATCGCTTACGTTGTACTGAAACGCATCGAATGCGTATTCTGTTTTAGTCGTGGTAAGAATGATCCTTGGTGAATAGGTAAGACGATCCATCAGGTCGAAGCCTGTGGCGCCGGGCATTTCCACATCGAGGAAAATGAGGTCTACTTTGTCCGTGTCAAGATAATCAAGAGCGTCCGCAACGTTCAGAAAATGTCCTTTTACTTCTACCAGCTCGCTTTTTTCACAGAATTTTTTCAGAAAGTCAGCCGCAATCTGGATGTCTTCTACGATGATTGAGGTAATTTTCATCCACCAACAGTTTACTTAAGGGTAAAGCCTTTTTATATTGCTACTAAAAACCAGTTTCTTTCAAACATCAATCGATAGGTGAACCGAAATTACTTAATCTACGCATTGGATGCGTTAAACGATTGCAATCGTCCATGTTCTACCTCAATTAAACGCTGCGCAAGGTCTTTTTCGTTTGCCAGTTCCTCGAAAGCAGCCACCGGTATCATTGCCCCCGGTTGTAAACAACTGTTTTCGAACCGCTGGAACAGTTCCAACGTTTGGGTAAGACCGACGTAGCCAAACAGGGTTTTGCATTTGTGCACCGACTTTCCCAGTTCCCTGACATCGGTTCCGCGATAGGCTGCCGCCACTTCTTCCCAATAGGTGGGTAAATCCTTTAAGAATTCCTGGAAAACCGTCTCCGCATAAGCGAAATCGCCCTGAAACAGGTCTTGCAAAAAGTTGGTATCCAACTCCTTACTAAATGAGAATTCACCCTGATCAACATCTTTCATTGCGGCAATTTATTTTATATGTGCACGTTTTTTAGAGGCAAACGCTTACATACGTTTATAGGTATGTTAGTAATATCGAAAATTATCGCAAATAATTGTTTAAAACCAATTTCCCATGAAAAAAATTCACCCGGCAATTTTTTTGTTCATGCTTTTTGGGGTCCTGGTATGCCTGGCAGGTTACAGCCAGCCCGGTTGCGGTTTATTGCAAAGCGGCAGTCCGGCAGCGCTTACTACCAGCGCTTCTAATTTCAGTTATTGGTTTGGCGTAATGGAGCTTCCTTTTCTTTTTATCTCCGTGTTTTTTGCGTTCTCTACCTCCCGGGAATTGAGAGGTGGCCGCCTCGGCAAGGGTATGAACCTGCTGGCCTGGGGTTACCTTGTAATGGCAATTGGTCACCTGCACATGCAACTGGAGCATTTCTATGGCATTAACCTGTTTAAGCTGTTGCTCGGCCAGGTAGGCGGTTCTGTCGCATGGTTTGTTGCACTGGTGATTACCTGGGGACTTTCAGGTCTTGGTTTTTATTCTATTTACAAAGCCAGTAAGAACGCATAATTCATCTAAGGGAGCTGCTGTATGCTGAAAAAATGGTTATACCTAAAGAAGACCGCTACGCTATTAGGGGAGGATACCGACAACAACCTGTTTAAACAACTGTTCAGCTTTTTGATTTCAAGGATCTCCAATCCTGCAAATGCCGAACAGTTGATCCAGCTTGGAAATAAATCGGCTACCCAGGGCGCGGAAGAATCTATACATACCTATCTTTTGTTCGAGAAATACCTTACCTCGTTCGAGCCGGGCACCGGCGGCTATACCTATACAAGAAGTTCCTTACGCGCATCCATACGTGAACGGTTTCCGGCCATCGTACAGGAGCCCGTATTCAGCATTCTTTTTGTCTCGGAAATAGAACAGAAGAATACGCTGGCGACAGAATTCATTCATTCCTTTTTAGATAATGTAAGCGATAAATTCGGGCGCTCGGGCGACGGCTATTTTGAGAAAAAACTGAAAGAGCTGGCCTCGCTGGGCGACCGTAAGCAGGAAGAAGTATTTAAAAAACTGCAGTTAATCAGTTTTGAAGCCTTCGATTTTGTAGGCAAAAACTATGGTGAAACACTGGCGGGGAAGATATTCGAAAAGACTTATGAATCGTTTTCCGCGCGGTACAAGGAATTTGAATCTTTTCCCCACCTCGTGACCCTTATCCCCAAGGAAATTGTGAGCCGCGAGCACCTGGGCATATTTACCCAGTCGCAGATAGAACAGATCTTCCTGGAAAAGCTGGCGGAATCGGAACAGCTCAATATTGCACTGGATGTCAAAATACGCGAGAATGAAATAACGCAAAAGCTCCTGCAGAAGAACGAGATCATGCTGAGCAGCGTTATCTCCTCTGCGCTGGATGCCATCGTGATCATCAACCAGGAAGGATCGATTATTCACTGGAACCAGTCGGCCACCGCCATTTTTGGTTATTCCGAAGATGAAGTACGAGGCAATATGTTTACCGATACCATTATCCCGCCTTCCTACCGGAAAGAATACCAGGCGGGGCTGGAGCATTTTTTAACCCACGGCAATTCGCCCATGCTCAATAAGCGGGTAGAGCTGATGGGTATCCGTAAAAACGGCGTGGAGTTCCCGATGGAACTTACCGTGACCGCGATAAAACACGAAGACGAATATTATTTCAACAGCTTTATACGGGATATTTCGCCGCGCAAGCGCCGGGAGAAAGAGCTGGTACGGATGAAGGAAAAAGCGGAGCAGGCGGCCAAGGCAAAATCGCAGTTCCTCAGCATCATGAGCCATGAGCTGCGTACACCACTCAACGCGGTGATTGGCATCACCCACCTGCTGCTGCAAAACAAACCGCGGGAAGACCAGCAGGAGGATTTGCGCACCCTGCAGTTTTCGGGTGAAAGCCTGTTGCAGATCATCAACGACATCCTCGATTTCAATAAGCTGGATTCGGGCAAAATAGAGATTTCCGCCATCGATTTCAACCTGCGCGAGCTGGTGCAAAGTCTTTACCAGTCGTTCAGCTATAAGGCCAAGGAAAAGAACGTGGTGTTTGATATTGAGTACGACGAGAAGATGCCGTTTATGGTGAAAGGCGATAATTTCCGGCTTTCACAGGTATTGAATAACCTGATCAGCAATGCCATCAAATTTACCCGGCAGGGAAGGATAACCCTGAAAGTACAGATGGAGCAAAACAACGATCAATCCTTCCTGACGCGGTTTTCGGTAATAGATACCGGTATCGGCATCCCGGAAGATAAAAAAGATAAGATATTCGAGCAGTTTACCCAGGCCAACAGCGATACCACCCGTTTATACGGCGGCACGGGGCTCGGGCTTTCCATATCGGCCAAGCTGGTGGAACTGATGGGCAGCGTTATAACGGTGGACAGTGAGCTGGGAAAAGGCTCCGATTTCCATTTTTCGATTATGCTGCACAAAGCGTCCAAAACGGAAGCCAGTTCGCCTGCACAAAAACCATTTATCCGCAACCCCAATTCATTAAAAGATAAAATGATCCTGCTGGCGGAAGACAATCCCTTTAACGCCAATATAGCGCGCCGGTTTATCGAAGGCTGGGGGGCGAAGATGGATTTGGTGCTGGACGGTCAGCAGGCGCTGGAATTTGCCTTGCGCAAGAAATACGATCTCATCCTGATGGACGTTCAGATGCCCGTGCTGGACGGGTTTAGTTGCAGCAAAGCCATACGCAAACACCTGCCCGATATTCCCATCATTATCGTTACGGCATCTCCCAAGAATGAAATCATGGAACGGATCATATCGTCCGGCATCAATGGCTTCGTGAGCAAGCCGTTTAAACCAAATGAACTGCAGAGCAAGATGCAGCAGTTCCTTGATCCGTAAGAATGTCACCCCTTCGGGGTTTTTAGAGAATAATTACAAACTCGTTTCTATAATAATGACAGCCCTTCGGGCTTTTAGCTTCGCGAGGATAATATTAAAATATAGAATAACCATACCGGGAGAAACCCCGAAGGGGTGATATGATTATAGAAAAAGTGCCGAAAGAAAAACAGAACCCCGAAGGGGTGAAATATCATTTACCTTACAGCAGCTTAAACGCATCTCCGTCAAACAATCCTTTATCGCTCAGCTTCAGGTGAGGTATGACCAGTAATGCCATAAACGAAAGCGTCATAAACGGGGCCGCGAGGGAAGAACCGAGGTCTTTCGCCATGGCATCGATGGTGGTATAGGCTTCGGCTACTTTATAGCCATTCTCCTGGCTCATAAGACCGGCGACAGGCAGGCCCAGCACCATTTCGCTGCTGCTGCCCACACAACTGATGCCGCCTTTCTGCTCTATCACGAGGTTCACGGCCCGGCAAAGGCTTTCGTCGTCCACGCCGACGGCTACGATATTGTGGCTGTCGTGGGCCACGCTGGAAGCAATAGCGCCTTCTTTAAAGCCCATGTTTTTTATAAACGCTTTGGCGACCGGGGCTTTG
>DASYCT010000182.1:0-3261 GCA_036500065.1 Chitinophagaceae bacterium | reverse complement strand
CCCGTGCTGTACCCGAATTCGGTGCCGCTGCTCAGCGGCAACGGGTTGTTGTTTCTCCAGTACAGGGCCACATCGTTGGTGCCGTTGAACTGGTAGCCGCTTACATATACATCCGTTCCCGACACCACCATGCAAAAAGCCTGGGCGTCCCTGCCGATGATGGAAAGCGATGATGCCGATCCGTTTTTCCAGTATTTAACCGTATTGCCGGTGGAACTGTTAACGTATCCCGCCAGATGCACATCATTGCCCGACACCGCTATTGCTGTAGCGCTACCATCGTAGCTGCCGTCGGTGAGCGGCACTGCCGTACCGTTTTTCCAGTAGGTAACGACAAACCGTCCTGTGGCGGCCGATATCTCCGCCCCGGCCACATACACGTCATTGCCGGCAATACTGATGGCCCAGGCGTAGGAGTCGTGGCTGCCGTCGGTGAGCGGTACCGCTACGCCATTTTTCCAATACTTCGCCACCTGGTGGGCGCCATTGGATTCGAAACCGGCTACATAAACATCTTTGACCGTACGAGCGGGAATAAGAGTAGGGTCGTCGGGCGGGAAATGGAGGGCCTTCTGGCATCCGGTCTGGAGGCACGCGGTAAGGATAATAACCACCCCGGCGATTTTGACACTCATAAACAGGAACCGATGCAAGACCGGCTCCCTGTAAGTTACGTATAAAAAGCTATATGTGTATTTGCAATGGACTTTGGTAGTATTCCAGACTGGTTTCGAAAACATCATTTCCCCCGGAATCGGCCTGTTTTTTCCTTTTTGGGCAGCGAGTTTCGTTATATCTTTACAGCAGCAGCTACTGCAGTCTTCTTTACTTGCTTTATGTGCGCCTCCGCTGCTCCGCAGGTTTCTTTCTTCCGGAAACCAGGATAACTATCACGCGGAATCCCTTAATACATAGAAACTGAATATAATATGGCTGGGTCTGGGCTGGGTCTTGCCCGGGTCGGGTAGGGGATGAATATGTATGTAACCCGCCACTGGCAAGGGTCTCACTCCGGTTTGCTGCGAGGCTGACTCAGGTTAGACCCGGGTTAGACCCGGGCGAGAACCGAAGAAGACCCAAAGAAAACCCGAAGGAAACGAGAAGAAAACCCGAAGAAAACCAGAAGGTAGTATTAGTATTACAGCTTCGGTATGGAAGCTATCAGCCGTTGCGTATACGCCTCTTTGGGATGATAATACACCTGCCCGGCCTCGCCGGTTTCAACGATTTTCCCTTTTTGCATGACCATGATGCGATCGCTGATATAGTGTATGACCGAGAGGTCGTGGGAGATAAATATGACCGTGAAACCAAATTCCTTTTTGAGGTCGTTTAGCAGGTTGAGCACCTGCGCCTGCACGCTCACATCGAGGGCGCTTACGCTTTCATCGCATACGAGAAAGGAGGGATTAAGAGCCAGTGCGCGGGCGATAACGATGCGCTGTCGCTGGCCGCCGCTGAATTCATGTGGGTAGCGGCCGTAGTGGTCTGCCTGCAGGCTTACTTTTTCCAGCAGGCTCGTCACCCGTTCCCTGCGTTGTCGGGACGTGGGCAGTACCTTATGCACCTGCAATACTTCTTCAATGGCGTTGCCAATAGTCATGCGCGGGTTGAGTGAAGAATAAGGGTCCTGGAAGATGATCTGTACGTTTTTGCGCAGCTGCCGTAATTGAGCGGGCGAGTAACGCAGCAGGCTTTCGCCATTTAATAATATGTCGCCTCCGGTAGGTTCCACCAGGCGCAGCAGGGCCCTGCCCAGTGTTGTTTTGCCGCAGCCGGATTCACCTACCAGGCCGAGGGTTTCACCCTTGTACAGGTCGAAACTCACATCGTCGACTGCTTTCGTATAGCTCAACGTCTTACCCAAAAAACTCTTGCGGGAAGGATACCAGACGCGGAGGTTGTCTATTTTGAGAAGGGTGTTGGTCGCAAGGTCTGCTGGCCGGGGAGCCTGCAAGTCATTCTGCAGCGGCTGTTTTTTCGGAGTTTCTTTCCGCCCTTTATCCATAAAATCACTTACCACCGGAAGTCGCTCTCCCTTGGGATGCAGCGCCGGCCGGCAGGCCAGTAATCCCCTTGTATAAGGATGTTGCGGTTGCTGCATGATTTGCCGTACCGGCCCCTGTTCGGCAATGCTGCCTTTGTACATCACCGCCACGCGGTCGGCAATTTCGGCCACCACGCCAAGATCGTGTGTGATGAACAGCACGCCCATTTCTTCCGTTTGCTGCAATTCTTTGATCAGTTGGAGGATGGTTTGCTGCACCGTCACGTCGAGCGCCGTCGTAGGTTCGTCGCAAATGAGCAGGGCAGGATGGCAACTCATGGCCATGGCGATCATCACACGCTGCTTCTGGCCGCCGCTCAGTTGGTGGGGGTAACGGTCAAAGATAGCCGCGGGATCGGGCAGCTTTACCTTTTCAAAGAGTTCGAGTGTCTGTTGCCGGGCCACTGCGTGGTTCACCGACTGGTGCAGCTTGATAGCTTCCGCTACCTGGTGCCCGCAGGTAAAGACCGGGTTAAGGGAGGTCATTGGTTCCTGGAAGATCATTGCCACGCGGTTGCCGCGCAGGCGCCGCAATTGTTCGGGCGTTTGTGTCAGCAAATCGACCGCTTCCTTTCCATCGGGGGAAAATAAAATCCTGCCCGACGGATAGCGGGTGGGCGGTGTGGGCAGCAATTGCAGGATGGCCAGCGAGGTGATGGATTTACCGGAGCCTGATTCGCCTACCAGTGCAACGATTTCTCCCCGGTCTACCTGTAGATCAATGCCCCTGACCCCGGGTACGAGTCCTGATTCTGTTTGAAAATCGATAGAGAGGTTTTGAATGGATAAAAGCTGCGGCATAGATTGGAGGGCAATTTATGTCGCAATTTTCTATTATCCGCCGTCCAAAGGCGTTCATTTCAGTTTTTGTACGTCTGTGATAAAATTGCCGGCGGGCGGGCTGGGGCGGTACCAGATGCATTCGATATTGCATTGCGAGGAATCCGGCGCTGTATCGACTACGCGGAAGCTGAACTCCGCATCAAAATGAAAGGCCGTATCGTTCAGGACACAGCGGTTCAATACCGTGAATACATTGGTATATACGATGCCGGTAAGCGGGTCTTTCCAGGTAGAATTGATCTTGTCCGAGGGTAGTGTGCCCTGTGTGACCTGGAGCATATAATTGCCACAACCGGTCGACATGATCAGTTTGCCGTGCAGTAGCTGGCTGGCGGAGCCGCTTGGGCCGCAGCCAACTACCAGCAGCAGGA
>DASYCT010000181.1:0-4794 GCA_036500065.1 Chitinophagaceae bacterium | reverse complement strand
TAGACTTACAACAAAACAACCATGAAATCAAGACAAATTATATCTGTATCGGCATTACTGATTACCATAGTATCATGCATGAATTACAAGCATAGTACTAAAACTGAAGGAGCTTATCAAGTCATTAAAATTGACTCATTGGAATATATATATATTATTCATGCAATAAAGGCAGATTCTATTTATAAGATTCTTTCCCATAAAGAATATTCTTTAAACTGTAATGAAATAAAACTAAATGAATATTATATTTTGGATCTTAAATCTCTTTTTATGAGAGGATTTAACGGAAAATACGATATTACTCCACGAGCAATTGATAATTTAAACGGTGTTCAGTATTTCGGTACAGATATTTTTATTGATAATGATATAAAGAATGAGGTCAGGGATATTTTTGTAGCCAGTAATTTAAAAGGGTTATGCTTATGGGAACTAAAAAACTGATATTACCCCTGCTGAATAATCATTTTTGATTATTTAACGCTTGTCAAATCTTATTGTAAAATGATTGCGTATTCCGTTGGGAGCAGCTTTTTATGATAGTAATCTGCTTTCATTTTTTTTAATAATAACGATTGCTGATAAATAAAGAACGGGATTTTATAAAGCTTATTATGGCGAAAAAGATAACGAATAAACTAATACCTGTACCAGGCAAACTGCTCCTGATAATAGTGGTAACGGGTTTTGTAGCTTCTTTTATATTCAACAAATACCAGCAGCGCAGGAATGCAAAGCAAAACGAGCTTTCCTGCTATGCAGAATTTAACAAAGAAATCAGCGGGGTGGTTACAAAAGCATTTTTTGATGAAAATCCTAATAATAAAGGTTTTGTAATTGAGTTTACTAATGGAAATAAATACCGCCCTTTGTATCTCACAAAATGGCAAACCATAGATTTATATGAGGGAGATTCTATTTATAAAAAAACGGGTACATTTAAAGTCAGCATCTATAGAAAAGGGCATATAGATCCAATTATTATCGAGGATACGGTTAAATGTGATGATTTGAATCGCTAGTATATTTTTTCTCTTTCGCCGGAGCAAGATTGAGGCATAGGCCAGTGCAGGGGAAAGGCAGAACGAAAGCCAATTTTGTCCCCCTGTTGATCTTAAAATCCCCGCTCGCTTATTCCGCATCGGTCGCCTGCCGAAGCCTGCGCCGCTTCCGGCCGAGATAAATATCCAGCAGCATCAACCCGAGAATCGAACTGACCAGCAGGAAAACCGTCATCCACGTATTGTTGAAAAAACGGCTCCAGTCAATTTTTGTGCTCATGTATGTATCGAGGATACTGCCGCCGCCGGAAGCAGCAACCGACCAGTTGACCTGCGAAAGACCATAGATAAAAACAGCGGCTACAAGAGAGAAAAAGAAAATGCCAATACCGTAAATGATCTTTTTATTGATATAGGTTTTGGTAGCGGGGGCGATATGGTGGCGGGCGATTTCCTCCATTACATTCTGTGAAAAGCGCATGGAAGGTTCTTCCAGTTCCAGCGACTGCTGCATCACCTGGTTTACTTCCAGCAACGCATGGTATTGCACACGCCATGCTTCCTGCGTGGCGATCAATTGCTCCACCACTTTCTTTTCCTCGTCGGTGCAGGAACCATCGATATAGTCCCAGAGCCGGTCTTCTATGTTTTGTTGCTTATTCATGCGGTTTGCTTTACAAAATTAAACTTAATTGCACAGGTCTTTTACTTCCTGTGTAAAATGTTGTTCCATGGTCTCCCGGAGCCGTTGCCGCGCGCGGTGCAGCTTTACCTTGATCGTATTGGGCTCGATGCCCATGATACGCCCTATTTCATCGAGGCTTTGCCCGCCCTGGTAAAACAGGGAGATGATCTTTGCATCGCCGGGACTGAGCATGCGGATAGCGTCGTTGACCATCGCTATCTTCGATTTCTGTTCCACCTGGTTGGCATGAAAGCCGCCATCGAGGGCATCGGCCGAAGCAAATACATGCTCGTCGTCGAGCGAACGGATATCGGGTCTTTTGCGGCGCAGGAAACTAAGGCAACTGGTGCGGACGATGGTGAACAGCCAGGTACTGAACCGGGAATCGCCGCGAAAGTCGGCCAGGCTGCGATAGGCTTTGACAAATACATCCTGGGCTATTTCTTCGGCGTCTTCGCGGTGGGGTGCATACCGGAGGCAGAGGGTAAATACAAAGTTCTGGTAACGCTTTACCAGTTCTGCATAGGCCTGCTGATCGCCTTGCAGTACCCTGCTGATGATGGAATTATCGTCTGGACCGGTTTGCATTCTTCTGGTATATGACTACGCAAGCGTTAATAAGGTTACAGGGCGTCCAAAGGCGAAGTACGGATTTTTTTACGGGTAAGCTGTAACCCGGGGGCAAAGCCGGTAGTCATAGGGGTACGAACGCTATTTAAACAATTAAAACATAGTTTATGCATGCAACGGAAATGTTGGTCGCTATTATGGTCCCCCTGACCCTTTGCGCCCTGATCTTTGGCATCGTTTACCTGGTGAAAAAAGAAAACCTGGCAATGATTGAAAAGGGCATGAACCCCAAGGAAAAAATGCCCCGCCCTGCGCCCTATCAAAATTTAAAATGGGGGTTGGTGCTGATTGGCGCGGGCACCGGTATGACGCTGGCCTTTTTTATTACCCGGTATCTATTGCATTACGACGACCCTTCCCTGTGGTTCGCCTTTATCCCCATCGGCGGAGGCTCAGGACTGGTACTTTCCTATAAAATAGAGAAAAGGGAGATACTGGATAAGAAATAATTATAATGTGTAAGTATGGGAATCCCGCTCAGGCGGGACAAGTTGTGAGAAATGTGGAAACGAAGCCTGCTTCCTTTCCACATTTCCACATTTTTCTCATTTTAGGCATTGTCTAGCAAGGATTTTGATAGTACTTTTCAACTCAAACACCCCTGTATGAAAAAATTAATGCTTGTCCTTTTATCTATGGTAATCCTGTCCGGCGCTATGGCGCAACTTACCGCGAAAAGCAAATGCCCTGATTTTTTAGTAGATATGTTCGATGGTAAGGTAAACGGCCTGAAACCGAGTGCTACCAATTTCGAGATCAAAGCCAAATTCCCCTGTTCCACCAGTTCCGAGGAGGACGGCACCACCGCCAAATGCGGCACCAGTGTTTTCTTTAAAGACAAGGACATTTACTTCTATACCCAGCGCGCTTATATCGAGATAGGCCCCAGGTTCAAGGGAAAGCTCACTGTTCCCGTCATGGGCGCCAAAAGAGGCAGCATGTTCCAGTGGTTCGGCAATCCCAAGATCAAAGACGATAAATGGGATGCCTACCAGACAAGCTATGGCACGCTGGTACTGCATTACGACGCTGCCGGCAAAGTAAACCTGATCCAGTTCAGCACCAACAGTACGGATGTTCTCAACCTCTGCCAGTAGGTAGACGGCGAGCCTTGAGCTACGGGTTTGAAGCTACCGGCCCATGGTCTTGTGGCCCGTAGCCTGTATCTTGCAGCTCACAAAACAGACCGATAGAAGAACTATGTTAACCATTTATTTAATGCGCCACGGGCAAACGCAGTGGAACGCAGAGGGAGACAAATATTGTGGAAGAACAGATATTCCCCTTACCCCCAAAGGCATCAGCCAGGCGCAGGATGTAGCGCAGCAACTGGCAGGTATTTCGTTTGAAGCCATTTATTCCTCGCCGTTGGAGCGGGCTTTTCACACGGCGCAGATAGCCGGCGGCGGAAAACCGGTCATAAAAGACGAACGCCTGCTGGAGACGGATTTTGGCGCCTGGGAGGGTAAAACAAAAAAAGAAAGCATCGAGCAGTTCCCGGAGCTGGCGGCGAAATGGGAGAGAGACCCCGCCAACAACAGGGCAGGGGGCACTGGCGAAACGGCACAGATGATCGTCAACCGGGCAGATGATTTTTTTGATTCCCTGCAAAAGAAATATGCCGAAGGAAATGTCCTGGTGGTGGCCCACAACGGGCTAAACCGGTTTTACCTCACGTACAAGCTGGGCATGCCGTTAAAGAATTATCACCAACTGATACAGGAGAATTCGAGGATAACCCTCTTTACGCTGGATAAGGACGATGTGCTGGTGCTGCACCGCATGAACAGCCGGCTGGATAAGTGAGTAGTGAGTGGTCACTACTCACCACTGACATTTATATTCTTTCCAGCCCGCTAAAGAAGAAATCGCCTTCAATCTTTGCATTTTCATCGCTGTCGCTGCCGTGAACGGCATTTTCGCCCAGGGAAGATGCAAATAATTTGCGGATGGTTTCTGCATCGGCTTTGGCGGGGTCGGTGGCGCCGATCAGCTTACGGAAAGAGGCTACCGCATCGTCTTTTTCGAGGATGGCGGCAATGATGGGGCCGCTGCTCATGAACTCCACCAGCTCGCCATAAAAAGGCCGCGCAGCATGCACGGCATAGAATTCGCCGGCTTTTTCCGCGCTCAGTTTGGTGAGCTTTAACGCCACCAATTTATAGCCTTCTTTGATGATCCTGTCTACAATAGCACCTGCGTGTCCTTTGGCCATCGCATCGGGCTTAATCATGGTAAATGTCCTGTTACTCATAGTTCCGTTTCTTTTGGGTCGCAAAGCTAGGGGAAAAGTCGGAACTTTTCCCTTACCTTCGCCACCGTTTTTATGAAGCCCATTAAAGAAATATTCCCGTTGCTGGAACAGCCCAGGCAGGTGGTTATTACCACCCACCAGAAACCCGATCCCGATGCCATGGGGTCGTCGCTGGCCCTGGCCCATTTCCTGCGTTCGCTCGGACACCGTGTCACCGTTGT
>DASYCT010000180.1:0-4924 GCA_036500065.1 Chitinophagaceae bacterium | reverse complement strand
AGCAATATGCCATCCGTGGCTATGAACTCGACATACTGGACTACCTGTTGAAGCCCATCCCCTTTGAGCGCTTTCTCAAATCGGCCAATAAAGCATGGGATTATTTCCAGTCGCGCCAGTCGCCCGCCGGTAATTATATGTTTGTCAAAACCGACAGCAAACTCGAAAAAGTGTCCTTCGATGAAATACTTTTTGTAGAAGCCATGGAGAACTACGCGGGCATATATGTGGGAGAAAAAAAACTGGTCACCCATGCCACGCTCAAAAGCATACAGGAAAAGCTGCCCGCCGGCTCCTTTATACAACCGCACAAGTCCTACCTCGTCAATATCAATGCCATCGACGCTGTCGAAGGCAACCTGCTGCATATCGGCCGCTACCAGGTGCCCATCAGCAAATACCAGAAAGAGGAAGTCATGGAAAAAATCGTCAACAACAGGCTGTTGAAGAAATAGCTGCGAGCCATGAGCGGTACCTATACCCGAAGCTCATAGCTCAAACTCCTTACATTTGCATTCATGGCACATTATCCCATCATCATCATCGGCGGCGGCCCCATCGGCCTCGCCTGTGCGCTGGAAGCACAGAAAGCAGGTATCAGCTACCTCGTGCTCGAAAAAGGTTGCCTGGTCAATTCGCTGTATAACTACCCCGCCAATATGACTTTTTTCTCTACGTCCGAACGCCTGGAAATTGGCGGCGTCCCCTTTGTATCCAACAACCCCAAACCCACGCGGGCGGAAGCCCTCGAATACTACCGCCGCGTCGCTTCCGCCTACCAGTTGAATGTGCAGTTGTTTGAAGAAGTGACCGCGGTCCGCCAAAACGCCGGCGTTTTTGATGTTACGACTTCGCGTCAAACCTATACCGCCGATCATATCATCATCTCCACCGGGTTTTACGATATTCCCTACTTGCTCAATGTGCCCGGCGAAGAATTGCCTAAAGTAAAACACTATTACAAAGACCCTCATTTCTATGCCTTTCAGAAAGTGCTGGTCGTAGGCGCCCAAAACTCGGCCGTGGACGCTGCGCTGGAAACATGGCGCAAGGGAGCCGATGTGACGATGGTAATCCGGGGTGAAGACATCGGCCAGCGCGTAAAATACTGGGTGCGGCCCGATATTGTCAATCGCATTAAAGAAGGATCGATAAAAGCATTTTTTAATTCCTCGGTGAAAGAAATCCGCCCCCGCGAAGTCGATATACAAACACCCGATGGCCTGCTCACTATCGGCAATGACTGGGTGATTGCCTTAACCGGCTATCAACCCAATCTTGCCTTCCTGCGCAAGCTCGGCATACAGCTCTCCGACGACGAAGTAATGAAACCATCCTATGATGAGGAAACCTTTGAAACCAATATAAAAAATATCTTTCTCGCCGGCGTCATCTGCGGTGGCATGAACACCCACCGCCTTTTTATCGAAAACTCCCGCGAACACGCGGTGCATATTATCAATACCATCCGGCTCCGCCATGTTTAGCTGACAGCCACGCGCCGCAAAAGCCTGTCAGCTATCAATCGTCAACTTCATCAGCCAATCCGTCTGCACATCCCTCCCTAGCACAAACGCATGAGAAGAAAATTTCTCAAACCCCCATTTGATATAAAAATCAATTGCCCGCTGGTTATGCTCCCATACACCCAGCCAAAGCAGTTGCCGCCCTTTTTCACGCGCCAGCCCGATACATCGCTGCATCAGCACTTTCCCCACGCCCCTGCCAATCGTTTTTTCCAGGGCATAGATCCTTGCAATCTCGATAGCGGGAACATTGCCCAGTTCCGGCGGGTTAACTGCCTCGCGTAGGCGCGCATAGCCCACCAGCTCGTTTTCCATAAAGGCGACAAGGAAATAATTACCCTCCGCCCCTACTTCCGCCATCAATCGTTCGGTGGTAAATTCAGTGAGCAGGAATTGCTCCATGTCTTCCGGCGTATTATGCGCGGCAAACGTGTCATAAAATGTTTTACGGCTGACGGCCGCTATCGCTTCAGCATCGTTTGTATCGGCCAGGCGGACCAGGATGGAGGGAAACATGACTGCAAACATAGAGAAAAAAGACATGTTAACAATCTGTTAACATTTGCAAGTTCTGGCCACGTATACCCACAAAGTGGTATTTGCCACAATGTGGTAATTTGTAATTTTGCAACGTTGACCATGGAATTTTGCCACAAAAATCACTCCCCGCGTCACCAACTTCTCTTTTTGTGGCAATTGCACCCGCAACACCTTTTAAAACCGAACTCAAGAGGCTCTTTTGTGCAAAAGCATGCCTGCCGGCATCTATACGGTACAGGGCATGAAGGCAGCTAACGCCAATGGCGTTATTACAGCATTATATAAACTAGTCGCAGAGAGGATAGATGTGGATACCATGGCTGCCCCGGGAGGGGCGGCCCTTTTTTATATACGTTCGATCACCATCGCACTCGCTCCACCGCCTCCATTGCAGATACCCGCCGCCCCATAACGCGCCTTGTTTTGCCGGAGTATATGGATAAGCGTTACAATGATCCGCGCACCGCTGCAACCCAGCGGGTGCCCGATGCTTACCGCGCCACCATGCACGTTTACCTTCGAAGGATCTATTTTCATGCGTCGCGTATTTTCAATACCCACCACCGCAAACGCCTCGTTCAATTCCCAATAACTGATATCTTCCATCTTCAGCCCCGCTTTGGCCACCGCCTTCGGCACGGCAATAGAAGGCGTAGTAGTAAACCATTCGGGCGCCTGCTCCGCATCGGCATACGAAACAATGCGGGCAATCGGTGTAAGACCGAGCGCATCCGCTTTTTCACGGCTCATGAGCACCAGGGCGGCGGCCCCGTCGTTCATCGTGCTGGCATTGGCGGCCGTGACCGTACCGTCTTTCTGGAAAGCCGGTTTCAGCTCGGGTATCTTGTCAAATTTTACGTTATAAGGCTCTTCGTCTTTGGCAAACAAAAGGGGATCACCCTTGCGCTGCGGAATAGATACCGGTACAATCTCGTCGGCAAACTTTCCACTCTCCCAGGCCGCCTGGCTGCGTTTGTAGCTTTCAACGGCAAACGCATCCTGCTCTCCGCGGCTAATGCCACATTCACGGGCACAAAGCTCAGCGGCGTTGCCCATGGCCTTACCGTCATAAGCATCCACCAGCCCGTCCTTCGCCAGCCCGTCAATCAATTGGGTATTACCATATTTATTGCCCCAGCGCATATTCTCTACATAAAACGGCACATTGGTCATGCTTTCCATGCCCCCGGCCACCACGATCTCCGCATCGCCCAGCGCAATGCTTTGCGCAGCCAGTGCAATCGACTTCATACCGCTGGCGCAAACCTTGTTGACCGTTGTACAATTGACTTCATTGGGCAATCCTGCCAGCTTGGACGCCTGGCGTGCCGGCGCCTGTCCCAGGTTGGCCTGCAACACACTTCCCATCAGCACATCCTGCACCTGCGAGGCTTGCAGACCGGCTTTTTCCACCGCTCCTTTAATGGCGATAGCGCCCAGTTGAACGGCGCTGAAATCCTTAAGACTGCCGCCAAAACTGCCGATAGGCGTACGTACGGCCGAAACAATAACCACTTCTTTTTTATTCATACAGACAATTGAGGTGAATCGAACGGATAAATATATAAAAAAACCCGTCCTGCTATAGCGGGACGGGCAAAGATAACGATTGTTAGTTTACCAGCGATTGCCGTTCACAGGCCTGCTTTGACGGTTGTTCCGGGAACCATAGCCGTTACTTTGGCTATTGCCGTTACCCGACGGTTTCCGCGAAAAAGAAGGCTGCTGCCGTTGTTGCTGCACCGGGCGGCTCATCGAGCGCCCGTTGTTCGCCAGCACATAAGGGTGCTCATTCACGACGGCAATCGTTTTATTAATCAGTTTCTCGATATCCCGCAGGTATTCCTTTTCCTCATGATCACAAAACGATACCGCGATACCGCTTGCCCCCGCCCGGCCGGTACGGCCGATACGGTGAACATAGGTTTCCGGCACATTCGGCAAATCATAATTGACCACATGACCTAACTCGTCGATATCGATACCGCGGGCTGCTATATCCGTCGCCACCAACACCCGCGTGCGGCTGGTTTTAAAATTGGAAAGGGCCGCCTGGCGCGCATTCTGTGACTTATTGCCATGAATCGCCTCCGCACGGATACCCGAACGGTTCAGGAATTTGGCCACCTTGTCCGCCCCGTGCTTGGTACGCGTAAATACCAGCGAAGTGGCAATGCTTTTATCTTCCAGCAGGTGCATAAGCAGCGACTGCTTATCTTCTTTTCCGACAAAATACATCGCCTGCTGTATGGCGTCCACCGTAGAAGAAACAGGTGTTACCTCCACTTTGGCGGGATTGGTCAGCAATACGCCGGCCAGTTGCTTGATCGCAGGCGGCATGGTAGCCGAGAAAAACAAGGTCTGCCTTTTGGCAGGCAGCTTGGCAATGATCCTTTTTACATCATGCACAAAGCCCATATCCAGCATACGGTCGGCTTCGTCCAGTACAAAGAATTTAATTGTCTGCAGGTTAATATGATTTTGATTGACCAGGTCCAGCAAGCGGCCGGGCGTGGCTATCAGTATATCTATTCCGTTGCGCAGGGCATTGACCTGGTTGTATTGCGACACACCGCCGAAAATAACCAGTGATTTCAGGTCAAGGTACTTTCCGTACGCCTTGAAACTTTCGTCGATCTGTATGGCGAGTTCCCGGGTGGGGGTCAATACCAGCGTTTTGATGCTGCGGCGGCCACCGGGCTGAGCAGCCTGGTGCATGAGCTGGAGCAGGGGAATGGCAAAAGCGGCTGTTTTGCCGGTACCCGTCTGGGCGCAACCGAGCAAATCCCTTTGCTGTAATACGATGGGAATAGCTTGTTCCTGAATAGGGGTAGGCTCAGTATAGCCTTCCTTCGTTA
>DASYCT010000179.1:0-4311 GCA_036500065.1 Chitinophagaceae bacterium | reverse complement strand
AAATTGGAGTCGACGCCTTCCCCGTCCTGCAGGCCAAGCTTCAACTCGTTCAGCGCAAAATTGTAGATCTTCTTTTTAGGACCCGTGAGCATCCACCACACATCCGGGTTGACCCCAAACCGGTCGGCATATCTTTTCAGCGCTTCGGCCGAATCTCTTTCAGGGTCAACCGAAAAAGAAAGAAACCGCACAAAAGGAGTATCCACCCGGTGCATATCGTCTTTCAGCTTCAGCCCGTCCTGCATCCGCTTCATGCTCCGGGTGAGATATGGACAGACAGACGGGCAACGGGTAAAAAAGAAATCGGCTACGATTATCTTCCCGTTCAGGCTGTCCAGCGAAACCGTATCGCCCAACTGGTTTGTCAGCGTAATATTGCTTACACTATGCCAGGCCGTATCGCTTGTTTCCTTTCCATTCACCACTTTCGTCACGATGGAATCTTCGTAATACCGGCGCGGCATCGCAACAGCCTCGTCGCTGTAATGCTTTACGAGCAGGTAGCTCACCACCGGTAAAAGAATAGCTATACACAATGCCAACAATGCTTTCGAACTCACGATACAGCGTATTTATTGAAATGAATAAAAAAGCCACCGTCCCCGGGACGGTGGCTGATGTAATTAGAATTATTTTTTAAGAACGCTCCTACTTACTCCACCGACCCGGGCTTTTTCGCCTCGACAGGGACTTTCTGCTGGCTCTGCTCCAGGTGATTGCGATCATACTTGTTGCGCAGGTTTTTATACGAACTGCCATCCCAGAGGAAAGCGCCGATAAACCAGAAAAATAACATAGCCGGCACCGCGATGGTCATAATCAGGTTTTTTAATTCATGACCCAGGTGCATAAACTCGGCCACGATAAAAAATGCCTTTGCCAGCGTAAGGATGATAAACACCCCGTTCAGGAGATGCTTTACCAGTTCCTTGTTGGAAAACGAGCCTTCCAGTTTATAGTACCCGATGGCAAGGATCAGTTCGAATACAGTAATGTACAGCAGGATGCGGAAGGTTTTCCAGATCGCTTTTGTATCAAAACTTTGTTCTTCCCCGTGACTTGCTGCAACAGCGCCATGTACATTTTCCATATTATTTTTTTTAATGCTCAGTCAGTGTTTATTAGAACAAATAAAAACAGGTAAATACAAATACCCAAACCAGGTCCACAAAGTGCCAGTACAAACCGGCTTTTTCAATCATCAGGTAATGGCCTCTTTTATCAAAATCCCCTCTCCATGTCTTGATAAACATGATGATATTAATGATCACACCCGAGAAAACGTGGAAGCCGTGAAAACCCGTGATGGTAAAAAAGAAGTTGGTGAAATTGGTGCTCGACTGGCTGCCATCGGCATTCATAAAAGGATTTCTTCCCCACCACGCGCCTTCGCCGTGCAGGTGCGTCCACTCCCATGCCTGGCAGCTTAAGAAAGCAAGACCGCCGAGGATAGTAAGGAACATATAGAACATTACTTTTTTCCTGTTGTTGGCATGCCCGGCCGTCACCGCAAGCACCATCGTCACAGAGCTCATAATGAGAATAAACGTCATCAGGCTCACAAACGCCAGCGGTATGGGCATTTCACCCTTTACGCCCGGGAAAGTGCGGAATACATCGTTGGGGTTGGGCCAGCCATTGCTCGAAAAACGAATCGTTCCGTACGAAATAAGAAAGGCGCCAAACGTAAAAGCATCGCTCATCAGGAAGTACCACATCATCAACTTGCCATACTCTACGTTAAACGGGCTTTTACCTCCGCTCCACCATTTTTTATCTGCCGGAATTGCTTGTGCCATGTGAGTTGTTTAATTGATTCGCAAACCTACGAACTATCACCAAATAATCAAAGGTTAAGCCCGCATTATTGCCCTGGTTAATAATAGTTTTATTGTTACGTTTTGCCGGTGCTTTTATTGTATCCAGAGAAAAAATACAAACAGGTACACCCAGAGCAAATCCACAAAATGCCAGTACGTACTGGCCACTTCCACCGGTACCGGGTTATAGCTCCGGATGCGGCTGCTGAATGCCCTGGTCAACATCACCACCAATGCAATCACTCCCCCCAGTACGTGCACCGCATGCAACCCGAAAATGACGATAAAAAATACGCCCGCTCCCGATCCTTCTACCCGGATGCCTGCATGATTCAGTTGCTTATATCCTATAATCTGCAACGTGATAAACAGCAATCCAAGCACCGTGGTAACTCCCAACAGGTTCTTGTACTTGTTCCGCTCCCGGTCCCTGAACGCTTTCAACGCCATCTGCATGGTCAGGCTGCTCAACAGCATAACGCCCGTGGAATACCAGAACACCAGGGGCATCGTAAAACTGATCCATCCCGGCTGCTGACGCTTTACAATATAAGCGCTCGTAAACCCGGCAAACATCATGATAATACTCCCGATACCCACCCAAAGCGTGAACTTATGGGGATGTGTTCTTTTTCGTTGCTGTTCTACACTGTTCATAACTACACTCATATTAAATCGTTTATAGCTTATTCGCCAGCAGCGCCAGCAAGACCACCGGCAGGTAAATATAACTGCTGAACATAACCCTTCGCGCCGCCTTTACTTCCATTTTCCGGTACAACTGCACGCTTTGCCAAATCATAAACAGGTTGGCTATCGTCACAATGCCCAGGCTCGGCAAACCACTCATGCCCACGAAATAAGGCAACACGCCCACGGGCAACAGCAACAGCGAGTAGATGATAGCCTGTATCGCCGAATATTTTGTCGGCCCTTCCACGCTTGGCATCAACTTGAATCCCGCCCCGCTGTAATCCTTATGCGCAATCCAGGCAATGGCCCAGAAATGCGGGAACTGCCAGAAAAACTGGATGGCAAACAACGCCCAGCCGCCTTTCCACGCAATGGGGTCATTATAGAATCCTGCGCTCCACCCAATCAGGCAGGGCAGGGCCCCGGGAAAAGCTCCTACCAGTACCGCCACCGAATTTACTTTCTTCAGCGGGGTATAGATAAAGGCGTAGAGGAACAGGCTGAATGCCGCCAGCAGGGCCGACGTCATATTAAAAAAATACCAGAGCATGACAACGCCCAGTATTCCCGCAATGATTGCAAACCCCCATCCTTCCGCTACGCTCATCCTTCCGCTCGCAACCGGTCGTTTGGCCGTACGTTTCATAAGCGCGTCCGTATCCTTCTCCACCACCTGGTTGATGGCATTGGCGCTGCCTGTTACCAGGAGCCCCGCCACAAACAGGATAAAGATCATCTTCAGGTTGTAATGATTGCCGGGAACCAGCAAAAAACTCACTACCGCCGAAAACACCACCATGAAACTCAGGCTGAACTTAATCAGCATCATATAATCCCGCAGTTTGCCGGATAATGTAAAAGAACTGCCTGTATCCGTTTCTTTTTTTGTCACAGTATATGTTATCCTCCTTTAAAAAATGCCCTGACAAACATCAGGGCATTCTATTTAAAAGAAACTTAGATCGCTGTTTGTCGTAAATCCCTAAGCCCGTAGCAACACGTTCGCAATTAGTGCTTGCTTTCGCCCGCGCTGATTGGTTCCGTTTGCTGAATGAATTCCCTTCCGTCCTTACCGTAATCGTATGCCCAACGATGTACTTCAGGAATTTCGCCGGGCCAGTTACCGTGACCGGGACGAATCGGCGTAGTCCATTCGAGTGTAGTGGCGCCCCAGGGATTTTGGGTCGTAACCCTTCTTCCCTTGAAAATGGAATAAATGATATTGAATACAAACATCAGTTGAACCGAGAACACGATCATCGCCACGATGGAGATAAAGCGGTTCAGGTCGGCAAAATGTTTGAAGCTTTCCCAGCTGGCATAATCCAGGTAACGGCGGGGCATACCGGCCAAACCTTCGTAGTGCATCGGCCAGAAAATCAGGTAGGCGCCGACGATGGTCACCCAGAAATGGATATAGGCCATGGTATTGTTAAGATAGCGGCCATACATCTTGGGGAACCAGTGGTAAAGACCCGCAAACATCCCAAAGAATCCCGCTACGCCCATTACAATGTGGAAGTGGGCCACTACAAAGTACGTATCGTGCAAATGAATATCCATGGAAGAGTTTCCCAGCCAGATGCCCGTCAGACCACCGGAGATAAACAGGCTCACAAAACCGATTGAAAAAAGCATACCCGGCGTCAGGCGGATATTACCCCGCCACAACGTAGTCAGCCAGTTGAATACCTTGATGGCGCTCGGCACCGCAATCAGCAGGGTAAGCAACACGAACACAGAACCGAGGAAGGGGTTCAACCCGGTCACAAACATGTGGTGCGCCCAAACCAGGAAG
>DASYCT010000178.1:0-12362 GCA_036500065.1 Chitinophagaceae bacterium | reverse complement strand
ATTGCCGTGGCGTTTCTCGCGTACGTAGTTGGCAAGGGTGCCGACAAAGGGGAGGGGTGCGCGCTCAAAAAGCAGCAGGCCTTCTTCGGGGGTAATGCGTTGACCGTTGATTATTTTTTCGCCTATCGGTTGTAAGATACTGCCGGCAGTCTTTACGATGCTTTCGGCCTGTTGTACTGTACTCATCTGTGTCGGATTTAAGTGCGGCAAAGGTACGGAGCCGGAAGCAATCGACCATTTCAGTGTCAAAGAATCAGGGGTAAAGCCGCGCACAATCATCAACTAAATTCTTTATCTTCCCTACTTCGACCAAAATTAAGACCCATCACCAGTTGGGATAGAACTGCCACCATTTTAACACTAAAACGATTATCAGCGTGAGTATCAGAATCCGTCTTATTATCATGAACTTCCTGGAATTCTTCGTCTGGGGCTCGTGGTTGATTTCCCTGGGTGCTTATATGTTCAATGTGCTGCATTTTAAAGGCTGGCAGGTGGGCAGTATTTATGGAACGATGGGCATTGCATCGGTGTTCACGCCTGCCTTGTTTGGCATAGTGGCCGATCGCTGGCTGAATGCGGAACGGGTATTTGGCATTTGCCATATCATCGGCGCGGGGCTATTGCTCTGGGCGTCGAAAGTGACGGATTATCCCGGGCTTTACCTGATTATGCTGCTGAATTCATTTTTCTTCATGCCTACCATCGGTCTTAATAATACGGTATCTTATATCGTGTTGGAAAAAAGGGGATTTAATATCGTAAAAGACTTTCCTCCTATCCGGGTATGGGGCACCATCGGTTTTGTTTGCGCCATGTGGATGGTAGATCTTTGCGGCTTTAATAAAAGCCCTTTTCAACTGTACATTAGCGCCGGGGCCGGCTTGTTATTGGGCATATATGCATTTACCATGAGTAAATGCCCTCCTGTCAAAACCATGGAAAAGAAAAGCATTGTTTCCGCCCTCGGGCTCGATGCCTTTGTGCTGTTCCGCAGAAAAAAGATGCTTATCTTTTTTCTTTTTGCCATGTTACTGGGTGCGGCGTTGCAGATAACGAATACCTACGGCTCTACCTTCCTGGATGATTTCAAGACGACCTACCCGGCTGCGTTCGGCGTACGGCATTCCAACCTGCTGATTTCCATTTCACAGATATCCGAAACGCTTTTTATATTGACCATTCCCTTCTTTTTGAGAAAATTCGGTATCCGGCAGGTGATGATCATCAGCATATTTGCCTGGGTATTCCGTTTTGGATTATTCGGTATCGGTAATCCCGGTAGTGGTCTTTACCTGTTGATTCTTTCGATGATTATTTATGGGATGGCGTTTGACTTCTTTAATATATCGGGCTCTTTATTTGTAGAAAAAGAAGCGGACTTCAAGATCAGGGCGAGTGCGCAAGGTTTGTTTATGCTGATGACCAATGGGATTGGCGCCTTCCTGGGCAATTATATCAGCGGTCGTGTGATCGATCATTTCACGGTGAATAATGTAAAGAACTGGCCGTATATCTGGTTTTCGTTTGCAGCGTATGCGCTGGTGCTTGGTATTACCTTTCCGCTCGTTTTCCGGTATAAGCACGACCCGACACAGGTAGAGGTTATAAAACATTAAAAAGCAACGGTGAGACCCTTCAAGGGCGACTTATCATAAAAAAAGGTATGGCATACTTTCAAAGTATGCCATACCTTTTTTTATAGAAATCGAAATGACCTTAGATATGTTGTTCGATCTTCTTAACGAAATTGGCTTTGGGCTGTGCGCCTACCAACTTGTCGACTACCTTGCCTCCTTTGATGAAAAGAATAGCGGGTATGGACGTAATGCCATAGTTGATGCTCAATTGAGGATTGTGGTCCACATTCACTTTGCCTACGTTTATTTTGCCGGTATATTCCTTGCTCAGTTCTTCGATAACGGGCCCGATAGCGCGGCAAGGGCCACACCATTCTGCCCAGAAATCAATTACGGTTAGCTTATCGGAAGCCAGGACTTCAGTCTGGAAATTTGAATCGGTGAATTCTGCTGCCATATTTGTATGATTTTTAAGTTTTTGGGTTTACTCATGCTGTTCAGACCCTAATAATACAAAATTAGTTCCAAGTACTATAACATGCGCGGGTGGCATAAAGTTGTGTATAATTTTGCCATTCCTGCAGACCCCGCGTCACCGGGCTGCTAAAAAGGCGGGTTCGGGTTCTTACCCGTTCAGGCTGAAACCGTTACCACATGGACCTCAAACTCAGGGTTGTCGGTCAAAAAGCCCGCCATTTCATCGTTCATCTCAAAGCCGGAATCCATGGTCAGCATACTAACCTTTAAGTGATTCTTTGGTTCGCTGATATTGAATTTTAATCCCGACCTGCCCGGGAAGCTTTTAACATTCTTTTCAAAGAACCGTACCATGTTTTCGTTGAGGTGCCGGGCTTCGAGGTCCACGATGACCTGTTTGGTCAGTTGCTGTTTGATGCTTTCCAGCAGCATGATCTTGTCGATCTTGAATTCCAGCTCGGGTTTGTTGTACCGCTGTTTGAAATAACCGGTCACAAAAAGGTTGGTGCCTTTCTCCATATAATTGCGGAAACGGTTGTAGTCCTCGCTCCACAACATAAACTCCGATTTGCCGCTGTAGTCTTCCAGTACGATGGAGCCGAAGTTCTTTCCCTGCCGGCTGACGCGGTGCTGCGCATCGATGATCAGGCCGGCGAGACGAACGGGTTTGTTGCTGGTTTGCAGGGTTACCGTTTCTTTCAGCTCGTTGAAATCGGCCATCGTGGTGAGCCCGTAATGGCGGATCTCAAAACGGAAATGGTCGAGCGGGTGGCCGCTCATGAATACGCCGGTCACTTCTTTTTCATAGTTCAGTAATTCCGTCAGCGTCCATGGTTCGCAGTTGGGCATCTTGGGCGACGGGACATCCATGACGGTGGGCAGATCGCCGAACAGGGTATTGCTGTTGCCCGTAAGCTGCATCTGGACGATATTGCCGAAGCGGATGATCTTTTCCAGCCCGGTAGAGGTATCGCCGGAAGGGATAAAGAAATACTGCGCGCGGTGCATTTCGGTGAAGCAGTCGAAACCGCCGGCATATACCAGGCTTTCCAATGTCTTTTTATTGACAGACCGCTGGTTGATGCGTTTTATAAAATCAAAGATGGTGGTATAATGTCCTTTTTTGCCGCGCTCTTCGATGATGCTTTCGACGGCGGCTTCGCCAACGCCTTTAAGACCGCCGAGACCAAAGCGGATTTCTCCTTTTTTATTGACGGCAAAGCCTTTCAGCGATTCGTTGATGTCCGGCCCGAGTACTTTCAATCCCATCCGTTTGCATTCTTCCATGAAGAAGGTGATCTTATCGATGCTGCCGGCGTTGTTGAGCACGGCGGCCATGTATTCGGAGGGATAATGGGCTTTTAAATAAGCGGTCTGGTAGGCCACGTAGGCATAACAGGTAGAGTGTGATTTATTGAATGCGTACTGGGCAAAGGCTTCCCAGTCGGTCCATATCTTTTCCAGCTTGTCGGCGGGATGGCCTTTCGCCTTTGCGCCATCCATGAACTTTCCTTTCATCTTGTCCAGGGTCTTGCGGTCTTTCTTACCCATTGCTTTCCGCAACACGTCGGCATCGCCTTTTCCAAAGCCAGCCAGTTTCTGGGAAAGCAACATCACCTGTTCCTGGTAGACGGTGATACCATAGGTGTCCTTCAGGTATTCTTCCATGTCGGGCAAATCATAGCTGATGATTTCCCGGCCATGTTTGCGGTCGATGAAATTGGGGATATAGGCAAGGGGCCCGGGACGATACAGGGCGTTCATGGCAATCAGGTCGTTGAACTTATCGGGCTTCAGGTCGCGCAGGTATTTCTGCATGCCGGTACTTTCAAACTGGAAGGTGCCATTGGTTTCCCCGCGCTGGTAAAGATCAAAGGTGGCGGCATCGTCCAGCGGTATATCGTCGAGGTCAATTTCAATGCCGTGAATGAGCTTGATAAGGGCCAGCGCATTTTTAAGAATGGTAAGGGTCTTCAACCCGAGGAAGTCCATCTTGATAACGCCGGCTTCTTCGATGATGCTGCCTTCAATCTGGGTGACCCAGAGCGTGGAGTCTTTGGAGATAGCCACGGGTATCAGGTCCGTGAGGTCCCTTGGTGCGATGATAATACCGGCCGCGTGGATGCCGGTATTGCGTACGGAGCCTTCGAGGATTTCGGCTTCGTGCAGGACCTTGCTTTCCAGCGTATCGGATTTATATACTTCCCGTATTCGTTTTACATTTTCGAGGTCGTCGGAACTGACGCCTTCTTTTTCTTCCAGTGATTTCTGCCCATCCTTGTGGGTCATCGGCGCCTGCAATACGCGTTTGAGCGAAATGCCCGGGCGGTCGGGGATGAGTTTTGCAAGGGCATTGGCATCCGAAAGAGGCAGGTCCATTACCCGGGCCACGTCTTTGATGCTCATCTTGGCGGCCATGGTGCCATAGGTGATGATCTGGGCTACCTGCTGCTTGCCGTATTTATCCACTACATAATCGATCACCTTCTGCCTTCCTTCGTCGTCGAAATCGGTGTCGATATCGGGCATGGACTTACGGTCGGGATTGAGGAAACGTTCAAACAGCAGGTTGTATTTGATGGGATCGATATTGGTGATACCGATGCAATAGGCAACCACACTGCCTGCGGCGGAGCCACGGCCGGGGCCTACAAATACGCCGAGGTCGCGGCCTGCTTTTATGAAATCACTTACGATCAGGAAGTAACCGGCAAAGCCCATCGTGCGGATAGTAAACAATTCAAACCGCAGGCGTTCGTCTATTTCGGGCGTTATTTCTTTGTATCGCTCTTTGGCGCCCTGCCAGGTGATATGCTCCAGGTATTCGTCCTGGGTGCTGAAGGCGGGCGGCACCACGAAATTGGGCAACAATATGTCGCGCTTGAGATCGAGTAGCTCGATTTTATCGACGATGGCATTGGTATTGTCGATGGCTTCGGGCAGGTCGTGAAAGACCTGTTTCATCTCGGCTGTTTTCTTAAAATAAAACTGGTCGTTGGGAAAGGCAAAGCGTTTGTTCTTTGTCATCACATCGTCGTCGCTGAACTCGCGCAAGGCGGGTGTCGCCTGTTTTTCGCCGGTGTTGATGCAAAGCAGGATGTCATGGGCGTTGAAATCTTTCTGATCCACGTAGTGCGAGTCATTGGAGGCAATGACTTTTACATTGTATTTTTTTGCGTATCGCAACAATACGTCGTTCACCTTGTCCTGCTCGGGAATGCCGTGGCGCTGCAACTCCACATAATAATCCTCCTGGAAGATGTTGAGCCACCATTTGAATTCATTTTCTCCTTCTTCTTCCCCTTTTTTGAGGATTACCTGCGGCACGCTGGCGCCGAGACAGCAGGTGGTGGCGATCAGTCCTTCGTGGTATTTATGAATAAGTTCCTTGTCGATGCGGGGGTACTTGGAATACATTCCTTCGATATAGCCGAGGGAAGTCAGCTTTACGAGGTTGCGATAGCCCTGGTCGTTTTTTGCGAGCAATACCTGGTGGCGACGGGGGTCTTTTTCCTCCTTGGAAAAGGTTTTGCGGTGGCGATTTTCCGTTATGTAGAATTCACAGCCCACGACTGGTTTTACTTTGGGCTTGCCGTCCCCGCCTTTGTGGTTGTAGGCTTCTTTTACAAACTCGAATACGCCGAACATATTGCCGTGGTCGGTAATGGCAAGGGCGGGCATATTGTCTTCGATCGCTTTTTTATACAGGTTCTGGATGGAAGCGGCCCCATCCAGCAGGGAAAACTGGGTATGAACGTGTAAATGTGAAAACTGGCTCATTGTTGATTAGTAAAATAACGATCTGTGAAGGACAAATTTCGTTCATTGAAACGTTAAATAACGAACAAAGTTTACACATAGGGTGAGCCGCCCCTGTAGGGCGACCCACCCTATGTAGCGGCTTCCGGGTGGGTCGCCCTACAGGGGCGGCTCACCCTATGTAGCGGCTTCCGGTTGGGTCGCCCTACAGGGGCGGCTCACCCTCTTAAACTGGCACAATATTTATATAAAATGTGCATGCAATTTTGTAACTTGCCCCCGTTTAATTGCCAATACCTAAAAAAAACAGACAGTGTAATGCGTTTTATTGCCTTTATAACTGTTACAGTGCTTTTTTCCTCCTGTTCTATATTCAAACCTGCCGAAAGCAGGCAAGCCACTGACGCCGCTACCGGCACTACGACTACCACCACACAACGCAGCTCTTCCCCCCAGTTTATCGGGCATATTACGGCCAATGGTTCTTCGGGCAATACGACGGTAAAAGCGACTCCCGCAGCGAATACGGTGCCCAATTATGCCATGACGGACAACCGGACTATAGAGGGTTCGCATGCGCTCCAGTTTAAATATTCCCTGCTGCTGGACGCCCCGGTGGAACAACTGACCAACCTGAAACTACTGGAATATATCGACGAATGGTATGGCACGCATTATCGTTTTGGGGGCAATAGTAAAGACGGTATCGATTGCTCGGCTTTTTCCGGCGGTCTTATGGCGGCGGTATTTGGCATTGGCCTGCCGCGTATGGCGAAGGATCAATACAATGCCGGGCTGCGGGTTAAAAAAAGTGAGTTGCAGGAAGGCGACCTGGTGTTTTTTCATACCACGCGTAAAGGCGTATCGCATGTAGGAGTGTACGTAGCCAATAACAAATTCGTACATGCTTCTCTTAATTACGGCGTCACCATCAGCGATTTGAATGATCCGTATTATTTAAGAACCTATGTAGGCGCCCGCCGTGCAAGGATAGCAGATGCACCCGAGGGTAATTAATCCACACACAATTATTGGTGAGCGTCCGGGGATGGCCCGGAAATAAGGGAGAGTACCAACAGCATCCCCAGTATAAGGTATTCCCCGATGGTATGTTCCATTTTCATAAAAGGGATATTGAGGATGTTCAATGCCATTGCCAGCCCCAGCAGGATAAACCATTTTTTCTGTGATGGTTTATAATTGGCGGCCGCCAGCAACAGCGGGCAAAGCCATTGAATGGTGTAATATTGATGTCTCCATACGGGAGAGAAAAGATCGGTCACCATATAGAGGCAAAACCCAAAGAGGGCAATCGACAGGATACCGGGCATGGCGGCCCGGGAACGATAAACCCAGGCATAGAGACACAGCAGGAATGCAATACAGGCTATACAGGCGGTGTTGAGGATGGTAACGTTGGTTTTGCGGTGGAATATCTTTTCAAACAATACAAATACATTTCCATTTTCCGAATGGTCGTCGTAGGGAAGTCTCGCGTAGCTCGCCTGTATGTCCTTCATCCGCCATCCCTCGTAATCGAGGCCCGGGTAGGTAAGCGCGGTGGGGCTGGCGGGCGCGTTTCCCATGGCCTGGTGAGCTTTTACTCCTTTGCCAAGGAATGTTTTATAATCGAGCCAGAGGGATCGTTCCTGCGGGCTGGCGAGCGACCAGGTGGTTAATACCACAACGGGCAGGAAGAAAACCGCGAGGTACCGCAGCGGGTATTTTTTTACCAATAAGAGGAAGGGAAGAAAAAAGATAAGCGTATTGGGCCGGATTAGTATGAGCATGATGGCGCAAAGGCCTGCGGCGGCGGCGCACCATAAATTATTTTCTTTCCGGAAGAAAAAGTAAAACAACAGGGCAAGGAAGGGAATGAACAGGTAGTATTGGCCTTTGGCAATATGCATTTTCCATGCTTCCGTGAGCAGGAAGGCGGCAACGGTGACAAGGACCATCGCTTTTTGATCCCGGCGGGTGGCGAGCATAAGGCCGATGCAGGTACAGATGGCCAGCAGCAGGTATTCCACCGGCAACCAGATCCGGGAGATGGTTCTTTCCGGCAGGTTGGCGATGGGGGTAAGCAGGTGGTGAAAAAAAGGACTGGCTGTAATATCGGATACCTGGTTGTTGCTACCGGGCTGCAAAACATTTACGGGGTCATAATAGCGTATGGGGTCTGTTTGTTTCCATAAATAAGTATAGGGGGATATATGATCCATTTCCAGGCGCGCGCCGGTTACGCGGTTGCGTAGATCGGTGGAGTACTGTTGCGAGAATTCCCTGTCACGGTAAACGGCCCAGGCCAGCACGGTAATAAATGCGGCGATAAACAGCAACCAGCCGGTTTTTGCTAACATACCGGCAATTTAGTCCATTACTTTTTTAACGTTCACATAAAAGTTGCGGTCTACCGTGAACCCGGCGGGTTTGCCGGTATGGATGGTTTGCCATTCTTCGGTTGGTTTTATCCATTGTTCTTCGCCGTCAACTATTTTCAGCGGGAGGTTGAACCCTTTTACACAGTTGGTCCAGCGGAAAGCAACTGTTTTGTCGTTTACGATTTTGTATTCCAGCACGGGTATTTGAGTGGTGCGCAGGTACTGGTCGAATACTTTTGAAAAGTCTATCCCGGATTCGATGCTGATATAGCCTTCGATTTCCTGCGTGGTGACGGTGGCGTGGTAAAATGTTTTATTCAATCCGCGTAGTATCTGCCGGAACTTTTCATCGTCGTTGATAACCTGCCGGATGGTATTCAGCATATTGCCGCTTTTATAATACATATCGCCGCTGCCTTCCTGGTTGACGCCGTAGATGCCGATGATGGGGATATCGTTTTTAATGTTTTTGCGGGTGCCGATCACATAGTCCTGCCCGGCTTTTTTGCCGTACTGGCATTCGGTAAAAAGTGCTTCTGAATAATTGGTAAAGCCTTCGTGGACCCACATATCGGCCACGTCTTTGCTGGTAATATTGTTCCCAAACCATTCGTGGCCGCTTTCGTGGACGATAATAAAATCCCATTTCAGTCCCCAGCCTGTGCCCGAGAGATCGCGACCGAGATAGCCATTGTGGTATTTATTGCCATACGCGGTGGCGCTCTGGTGTTCCATGCCGAGATGGGGGGCTTCTACCAGTTTGTAGCTGTCTTCATAAAAAGGGTAGGGCCCCATCCAGTATTCAAAACATTTTAACATGAGGGGCACCTGTTTGAACTGTTCTTTTGCTTTGTCGAGGTTGTAATCGAGCACCCAGTAGCTACAGAGCAGTTTTCCTTTTTCGCCCATAAAGGTTTCCTGGAAATTGACGTATTTGCCGATATAAGGAATGATGTCGTAATTATTGATGGGGTTGACCACGACCCAGGTCCAGGTAGTGGTTCCGTTGTCGTTCTTTTTCTTTTCTTTCAGGCGGCCATTGCCGACGGCTACCAGTGAATCGGGCACGATGATGTTCAATACGGCGCCCTGGTTGGGTTCATCGCTCTGGTGGTCCTTGCAGGGATACCAGACGCTGGCGCCCAATCCCTGGCAGGCTACGCTCATCCAGGGGCGGTCCCTGTCATCCAGTTTCCATATCCAGCCGCCATCCCAGGGAGGTCTTACCGCTTCGCGGGGATGACCGTGGTAGTAAATGGTGATAGCGCCGGTAGTCGTATTGCCTTGCGGGGGAATATATACAAAGAAGGCATTGCCATCGCGGGTGTAGGCGGTTCGCGTGCTGCCGGCGAATACGCTGTCGATGACCATGGGTTCCTGCAGGTCTATTTGCGCGGTATCGGAATGCTTTTGACGGGTGATGCTGTAGCTGATGATGTTTTTCCCCCGGATGGTTTTGCTGTCGAAGTCGGGTTGCACGGTAATCTCGTATTTCGTCACATCCCACCAGGTGCGTTGCGGGCTGAGCGTACCGCGCAGGGTATCCTGGTGGCTAAAGCTGCGGGCCCCGTGCAGGGGTTGCGCCTGAAGGGATGCGGAAGCGATAAAACAAGTGCACAGGAAGGTCAATAGCAATGATTTTCCGGGGATATTCACCATGTATAGTTTTAGAGTATTAAATTTAGCCGAGTTTTTTAACATGAAGATAAAAATATTGATGCGGTATAATCTATTAGGAGCTATGAGCCATGAGCTGCGGGCCGTGAGCCTGCTGGCTGGTTGCTTCCTGCTGTTGGGTTCTTGTAGTAACGAGGCAAAAAGCAAAAAGAAAATATTTCATTACAATGAATCCTTTGGTATCGCCACGCTGGACCCGGCTTTCGCCAAGAATCAATCCATCATGTGGGCGGTGCATCAAATTTATAATACGCTGGTGGAAACGGACGACAACCTGAACATGGTGCCCTCGCTGGCTAAGAGCTGGGATATATCGGCTAACCGGCAGGTGTACACTTTTCACCTGCGGAACGATGTCTTTTTCCACGACAACGATGCGTTTCCCGGCGGGAGGGGCCGGAAACTCACGGCCTACGACGTGGAATACAGTTTTAAACGCATCGTCGATAAAAATACTGCCAGCAGCGGGGCCTGGATATTCAATACGCGGGTAGACAGCGCCGATGGTTTCAGGGCGCTGGATGATACGACGTTCCGGCTGACGCTGGTGCGGCCTTTCAATCCCATCCTGGGTTTGCTGAGCATGCTTTATTGCTCCATCGTGCCGAGGGAAGTAGTGGAGAAATATGGCAAGGATTTTGGCAGTCATGCCTGTGGCACGGGGCCTTTCAAACTGCTGGCCTGGGAAGAAGGACAGGCGATGGTGCTGGCGAAGAACGAACGCTATTTTGAAAAGGACAGCGCGGGACGGCAGTTGCCCCTGTTGGACGGGGTGAAGATTTCATTTTATGATAACAAAGCGACGGAATTCCTGCAGTTTCAGCAGGGAGAGCTGGACTTTATCAATGATTTGGACCCCTCGTTTAAAGACGAGGTGATCAGTAAGAAAGGCGAGTTAAAAAAACAATGGAAGGGAAAGATCGTATTGTCCAAACATCCTTATCTCAATGTGGAATACCTGGGCATCCTCGTGGATACGGCTAACCCGCTGGTAAAAGATTCGCCGCTGCGGTTTAAAAAAATGCGGCAGGCGATCAATTACGGGTTTGACCGGGCCAAGATGATGCTATACCTGCGCAATTCGATCGGCACGCCGGCGGAGAGCGGTTTTGTGCCGCAGGGATTGCCTTCGTTTAGTGCCACGGCGGTTCATGGCTATCACTATGATCCTGTAAAGGCAAGGCAACTGATGGCCGAAGCGGGATTTGCCAATGGGGAGCACCTGCCGGTCATTAAACTGCTTACGATTGCCATTTATTCCGATTTGGCCAGTTTTATCGCCCGGGAGCTGGAAGAAGTGGGAATAAGGGTACAGGTGGAAGTGGTGCAGAAAAGTTTGCTGCTCGAGCAGACGGCGAAATCGGAAGCCCTGTTCTTCCGGGGAAGCTGGATAGCTGATTATCCCGATGCTGAAAACTATCTCAGCGTGTTTTATTCCAAAAATCCCGCACCGCCTAACTATACACGTTATAAGAATCCTTTGTTCGACCGCCTGTACGAGCGGTCGCTCACGGAAGAAAATGACTCCATTAAATACGATTTGTACCGGCAGATGGACCAGATGATGATCAATGACGCGCCGATAGTGCCTTTGTGGTATGACGAAGTGTTTCGCCTGGTCAACCCGCGTGTAAAACATTTTACGGCCAACGGGCTCAACCTGCTGGAACTGCGGCACGTGGAGTTGTAAAGGATGGGCCGGTATTATTTTTCTCCGCTGATAACAAGCGAAGCAAAAGGCAGTGGCAGTTGGTTTCCCGATTGCTTTTCCGCCAGCAACTTGAATACGGCTGCTTTGATCGCTGTTTTCTGCTCCTCCGTAGCCTTGCTCATGGCGCCCACCACCGGTGCAGCTATTTCCATCATGTTGGTCCAGAATTGTTCGGGCGATGTATAATCGAGCATGCCGGTCACTTCCTGTTCGGCCACGTTTTTCAGTCCCGCTTCTTTGAACAAATCCGCAATCAATCCCGGTTGTGCGCAGCGAAACATGCCCGGTGCGCCGGGTGGTGGTGGTGGCAGTTGCATGACAGTATTGAGCGGGCCCATCATCGAAGTTACCCACGGGTTTTTGGCCGGTGCGGACCATACACTGGTGGCCAGTCTTCCACCGGGTTTCAACACTCTTGTCATCTCCCGGGCGGCCGTCGCCATGTCGGGGAAAAACATAAAACCCATGCGGCAGCTAACGGCGTCGAATGTGTTGTCGGCAAACGGCAGTTCGCATACATCAGCGGCGATGGTGGAATAGTTTTTCAGTCCTTTCGCGGCTGCGTTGTCTTTGGCGATGGCCAGCATTTTTTCCGACAGGTCGCTGCCCGTCACTTTTCCCTTGCTCACGATAGCGGCAATGGTCAGTCCCGGTTCGCCGGTTCCTGCAGCAAGGTCCAGCACGTTGTTCGTTGGTTTGAGTTGCAGGCTGGCAATGATGACATCGCCCATGGGTTGAAGAAAATGCATCGTGAAGTCATCCCATTTTTTCCATCCG
>DASYCT010000177.1:0-18830 GCA_036500065.1 Chitinophagaceae bacterium | reverse complement strand
CTTTAAGAATACTACCTGGGCCATGCCGGTCATTATGGGGAGCAAAACGCTGGCTTCACTGAATAGTGTGCCTTTGCCGGGACGGTTTAACGTGGTGATTACGCGCCACCCGGAGGATATTCATGCCAAGGGCCCCGTGCGAACGGCTGCTTCGCTGAAAGAGGCAGTTGCGATAGCGGGGGAGACGGACGCTAAAGAAGTGTTTGTCATCGGCGGCGGGCAGGTATATAAGGAGGCGATGCCGGTTGCCAATAAGATTGTGCTTACAAGGGTCCATACTACTATCGATGGGGATACTTTTTTCCCGGCCTTCAGCGAAAGCGACTGGAAGTTATTTTCCCGCATGGATTTCCCGGCGGATGAGAAGCATGCGTATGCATATAGCTTCGAGGTGTGGCTGCGGAAATAGTTACTTATTCCGTTTTCAATTCAACAATCGTATCGGTATCATTCCATTCCATGCCGTCGGTGTACACAAACACGCCTTCGGGTTGTTGGGTGACGCGGAGGACTTTGTTTGTATTGATCATAGCGCCGCCGAGGACTTTTGATTTAAGGCCGGTGATGACGATATAGGGCGTGTCGGGTTGTTTGAGTATGTGAACAAAGACTGATTTACCCTTTGTGGTGACCACGCCCCAGGTTTGCGGGGCCATTATACCGCCCCGGGTGCCGTAGACAGCCCGGCCGTTTTGCTGAAGCCAATGGCCGATGGCTTTCAGGGTATCGGTGAATTCGGGTTGTATTTTACCATTGGGCATGGGCCCTATATTGAGCAGGAAATTGGCATTGCGGCCGGCTGCGTTGACAAGGTATTGAATCAACCGGCGGGTGGTTTTGTAATTGCGGTCGGTGATATTAAATCCCCAGGAATCGTTCATCGTCTCGCAGGTTTCGAGCGGTAATTGCTGCGAAGGTTGCTGGAAGCTCATACCCGCTTTGTTTTCGCCGGGCAGGTCGCGTTCGAACATCTGGAAGTCTTCGCCGGGAAAGGGGGCAAGATGGTGGTTGTTGCCGATAAGGCATTGCGGTTGCAGGCGGTGGATGAGATCATAAATTTCATCGTAATGCCAGTCGAGCCTCGAACCACGGTCGGTTGCTGCTTCTGGCGCCGTCTGGTCCCAATGGCCGTCGAACCAAACGCCGGCAATCGTTCCATAGCGGGTGAGCAGTTCGGTAAGCTGGTCTTTCATGAATTGCAGGTAGGCCGAATAATTTCCTTTGCCCGTACGCCCGGAGGTTTGCCCGGTACGTCCCGTTTCATGGGGATAATCCTCGCGGCCCCAGTCGAGCAATGAATAATATACAAATAAGGGCATGTTCTGGCGATGGCATTCATCGGCCAGTTGTTTGAAAGCGTCCTTACCATAAGGGGTGTTGGTAATCTTCCAGTCGGACGCATGGGTATCCCAATTGCTGAAGCCATCGTGGTGACGGGTTATAAAGGTGATGTATTGCATTCCACCATTTTTGGCGGCAGTCACCCATTTTTTTGCATCAAAATCGATTGGGTTGAAAAAACCAAGCAGGCGTTTGTATTCCTGTATGCGAATCTTCTGATCGTTCATAACCCATTCACCGGCGCCCAGTACGCTAAAAGCTCCCCAATGGATAAACATACCAAATTTCATGTCCTGGAATTTCTGCCGGGCTGCCAGGTTTTCGGGAGCGGGAGTATAGGTAGTTTGGGCCATGACGGGCAATTGCAGCAGGCATAGCAGGCAGGCAATAAGATGCAGGCGTTTTATATGGGTAAAAAAAATCGTCGTCTTCATGTAATAATAGAATGTTTTGATACACTAATAATTCAGCAGGGCTTAAAATTACGGGAAAAGAAAACAGGAATCGTCCGTGCAAGCGGCGAAAATGAGCGAATGAATGGCGTTGTTTTGTTTTATCTGGTAAAATGAGCTTCCGGGAAGGTAATTGCCTGTATGAACGGTCGCTTTAATCCGCCATTGGCAGGCGGTTTACAGGGTGGAAAATTCACCGGTCGGTGAAATGCCGGTTATCGGCAAAAAACCGCGTTTAGCCGAATAAAAAGGCGTTTCAGCGAAAACCCTTGTTTCTTTTTTTGTGATGCGATTAATTTGCACCCACTAATCAATCAAAACTGTATGACTATGCGCACCTTGTTTTTACTCTTTGGTCTGTTTATGATGACCCTTCCTGTTTTTGCGCAGGATATTTCCGGAACTATCACCGATGAACAGGGCAAGCCCCTGGCCGGTGCTTCCGTAGCACTTAAAAAAGGCAAAGATTCCTCCGTGGTAAAGCTGGAAGCCAGCAGCGCCAACGGTAGTTATTCATTTAAAAGCATACCCGAAGGCCGTTATTTCGTATTGGTTTCGCATGTGGGGTATGCCGATCAGCCTTCGGGCATTTTCTCCCTGCAGGGCGGTGGAGCGCAGGTGCCAGCGGTCAGCATGAAAAAAGCAAGCGCCAACCTGAAGGAAGTCGTGGTGAGTACACGCAAACCGCTGATAGAAGTGAGAGCCGAGAAAACCGTTCTTAATATAGAAGGGAGCGTGAATGCCGTAGGGCAGAACGCGCTGGAACTGTTGCGCAAATCGCCGGGCGTGATGGTGGACAAGGACGATAACCTGTCGCTTAGCGGCAAAAACGGTGTGCAGATATACATCGACGGCAGGCAGACGCCCCTTAGCGGCAAGGATTTATCGGAATACCTGAAAACGATCCAGTCCGGCGATATTGAATCCATCGAGATTATTTCCAATCCTTCGGCCAAATATGATGCGGCGGGTAATGCCGGCATCATCAATATCAAACTGAAGAAGAATAAAAACTATGGAACGAACGGTTCGGTGACCGGCGGTTACAACCAGGGTTTCTTCCCCAAGTACAACGGGGGACTGTCATTCAATCACCGCGATAAGAACATCAACGTGTTTGGCAGTTATAATTATAATAACAGTACCGATCGCACTTTTTTAAACCTGATGCGCACACAACTGGATACCCTGTTTGACCAGCACAATGTGCTTAAGGTGCAGACGATGAGCCATACCTTCAAGGCCGGCATGGATTACTTCATCAACAAAAAAAGCACGATTGGAATGATGGTCAACGGAACATTTTCCAAAAATGAGTTTAATACGGATGGCAACACGCTGATATCTTATATACCCACCAATACGCCCAGCCGCCTGCTGCAGGCCAACAACTCGAGCTCGGGCAATCGCAACAATGGCAATCTCAACCTGAATTACCGGTATGCCGATACATCGGGCCATGAGTTGAATATAGACGGCGACTACGGTATTTACCGGATAAAGAGCAACCAGTTGCAACCTAATATCTATTTTGATCCTACGGGCACCACGGAGTTGTACAGTGATATATACAATATGCTGGCCCCGAGCAATATCGATATTGCGAGCCTGAAGGCGGACTACGAACAGAATTTTAAAGGTGGCCGGCTGGGTTTCGGCGGCAAGACATCCTTTGTGACGAGCGATAACACGTTTACCCAATATAATATATATCCCAACAGCAAGCTCTATGACAGCGCGCACAGTAATACGTTCAATTACAAGGAAAACATCAACGCGCTCTATGTCAATTATAACAAGTCATTTAAAAAAGGATGGGCCCTGCAGGCAGGTTTGAGGGTGGAAAATACCAATTCCACCGGCACTTCCATCGGCTATAAAGACGCGGGCAGTGGTTATGCTTCCTATGATTCCGGGTTTACCCGTCATTACACAGATTTTTTCCCGAGCGGCGCTCTTACCTATAATAAGAACCCGATGAAGCAATGGAGTCTTACCTATAGCCGTCGTATCGACCGCCCGGCCTACCAGGACCTGAACCCGTTTGAATTCAAGCTGGATGAATATACGTTCCAGAAAGGTAATACGCAGCTGCGGCCGCAGTACACCAACAGCGTGGGTCTTACTTATATGTACAAGTTCAAGCTTACCACCACGCTCAACTACAGCCATGTAAAGGATGTGTTTACGCAACTGATAGATACAACGGAGACTTCGAAGGCGTTTATCACAAAGAAAAACCTGGCGACGCAGGATATTACGAGCATTAATATCAGCTACCCGTTCCAGTATAAATGGTACAGTATTTTCGGTAACCTGAACGCCTATTATTCTGCTTACGCTGCCAATTTCGGTGCGGGCAGGACGGTGGACGTGTCTGTCTTCTCGTTCAATGTATATGCACAGCAAAGCGCCAAACTCGGCAAGGGCTGGACGGCAGAGGTAAGTGGTTTCTATACGGCGCCTTCCATCTGGCAGGGAACCTTCAAAAGCCATGCTTTGTGGAGTATGGACGGGGGATTGCAGAAAACGGTGCTGAAAGGCAAGGGCACGATCAAGGGTTCCTTTAGCGATATATTCAAGACACTTCATTGGGAGGCGACCAGTGATTTTGCGGGGCAAACGGTTCACGTGAAAGGTGGCCAGGACAGTCAGCAACTGAAACTCTATTTTACGTATCGCTTTGGCAACAACCAGGTAAAAGCGGCCCGCCAGCGCAAGACGGGTTCGGATGAAGAAAGCAAACGTGTAGGCAACCAGGGAGGTGGTTTGGGGAATTAGGAAGAAAGCTTATTTTCACGGCGTGTATTCACGATTCCAGTTAGCAAGGAAATACCTTCAATATTATATTACAGCTTCGAACGGAAGGGGGCATGGCATACATTCCCCTTTCGTTTTTGATTTTATTACCCGTGTGCTGAATGACGGGCACCGATATGATGCTTATGCCCGTGTGGAAGGAGTAAGGGCAGCGCTGGAAAAAGATCCGCGCGTGCTGGAAGTAGATGATTTTGGCGCCGGTTCCGTTACGGAACAAAAAAAAGCACGGAGCATTACCGATATTACGCGCACTGCGGTTAAGCCAAAGAAGTACGGGCAGTTGTTGTTCAGGATGGCGGCGTATTATAAGCCGCATTATGTACTGGAACTTGGCACATCGGTGGGGTTGACGACTGCTTATCTTGCCCTTGCGGATGGGCAGTCCATCGTGACTACGGTGGAAGGTTCACCCGCTATCGCGGAACTGGCACGGGAGAATTTCAGGAAGCTGGACTTGTCATCGATTGCCCTGTACAACCGCCCGTTTGATGAGTGTCTTCCGCGCATCATACAGCATCACCCGCATCTTGATTTTGTGTTTATTGATGGCAACCACCGCATGGAGCCCACGCTGGATTATTTCAACCAGTTGTTACCGGCGATGGATGAAAGCTCGGTTATCGTCTTTGATGATATTCACTGGAGCAGGGATATGGAAACGGCCTGGGAAAAAATAAAGCACCACCCGGAGGTGATGCTTACGATCGATTTATTTTTTATCGGGCTGGTGTTTTTCCGAAAGGAATTTAAAGTCAAACAGGACTTTACCATCCGGTTTTGAGCCCTTCTTTATTTAGGCGATGTGCGCGTGTACTGCAACATCCATTCATACATATTCATCCCGTTGCATTCTTTGGTAGCCGGGTCGCTGGCTTTGGTCCATGCGTCGTGACCGCCGGTTGGCCAGATGGTCATTTGCGCAAGTGGATTGGGATTGTATGAATTGATAAAGGAAACATTCTGAACGGTGGTATTGACGCCTACCGTAGGATCGTCGTTGTTGTGAAAGGCCCATACGGGCAGGTTGGCCGCGGCTGTTGTAGCGAACTGCGCCTGGCTGGGCCAACTGGCGCCGGAGATGGGCACCACGGCGGCTATGCGCGTGGGATAAGCGATGGAATAATCCCAGGTGGCGCCTCCGCCCATGCTAAGCCCCGATACATAAATGCGGGTAGTATCGATCCGGTAATGTTTTATGGCATAGTCCACCATGCTGTTTACATCGGACGGTTGCGGCCATGCTTTGAACTGGGGATTGAGCACGATAAAAGAAAAGTTTTTTCCTCCCACGGTGAACTGGGGCGGGAATTTTTTCTGATCCAATAATTTGGGTACTGCGTTATCCAATACATTGTGCAGGTCGGAGACTCCATTGCCCAGTTCGCCTACGCCATGCAGGAAAACAAGCAGGGGATATTTTTTGGTGGTGGAATCGTAACGTGCGGGGAGGGCCTGGTAAAAACCGCCTATATTGGCGGTTACATCGGTGTTGACGGCGATTTGAACGGCAGGTTTTGTCTCGGCGATGTCGTTGCCGGCGCTGTTTGCGTTATTCGTTCCATTCGCATTATTTGCGTTTTCTTTTTTGCAGGAACTGAACAGGATCACGAATGCCAGGAAGGCGGATAAGGCCCGGGTTAGTTGTTTCATGGTGTTTGGATTTTTAATAGAATCAATGGGTAACGGACAGATAACGACCAAATAGCATGCCTGAATATGAGAAGGAAATAAAAATTCTTTAATATACGGGTTTTCAGTTAGTTAGGAGAGGGGGTGCTCGGGTTTATTGCTTATGGTTACCAGTACTTTATCGATCCGCTGGGCGTCCATATCGACGATTTCGAAGCTGAACATTTTCCAGGTCATTTTATCGCCGGTACGGGGGATGCGTTCCAGCTGGTGAAGGATAAAACCGGCCAGGGTATCGAATTCCTGTTCGCCCTCGTTCATCCATTCGGTTTTTTCAAAGCGGGAGAGAAAATCGTAAAAAGGTATCTGCCCGTCTACAAGGTAAGACCCGTCGTCTCTTTTTGTTATTTCGTAATCTTCGAGGTCGGGTTCGGAGATACCGCCGACGATGGCTTCGAGAATATCGTTGAGGGTAATCATCCCCAGCATGCTGCCGTATTCATCCACCACGAAACAGGAATGGGTTTTCATTTCCTTGAACTTTTCCAGTACCTGGTAAGCGGTATTATTTTCCGGTACGAACAGCGCCGGTTTCATATAATCCCTGAACGGCGTATCATCGCTGGTGATGTACATGTCTTTAATCGACACGATGCCTTTGATATTATCGATATCGCTGTCGCATATCGGGTAGACGGAATGGGGTTCTTTATTGATCTTTTCCTTGATGGTATCTTCGTTGTCGTTGAGATCGAACCAGATGATGTCGCTGCGATAGGTCATGAGCGAAGTGATATTGCGGTCGCCCAGGTGAAATACGCGCTCGATAATTTCCTGCTCTGCTTCTTCGATGGCGCCCTGTTCGGTGCCTTCGCTGATGATGGCTTTTATTTCTTCTTCCGTTACCGATTCATCTTTGGACGATTCAATATTGAAGAGCTTAAAGAAACCGTTGCTGGTTTTGTTCAGCAGCCAGACGATGGGATGGGTGAGCCGGGCAAAAAACTTCATGGGGGGCGCTACCAGGCGGGCGATGCGTTCCGCTTTTTGCAACCCGATGCGTTTGGGTATCAGTTCCCCGAAGATGATGGATAATAAAGTAACGATGATAACAACGATGGTGGTGGATACGGTGCCGGCATAGGGCTTGATGAAGTGAATCTTTTCCAGGGCCGGCTTGAGGTATTGGCCAAAGCGTTCACCGGAATACACACCGGTAAGGATGGAAACAAGGGTAATACCGATTTGAGCAGCAGATAAAAATATGTCCGGGTTATTGGCGAGGTCGAGCGCTATCCTCGATGGGAGATCGCCTTTACTCGCCTGGTGCTCCAGTCTTGATTTCCGGGCTGACACCAGCGCTATTTCCGACATGACGAACAAACCATTTACAACAATCAGGAAAAACAGGATGACGAGTTCTGTCATTAGGACAATTTATGTTGTAAACTAATCAATCCGACGTAATTATTGAAAATTCTTGCCATGAAATATCCGATCCCGGTGCCGATAAGTGTTCCACAGAGCACATCGAAGGGATAATGCACCCCTACATATACCTGGGCGTATGAAATAATGGCAGCCCAGGCGAAAAATAGCCGTATCCAGGGGGTGGTATAGGGTTTGAGCGTCAGCACCACAAAAAAAGCCAGTCCAAAATGGGTGGTGGCATGGGCGGATACAAAGCTGGAGCTTTGGGGGCAGTAGTGGGCCAGGTAGTTCATCCGGTCCGCCAGTTCGGGGTCCTGGCAGGGGCGGAGGCGGAAAATGGTTTCTTTTATCAGGTGGCTGCTGACTATATCGCAGATGCCGGCCGTGCAGCCAAAAAATACAAACCAGGCCCAGCCGCGCTTGCGAAAATTGATGGTTACGAAAATCAGCAGGAAAAGGTAGAGGGGAACCCAGAAACTGGCTTCGCGGACAAAGGGGAGCACGGTATCGAAGAAACGGTTGGACCCGTCCACGTTAACAAGGTAAAATATCTTACGATCCAGCGGTTCAACATGCCTGAACCAGGGAAGCGTGGTTTGCAAGAAAAGCATACTGCAAAAGTAATTAGTTAATGCGAGTGTTGATTTTAAAGTATTTTGCACCTCATTTTTATACAATTATGGCAATACCACGTCTCATCCGCTGGATTTTTTCCGTTGCTGTATTTCTTTTTGTATTGATGTTCCTGGCGCGTCTTTGTACCTTCTGGTATTTCAGACCTGCCGGGCTGGGTTTTGGAGCAGCTTTTAGCTCCTTTACACTGGGTTTTCGCTACGATGCACGGGAAGTAGCTATTGTGTGCCTGTTGTTATTGCTGCTGGGCTCTGCTCCGCCGCTGCATCCTTATAATACCCGCCGGGGCCGGGTGATCAGCCTCACCCTTGTATTCATTGCATTGCTCGGCATTACGATATTTTATGTGTTTGACTTTTTGCATTTCAGGTATCTGCTGCAACGGCTCAATGCCAGTGCGCTGAGTTTCCTGGAAGATGCAAAGATTTCGGGGAGCATGGTATGGCAGACCTACCCGGTACTGCGTATCCTGCTGGGGATGATCCTCGCGATGATTGTCCTGTACTGGCTGCTGAAAAAGCTTTTTTATAAAGCGGGAAAGAGGCCTTACACAGGCGGGAAAGCCGCGCGGATCGGGTGGGGCATCGGGGCATTTCTTATCTGTGCGCTGGGGATATTTGGCCGCGCGGGGCAGTACCCATTGCGGTGGAGCGATGCCTTTGATTTGGGGAGTGATTTTAAAAGCAATCTTGCGCTCAACCCGTTCCAGTCTTTTTTTAGTTCGCTGGGATTTCATAAGACCACCTACGATGTTGCCAAAGTGAGACAGTATTACCCGCTGATGGCTTCTTACCTGGGCAATGAAACCGGTAAGCCCAACAACGGCCCGTTTACTTTTAGCCGCATAACGCCGGGGAAGGATGATTCGATTTCAAGACCCAATATCGTATTAGTCATTTGCGAATCGTTCAGCGCCTACAAAAGTTCCATGTGGGGCAACCCGCTGAACACGACGCCTTATTTTGATAAACTATGCAAGGAGGGGTTGTTTTTCGACAATTGTTATACGCCGTCCTACGGCACGGCGCGGGGGGTATGGGCCAGTATTACGGGCATCCCGGATGTGGAGATCAACAAAACGGCCAGCCGCAACCCTTATATGGTCGACCAGCATACGATTATCAATGATTTTGACGGGTATGAGAAATTCTATTTTCTCGGCGGCAGCACCAGTTGGGCCAATATACGCGGGGTGCTGACCAATAACATAAAGGGCCTGCATCTCTACGAACAGCAGGATTACAAATCGCCGAAGATCGATGTATGGGGCATCAGCGACAAGAACCTGTTTATGGAATCAAATGCGGTGCTGAAGGAGCAGACCAAACCTTTCTTCGCGGTGATACAAACGGCCGATAACCATCGTCCCTATACGATCCCGGACGAGGATTTAAAAGAGTTTAAAAAAGTGGAGTTCCCTACGGACTCCCTTAAGAAATACGGGTTTGACGCCAATGATGAACTGAATGCGTTCCGGTTTACCGATTACTGTTACCGGAAATTCATTGAATCGGCGCAGAAGGAAAAATATTTCGACAATACCATCTTTATGTTTATCGGCGATCATGGCATCGGCGGCAATGCGGGTAAGATGTTTCCACCGGCGTGGACGGACCAGGGGCTTACTTCGTATCATGTGCCGTTGTTGTTTTATTCACCCAAACTGCTGAAGCCGGAGCGCCTGCATTGCGTGGCCTCACAGGTGGATGTGTTGCCAACGCTGGCGGGGCTTGCGGGCGTGGGCTATCGTAATACGACGCTGGGTCGGGATTTGGTGCGCCAGTACGGGATAGACAGCGGCCGAAGCAATAAGGCTTTTATTTTTGACCCCAATGATTATGATATCGGGGTGATCAACGGTCCCTGGTATTATACGCGCAACCAGCAGGGAAAACAGGAGAAAATGGTATGGGCCGATTTTGCGCATCCCGAAAGCGATGCCGGGAAGGACTCGCTACTCCCGGCGAACCGGCAAACTACTTCTGCGTTTTATGAAACGGCGCGGTATTTACTTTTGAATAATAAGAAATAACAGCGCAGTTAAGAAACATTTCTACTAACCTATAGCCCCGCCGGGGCTTTTTTTATGATGGTCATATCGTTCATGGCAGGATGGAGCGGGTTGGATAGCGAGGGTGAGCGGTGAATAACAACTGATGAATGGTAATGTTAAGGCTATGCTAATTGATGACAGTCAAATGCTGATCGTTGCTTCAGTATTTCCCCAAAATAGTAAGGTAGATTTGCGGCTGAAAAATTAAATCAGCAACGGATGAAGCAATTTGTAGTGTTACCTGTCTTTTTCTTACTTAGTGTGGCGGGCATGGCCCAGCAAAAGGGAGAACAGGATAAGGGAAAAATAACCGGGCGTGTACTGGACGGGATAACGAAAAAAGGAGTCGAATATGCAACGATAACGGTGTACCAGCCGGGGAATACGAAGCCCGTGAACGGTACAATGACCAATGATAAGGGTGTTTTTGCCGTAAGTGGTATGACGGTGGGGCGGTATTCCGTTGTAGTGGAGTTTATCGGTCATGAATCGCGTTATATTGATTCGGTTGTTATCGGCGCGAAGACCCTGCAGGCTTCTGTCGGCGATGTTTTGCTGATGAAGAAAGACCAGGAATTGCAGGGTGTAACGGTGACGGCGCAGCGCGGACTGGTGGAAAACAAGATCGATAAGATGGTATACAACGCCGAGAAAGATATTACTTCCCAGGGAGGTGTAGCCACGGATGTGCTGAAGAAGGTGCCGATGGTATCGGTGGACGTGGACGGCAATGTGGAATTGCAGGGCAATGGAAATATCCGGTTTCTGATCAATGGTAAGCCTTCGAGCATTTTCGGAAATAATATCACCGATGCGCTGCAATCGATCCCGGCGGGACAGATCAAGAGCATTGAAGTGATCACCAGCCCCGGGGCCAAATATGATGCGGAAGGGACGGGCGGCATCATCAATATCATTTTAAAAGACAGCCGGGTGCGGGGCGTCAATGGCAATATCAACCTTTCCGGCGGCTCACGCCTGGAAAACGGTTCGCTCAACCTGAATGCCCGGAAGGACAATTTCGGGGTGAATGCTTTTTTCAGCGGTAATGCGCAACGCACTTCCACTACGGTCAATGGGCTGGACCGCACATCGTTTGACTCAACAGGTGCGATGAGCGGTCACCTGCTTCAAAACGGGCAGAGCGCTTTTTCCCGCAACGGCTTTGAAAGCGGGCTGGGTTTTGACTGGATTATTGATAAAAGGAGTAATCTTTCGGGCAATATCGGGCTGGATAATTTCGGGAACAACAGCAACAGTTTCAACAACCAGCGGCAAACGCAATATGGTTCGGGAACGGTATTAAGCGATATCTATAGTATCATTCATTCCACCAATCATTTCAGGGGACAGTCGACCGACTGGAGCCTGAATTATAAAAAGACCTTCAGCAGGGAAGACCAGGAACTGAACATATCCTACCAAAACAGTTATGGGAACAACCGTTCGTCGTACAGCCAGTACCAGAACCCCTTACAGGGCGATTCGATATTGGGTGGCTCCAACAGCAGCAGCATCGGGAAAGACAACGAGATGAGCCTGCAGGCAGATTATACGCAGCCGCTGAGCGATAAGGTAAAGCTGGAAAGCGGTCTGAAAACAGATATACGAAAGATAAGCAGCAACACCGATGTGTTTTCTTATAATGGCGGAACGGGCAGCTATGAATATGATAAGACGCAGTCGAACCAGCTGATCTATAACCGCAATGTTTATGCAGCTTACACATCGCTGGCTTTCCCGATCGGTAGTTTCCTGGATGCCAAAGCCGGGCTGCGCTATGAACGTACGCAGACCAGCGCGGATTTTTCCAAGGCGGCGGTTACCAGTATCCCGGACTATAATACCTGGGCGCCTGCACTGGTGATTTCGCACAGTTTTTCCAACGAGGAAAGCATCAAAATAAGCTATTCACATCGTATCCAGCGGCCGGGTTACCGCGCACTGAATCCTTATGTGAATGCCAGCGATCCAAAAAACCTGTCAACGGGCAACCCGTACCTGCTGCCGGAAGTGGCGAACAATATCGAACTGGGTTATATGAAATCGTTCGATAAGGGCGGTTCGTTCAACGTGGCGCTTTTCTACCATCGTTCCGCGCAGGACATACAACCTTATATCGTTTACCATCCTTCCTACAAGGTGGGTGATTCGGTGTACACCAACGTGTCGGTGACCAGCTCGGAGAATATCGGCGTGGAAAATAATTTGGGGCTGAACCTGTACGGCTCGGTGCCGCTGACATCCAAACTGAATGTGCGCACCAATCTTTCTTTTTTCGACCGGTATATTGAAAACGGGATTACGACCGGCACCATCAATAGTTTCAACTACCGGGCGAATATGAATATCACGTACCAGTTCAATAACAATTTCATCGGCGAGGCTTTTGGCAATTTCAATTCGGCCCGCAACGAGGTACAGGGCAAATACCCGTCTTTTTCCTCGTATAGTTTTGCCTTCCGCAAGCAGCTCTGGCATAAGAAAGGCAGTGTCGGTTTTACTACTACCAATCCCTTTAATAAATATGTGAACCAGCCGACGGAAGTGACAGGGCAGGGGTTCACGCTGAACAGCACACGCAAAGTGCCCTACCAGTCGTTCGGCATCAGCTTTACTTTGAAGTTCGGGAGACTGGAATTTAAAAAGGAACCCGAGCAACCACATACAGACGAAGGCAATCCCGACAGGGCAGGATAAACTATCTTTGCGGGAGCATTCTAATTCTATTGGTTATGCAGAAAGGATATTATTTACTGTTGCCGTCGGCTTTATTTTTCATGGGTTCCTGTGGCAATGGCCCGGCTCCGGTGGCCGTTGCGGGGCGGCCGGATTCGATCCACAAGAAAGCGATTTGTTGTGAGTCGAACCTACCGGCGCGTTTTGCTTCGGCGCAGCCTTCGGGAAAGGAAGCGGCAATGCCGGGCAACGGGGGTACAGCTGCAAGTCATGCGGGCATGGTATGGATAGCTGGCGGCGGTTTTATGATGGGGGGCGACAATAGCCAGGCATCGGAAGACGAATACCCGAAACACAAGGTAACGGTAGACGGGTTTTGGATGGATGCGACGGAAGTGACCAATGCACAATTTGAAAAATTTGTAGCGGCAACGGGTTATATCACTACGGCGGAACAAAAACCGGATTGGAACGAATTAAAAAAACAGCTTCCGCCGGGTACGGCCAAACCGGATGACAGTTTGCTGGTCGCGGCTTCACTGGTGTTTTCGCCGCCGGCACACGCGGTGGATTTGAATGATTACGGTCAGTGGTGGGCGTGGAAAAAAGGGGCGAGCTGGCGATACCCGCGTGGCGGAGGCAGCAGTATAAAAGGAAAGGAAAATGAACCGGTGGTGCATGTGTCATGGTATGATGCGCAGGCGTATTGCAAATGGGCGGGCAAGCGGCTGCCCACAGAAGCGGAATGGGAGTTTGCCGCGCGGGGAGGGCTGAAAGGAAAGATATATCCCTGGGGCGATGAGCCGGTGGATGCGGGCAAGCCCAGGGCCAATTCCTGGCAGGGGCATTTCCCGGATAAGAATACGCTGGTGGATAAATTCTATTATGCCGCGCCGGTGAAATCATTTGCACCTAATGGTTATGGTTTGTACGATATGGCAGGCAATGTATGGGAATGGTGTAATGATTATTATAACAATACTTATTATAAGACGGTTGCCAGTGCAGCCGGTATAAAGAATCCTGCGGGCCCGGCACAGAGTTATGATCCCGACGAGCCCTATGCCAAAAAACGGGTGATACGGGGCGGTTCCTTTTTATGCAACGACAGTTATTGCAGTGGCTACCGGGTGGCAAGGCGGATGAAGAGCACGGAGGATAGCGGAATGGAGCATTTGGGGTTTAGGTGCGTGAGTAGGTAGGTTGCAGATTGCTGGTTACTGGTCGCTAGCTACTTTTCTTCGCTATCATGATCAGGCGGGGCGATTTTTTTACATCATACGAGCCGAGCTGGTAATTGCCGAACACTTCCTGTATTTGCAGGTGGTGGAAGGAAAACATGTCATTGAAGTCGCCGAGGGTAAACTTGGCGACTTTTTCGGTGAATTCCAGGGGTTGGGTCCGTTGTTCGTCCTCGATGACGATCTTCTTGTAGAAATGGGTTTCATCGTACCATTTGGTAAGGTAATATGTTACGCCGTCGATTTCCTTTTCCGATTTGTGGACAAGGTGGTCTTCGGCGTAATGTACGTTGAGGTAATCGAGGACGAGGCGTCCGTCTTTTTTGAGTGATTGTGCGATGGTGCGGACGGCATTGTAATGCTCGCGCTCGGTGCGGAAATAGCCGAAACTGGTGAAAAAATTGAACGCGTATTGAAAATAATTGATCCAGAAAGGGAGGCGCATATCGTGGCGGAAAAAATGAAGATGTTCCGATTCGAACTGCCGGGCATAATCGATGCTGGCGGGAGAGAGATCGATGCCGGTGACATCATATCCTTCGGCCGCGAGGATTTTTGAATGCCGTCCCCGCCCGCAGGCGATATCTACCATCAATGAGCCAGGAGAAGGCCGTAAATGATTGAGCAGCAAACGGATAAAGGCAGCGGCTTCGTTTTCATCCCTATTGAAATACAATTGATGATAATAGGGGGAGTTGAACCATTCTTTAAACCACGATCCGGAGGGGGGCATGCCTGAACTTTCGCCAAAAGTAGGACGGAAAATGCTATAAACCCTTATTTTCGCAGTTGAGTAAAACAGACAACCGTGGCATTGATTAAAAGTATATCAGGAATCCGGGGTACGATCGGCGGGCAGGTGAACGATAATCTTACACCGGTAGACATTGTAAAATTCGCGGCTGCTTATGGCAGCTGGCTTATAAGACAGAGGGCGTTGCCAAAGGTGGTGATTGGGCGCGATGGACGTATCAGCGGCGAGCTGGTGAGCAGCCTGGTGGTGAACACCCTGCTTAGCCTGGGTATCGAGGTCGTTGACCTCGGACTGTCTACCACTCCCACGGTAGAACTGGCGGTAAAATGGGAAAAGGCGGGTGGTGGTATCATCATCACGGCCAGTCACAATCCCAAAGAAGGGAATGCACTAAAATTACTGAACAGCGAGGGTGAATTTGTAAACGCGGAAGCCGGGGCGGCGATCTTACAAGCTGCTTCACGGCAGGATTTCCTGTTTGCCAATGTAGATAAGTTAGGTCTTTACACGCAGCGCAATGATACACTGCAAAAGCATGTGGACGCGGTCGTGAATTACCCGCTGGTGGATGTGGCCGCTATAAAAGCAAAGAATTATAAGGTAGTGGTAGATGTGGTCAATTCTACCGGCGCCCTGTTTATGCCCCCGCTGCTGAAGGCATTGGGTGTAAAAGAGGTGATCGTGCTGAACGGGGAAGTGAACGGGCGTTTTGCTCATAACCCGGAGCCTTTACCTGAAAACCTGTCGGGACTGAGCGCGCTGGTGAAAAAGCATGCTGCTTCATTTGGCATTGCGGTGGACCCGGATGTGGACAGGCTGTGTTTTGTGTGTGAAGACGGGAGCATGTTCGGAGAAGAATATACGCTGGTGGCCGTAGCGGATTATGTGCTTGGTAAGCGAAAAGGGAATACGGTGTCCAATATGTCGTCGACCAAGGCGCTGAAAGAAATCACCCTGAAGCATGGGGGCGAGTATTTTCCTTCCGCGGTGGGAGAGGTGAACGTGGTGAACAAGATGAAAGAAATGAATGCCGTTATCGGCGGCGAAGGCAACGGCGGCATTATCGTGCCGGATTTTCATTATGGACGTGATGCGTTGATTGGCACGGGGTTGTTCCTGAGTGCGCTGGCGCAGCACCGGAACGGGCTGAAATCGTTTCGTACGCGGTACCCGGATTATTTTATCTCCAAGAACAAGATAGAGCTGGAAAACGGGGTAGATGTAAAGGAGATTTTCGGGAAAATCAAGGCCAAGTACCAGCGGCAGCCCGTCAATACAGAAGATGGGTTAAAAATCGAATTTGACAATGATTGGGTGCATCTCCGCACTTCCAATACAGAGCCTATCATACGCATTTACGCGGAAAGTAATTTTGAGACGACGGCTAATAATATAGCGCTGAGGCTGATACAGGATATAAGGGAAGCTGCCAGCTCCAAGTTGTAAGCTCCCCATTCGTCACTCAAAATGAAGGGTTTATGTTCTTTCCCCGGGGCTTGGTGGATTTTAACCCCACCCGGTTTCATTGCTTCCTCCTACTTTAAGTGGTTTATGTATCTTTGCGCCTTCAACTAACAATCGTTCACTTCCGGTTGTTATGGTTAATGGCTTAACTACCTGTATAAACAATGGACAGAATATATTTTGATAATGCCGCTACCACAACGCTTGATCCGCGGGTGCTGGAAGCGATGATGCCCTACCTAACGGAAAAATTCGGTAATCCCTCTTCTATTTATTCGTATGGGCGGGAAACGCGTCTTGCAATAGAGAATGCGCGGAAAAGCGTGGCGAAGATCCTCAATGCCCACCCGGCGGAAATCTTTTTTACTTCGGGGGGCACGGAGAGCAGCAATACGGCCATTTCGGCGGCTATACATGATCTCGGGTGCAGGCATATCATTTCATCGCCGCTGGAGCATCATGCCACCCTGCATTCGGTGGAGCACCAGCACAGCGGCGGGAAAGTGAAGCTGAGTTATGTGAACGTGCTGCCCGATGGTCATATCGATATGGACGACCTGAAGCGGCTGCTGGCGGAAAGCGAGGACAAATGCCTGGTCAGCCTGATGCATGCCAATAACGAGATCGGCAATATGCTGGATATTCATGCGGTGGGTCTTCTTTGCAAGCAGTACAATGCCATTTTTCATTCGGATACGGTGCAGACGGTGGGGCATTACCCGTTTGATTTGAGAAATACGCCGGTGCATTTTATCACAGCGGCGGGTCATAAATTTCACGGTCCCAAGGGCGTTGGTATCCTGTACATCAATGAAAACGTGCGGATACGTCCTTATATACATGGTGGTTCGCAGGAACGCAATATGCGGGCGGGTACGGAAAACCTGTACGGCATCGTTGGATTTGCGAAGGCGCTGGAACTGGCTACCGCCCATCATGAAACCGACAGGGCGTATATACAGGGCCTGAAGCAGTACATGGCGGAGCAGTTGCAACAGCGGGTACAAGGCGTTTACTTCAACGGCGATGCATTTGGCAAGAGCCTGTATACCGTATTGAATGTATCCTTTCCAAAAACGGAGAAATCGGAGATGATTTTATTTAACCTCGATATTAATAATATCTGCGCTTCGGGCGGCAGCGCCTGTACGAGTGGGGCGGACCAGGGTTCGCATGTGATACGGGCTATTTATAATAATCCTGACCAGGTGGCGGTACGGTTTTCTTTCAGCAAGAGCAATACGAAGGAAGAGATTGATGCGGTGGTGGGTAGGCTGAAGGAAATGATTTAGGCGCCTGCGGCGCCTTTTTTTCAACACGGAGGAAAAGGAGTTTGGGAGGACACGGAGAATATATTTGGCCTACAACTTTTTTACTCCGTGCTCTCCGTATCTCTGTTTACTCAGTGTTTATAATAAGCGCCGAAGGCGCAAGAAGGCCGTAAATAAAGTTACCTGCCCTTGTCGTAGCTGTACTCCACTTTGCCCATGAGTTGTTTTTTCCGGTCGTAGACCTGTTCCTGTTGTTTCAGGCCGTCTTCATTGTAGGTGTACTTCCAGGTTTGGTATTCGGGTGAGCCTTCGGGCACGACGATCATCTGGGTGAGCTGGTTGGCGTCGTTGTATTCAAACATATAGTCGGGAAGGATGCGGTCCGCTTTTTTGTTGTAACGCGCCACATCGGTGAGGCGGTTTTGGGCATCGTAATAGTAATAGGTATCGCCGATGGTCACCCTGAAGCGTGTCACTTTTTCTTCTCCCACATTTCCCTTTTCATCGGGTTCCAGCACGACAAAACTGGTATCGATGCCGTCTTTGATTTTGAGCATTTTCGAGGGTTTGCCGGCGGCATTCCAGGTCCATTGGTGTATTTCTGTTTCGGTCGGGTCGTTTTTGGGTACGGAACTGCTGCTGATGCTTACCAGGCGGCTGGCGGCATCGTAGCTGTAAACCGAGCGGGTAACCGTTTCTTCGGTGCTGTCGACGGAGGTGACAAGGCGGCCTTTTTCATCGTACCAGGCTTTTACCCAGGATTCGCCGGCATCGGGTACCTTGCTATGGGTCACTACCAGGCGGTCGGAGGGGTATACGGTCTGCTCAAGGGTAACGCCTTCTTTAAGGGGGTTATCGAGCTCGTAGGGGGTGACGTGTACGGCGCTGACCTTATTATCGCGGAGCAGGTGGTAGTTAGCGCTGATTTGAGCGGTTACCAGGATGTCCTTGTAGTAATATTGCGCCAGGCAATGGCCGGCGGGAAATGCCGCTGCCAGGAGGGTGGCAGCAATGAGGGCAGGGTATTTAGTCCACATTTTGTTCATAATTGGTTATAAACGA
>DASYCT010000176.1:0-3831 GCA_036500065.1 Chitinophagaceae bacterium | reverse complement strand
CTCTCCCGCAACCAGGCCATCGACACCCTCCGCGCCGCCGGCAAATCGGACATCGTAAAACGCGAGATAGCCCGCCATTTCCATGACCACCCCGGTTTCTTCGAAGACGAAGCCCTGCAAAAAGATTACCGCCTGTTTATCCGCCGCACCCTCGATGTCCTGCCGCCCCGTTCCCGCGAGGTATTCCTGCTTTGCCGCGAACAGGCCAAATCCTACGAGGAAGTGGCTGCCGCCCTCGGCATTTCCCGCAATGCCGTCCGTAACCACATGGTACAGGCCCTTCAGCGATTCCGCAGTGCCGCCGAAACTGAATTCGGTGGCTCCCTCGGCGTACTGCTGCCTTTATTAGCGCTTATCCGTTCTTCTTCCCATTTCTAAAATATTTTTCTCCCGCACTATGTCCTGTCCGCCTCTTTCTTCCGTCCTGTTATAGATGAGAAAGAAAGATGCTTATAAACAACTGGTGGATCGCTACATCGCCGGCACCGCCAACCCCGAAGAATTGCAGGTCTTTTTTCATTTGCTCAACAAAGGCAAACTGGAAAGATACCTGCAGGACGCCACTCCCGGCAGCGAAGCCATCGTTCAGCGACCCCCGGCAATCCGGCCAATCATGCGCTACAGCGCCGCCGCCGCAGTCTTCCTTTTACTCGGCCTCAGTGCCTTTCTCTGGCGTCGCCAGGCACCCCCCAAACAACAACCGGTCATCGCCAACCAGTTTAAAAACGATATAGCTCCCGGTGGCAATAAAGCGATCCTGACCCTTGCCGATGGCAGCACCATCGTGCTCGACAGCGCCGGCAAAGGCGACCTGGCACGGCAAGGCAATACCCGCATCGTCAAACTCGATGCAGGCAAACTATCCTACGATGCGGCAGGCTCCGGTACTGCCACGATGGTATATAACAGGATATCCACGCCGGTGGGCGGTCAATACCAGGTCACCCTGCCGGATGGCACACAGGTATGGCTGAACGCCATGTCCTCCCTCCGTTTCCCCACCGCCTTCAACGGCGATAGCCGCGAAGTGGAACTGACCGGGGAAGCCTATTTCGAAGTAGCAAAAGACAAACACAAACCCTTTCGCGTCAACGTGGCCGGCATGCAGGCGGAAGTGTTGGGCACCCATTTTAACGTGAATGCCTATCCCGATGAAGCATCGGTAAAGACCACCCTGCTCGAAGGCTCCATCCGCATGGTGAAGGGCACGGCCAGTTTGTTGCTCCGTCCCGGCCAGCAGGCCCAGTCAAAAGGCCTCAATGATTTTTTATTGATAAAGGATGCCGATACCGATCAGGCCATCGCCTGGAAGAACGGCCATTTCAGTTTTGAAGGCGCCGATGTGCACGCCCTCATGCGGCAGATTGCCCGCTGGTACGGCGTACAGGTGCGCTACGAAGGCGAACCCGGCAGCACACTGTTCGGCGGTGAGATTGGCAGGGACCTTAGCCTGGCGCAGGTACTGACCGGCTTAAGCAAAAGCAAAGTTCACTTTAGATTAGAGGGCACCATACTAACGGTATTGCCCTGATCCTCCGTGCCCTCTTAAACTCTGTTTACTCCGTGTTGAAAAGGGAGGCGCCGAAGGCGCCTATTAACAACGTGTCCAGGGACCTCCAATAAAAAGCCGGAAGCAGTGACGTGCTCCCGGCCGGTAAGTTGGGTCCTTCATTATAAGCTGGTATAGTTTATTATTTAAAACCCAAACACTGCAAAATTATGAAAGATTTTGGCAAAAGCCATGCTTTGCTCCCCTCCCGGGGCAATAGCCGGCTTCTATCACACCATCAAACACTGCTGGCGATGAAGATGACCATTATTTTACTGACGGTTGGCTTGCTGAATGTTCACGCCGGCGGATTCTCACAAACCGTTGCCCTTTCCGGTACCAACATACCGTTGAAGAAGGTATTCTCGGAGATCAAAAAACAAACCGGTTACACCTTCTTCTACAATTATGATTTGCTAAAAAGCGCCCGGCCCGTTACCATCAATGTGAAAGACGCTCCCCTCGCGGATGTGTTGAACCAATGCTTTTCCGATCAACCCCTGAGCTACTATATTCAAAACAGAACCGTATTTGTCACTGAGAAAACGACCCTACCTCCGGCCGGGGAAAATAACCTTCCCCGGCATGTGGAGGCGGTTATATCCGGTACCGTAGTCTCCGCCACCAACGGCGCCGCCATTGCCGGCGCCAGCGTCGTTATCAAAGGCACTAAACGAGGCGCCACTACCGATGCCAGCGGACATTTCGAGATAAAGGCCGACCCGGGAGAAATACTGGTTATCTCCGCCATCGGCTACGCGCCCTTTAATCAAACCATCGGCTCGTCTGCCGAACCCCTTTCGATCACCTTACAGGAGCAGACCAGCCAGCTCAACGATGTAGTTGTCACCGCGCTGGGCATTAAAAGAGATCCCCGTTCGCTCGGCTATTCCGACCAGAAAATAGCCGGCGCCGATATTATTAAAGGCGACCCGCCCAACCTCGCACAAGGACTGATGGGCAAATCTGCCGGTCTCAATATCTCCGTCCCCAATGGCGTGGAAGGAAGTTCCACCCGTATCGTTATCCGTGGCAACAATAGCCTGCTTGGCAACAACCAGCCGCTGATCGTCGTCGATGGCGTGATGATCGACAACGAACCCATTCTTCCCCAGGGACAAAATCTTACCACCCAAAACCTGCTCGGCCAGAACACCGATGTCAATTCCAGCCAGGTCACCGACTATGGGTCTTTTTTAAATACCATCAATCCCGATGACTTCGAAAGCGTCAACGTGCTGAAAGGACCCACCGCCGCTGCCCTTTATGGTGCCCGCGGCGCCAACGGCGTTTTACTGCTCACCTCGAAGAAGGGAAGCCGGGAAAAAGGCCTGGGGCTCAACTATAACTTCTCCGCCCGCTGGAACGATCCCTATCGCTTTATGCAATTGCAGGATGAATATGGCATGGGCATGACCGAAACCCTTTACTCCGCCACCCCCTCGTTCTATAAGGATGGCGGCGGCAACGACCGCGAAATGAGCAGCAACGATTTTTACGGCCCCCATTCCGTAGTACCCGGCGGTACCAATTTCTGGAACTACATCGGTTTCCCCGGCGACGGTGCTTCCTGGGGTCCGAAGATGAGCGGCCAGCCACTGACCTGGTGGGACGGCGTTACCCGCCCCTATACCGGCAATCCCAATATCTTTAAAAGCTTTTACAAACCCGGTCATACCATCACGCACAATGTATCCTTTGCCGGTGGCGGCGACCTCGGCACCCTGCGTGTATCCTATACCCGCACCGACAACGATGCCATTACCTACAACAGCAACTTTTCACAAAACGTATTCAATATCGGTTCCTCCATCAACGTGAGTAAGAAAGTAAAAGTAGAAGCTACGGCCACCTACACCAACCTGAACCGGCTCAATGCACCTAACCTGCTTGGCGAAGGGCAATCCTCCTCGGGCATCGGCTACGTGACCGATTATAACCTGCCGATGGATTATAAACCCCTTGAAAAAGCCCTTGCCGTCAATAAAGACGGTTCACAAAATCAAACGGTCATCAACAGTTCCCCTTCACAGGACAATGCTTCCATTCCCTGGTATTGGTGGAATACGCTGAAGAACAATACCACCTTCACCCATGACCAGTTGATGGGCTCTTTAAAGCTCACCGCCGACCTCCTGCCCTGGCTGAGCGTAATGGGCCATGCAGGACTGGATCATTTTACCAACCAGTTTGAAAACGACAATACGCCCACCGATGCCGCCGGCATTCACGGCACCTATGCCAACGACCTTGCCACCATATCCACCACCAACCTCGATGCC
>DASYCT010000175.1:0-7859 GCA_036500065.1 Chitinophagaceae bacterium | reverse complement strand
CAGTGAGTCGAGCGGCGTACCGAGGGTAACCGTGGTGATGGATTGTGTTTCACCGCGGGTGAACAGGGCGGCGCCGTGCGGTGAAGGCAATACATCCACTTCCATTGCCAGCGGGCGTACCTGGTCGAGGCCACGGCCGTCGAGACGCACTTTGTCGTTGAGGATCATATCGCGCACGACATCGTACTGCACGTCGTGGTAATAGGTCTTTGCGAACTTCTTGATCTTTTCGTCGAGGTTTTCGCCTTCGGCCACTTTATACTCCGCTTTGAGGTGTTCGAGGAGGGCGGTTTGTATTTCTTCGAATTTATCGGAACGTTCGTGTTTGCTGAGGGCGGCTTTGGCTACTTCGTATACTTTGGAAGAAGCGAAGTCTTTTACTTTAGCGCGCAGTTCTTCGTCGTGGTCGGGTTTCTTGAAATCCCTTTTGGCGGTAACGCCTTTCAGGGCGCGCAGTTCTTCCTGTGCTTTCACCTGTACCTTGATGGCGGTGTGGGCCAGTTCAATGGCTTTTACCAGGTCTTCTTCCAAACACTCTTTGGCTTCGCCTTCCACCATCATGATGTTCTTATCGGTGGCGGCAATAAGGAAGTCCATATCGGCTTTTGCCAGTTCGCTGCGGTAAGGGTTGACCACCATCTTGCCGTCGATACGGGCTATCCGTACTTCGGAGATGATTTCCTGGATAGGAACGTCTGACACGGCCAGTGCGGCGGAAGCGGCAAGGCAGGCCAGTGCGTCGGGCATTACTTCGGGGTCGCTGGAAATGAGGGTAACAAGTACCTGCACTTCGCAGAGATAATCATCGGGGAACAGGGGGCGGAGCGCACGGTCGATCAGGCGGCTGGTCAGCACTTCATAATCGTTGAGTCTTGCTTCGCGTTTGAAAAAGGAACCAGGTATGCGGCCGGCAGAGGCGAATTTTTCCTGGTAGTCAACGGTGAGGGGGAAAAAGCTTTGCCCTTCTTTGGGCTCTTTATTGGCTACTACCGTAGCCAGGATAATGCATTTTCCCTGGCGAACCGTTACCGAGCCATCTGCCTGGCGGGCCAGTTTGCCGGTTTCGATAATGACTTCCCGGCCATCACCTATGGTAAATTTTGCTTGAAGAGGTTGTGACAACATAAATTTGAATTAAGATAAAAACTAAGAAGTATCTAGTACCAGGGTGTTATAAGAGAGGTGGGAATGGCGTCTAACAATCGTACTCTGTACTTCTACTAAAATGGTTTGAACAAAAAAATCCGTATACAAGGATTCCCAACCGTCGATTCAGTTGGGAACACCTGTATACGAATATATGGTTATTTTCTAAGTCCGAGTTTTTCGATCAGTTCGCGGTAACCTTTGAGGTTACGCCTGCTGAGGTAGGTCAGTAAACTTTTTCTTCTACCTACCATTGACATCAGGCCGCGGTTGGTGGAGAAATCTTTCTTATTCACCTGCAGGTGCTTGGAAATCTGGGAGATACGTTCGGTCAGCACAGCAATTTGTCCTTCGGTAGACCCGGTGTTGGTAGCTTTACCACCGAAATCTTCGAAAATCTTAGCTTGCTTCTCTTTTGTTAAGTAAGGCATCGTAGAACTTTTTTTAAAGGCATCCAATTAATTACATCTTGTTATTTCGGCGGCAAAGGTAGAGAAATATTTCAGAAATAAGGCGGTGGATTGGAGTTTTTTTGGGATTTTGGCGGCGAAATAGGCTACCGGCCCGGGGTGAGCCACCCCCGGCCAATCCGCCCACTGCATGCAAAAGAAAATCATTTTTACCGTCACCAACGACCTTGTCTACGACCAGCGGATGATACGCATCTGCCGTTCGCTGGCCGGGGAGGGCTTCCAGGTGCTGCTGGTGGGGGTAAAAAGAAAGGGTTCCCCACCCCTTGCCGGGGCCTCTTTCGGGCAAAAAAGGCTGGCTGTGTTCTTTGGGCGCGGCAAGCTGTTTTACGCCGAATTTAACCTCCGCCTGTTCTTTTTCCTGCTTGGGCAGCGGGCGGATGCAGCCTGCGCCATCGACCTCGATACCATCCTGCCGGTTCACCTGGTTTCCCGGCTCAGGGGCATCCCCCGGGTCTATGACGCCCATGAGCTGTTCTGCGAGATGAAAGAAATCGTGACCCGCCCCGCCATTTATAAAATATGGAAACGCATCGAGCGTTTTTGCGTACCGGCCTTTCGCAGGGGGTACACCGTGAATGCGATCATTGCCGCGGAATTTGAAAAGATGTATGGCGTACAATATGAAGTGATCCGCAGCATCGCCCGGTTGGAAGACGTTGCACCGGTGGAAAAAACGGAGCGGTTTATTCTTTACCAGGGAGCGGTAAACGAGGGCCGGTGTTTTGAAACGCTTATCCCGGCCATGCAAAAAGTTCCCGCACGGTTATTGATTTGCGGCGATGGCAATTTCAGGACACAGGCGCAGCAATTGGTAAAACAATACGGACTGGAAGAAAAAGTGATCTTTAAAGGCATGCTGGAACCGGAGGCATTAAAGATGGTGACGCGTTCGGCTTATATTGGCATCACTTTGTTCGACGATACCGGCAAAAGCAATTATTATTCGCTTGCCAACCGTTTTTTCGACTACCTGCAAGCAGGCATTCCACAGCTTTGCGTGGATTACCCGGCCTACCGGGAACTGAACAATTTGAGCGAAGTAGCTGTTCTAACCAAAGATGTAAGTACTGAAAGCATTGCCGCTTCGCTGAACGGCCTGCTGGAAAATGACCAGGAATACAAGCGCCTGGCAGCCAATTGTCAAAAAGCCCGGTTATCACTAAACTGGCAGGAAGAAGAAAAGAAGTTAATTGCTTTTTATCATCAATTGTTTTTATAAAGCGTGGAAAGATACTTACATATTGTTTGTCATGACGTGCCCTACCCTCTCGACTACGGAGGTGTATTTGATCTTTTCTGCAAGTTGAAAGTACTGAAGGAAGAAGGCGTGCGCATCTACCTGCATTGTTTTGAATACGGGCGGGGGCGGCAGCCGGAGTTGAATAAATACTGCGAGGAAGTACATTATTATCATCGTAATGAAGGTCACAAGGGTTTTTCGATGAAACTGCCCTATATCGTCTGTTCGCGCTCCAACGAAGACCTGATGACCAATTTATTAAAAGACGATTATCCCATCCTGTTAGAAGGTGTGCATTGCACGTATCCCGTATGCTGTGAACGGTTCAAAGACCGGCAGCTCATTCTTCGCCTGCACAACGTGGAGCACGAATATTATTACCAGCTCTCGAAGTATTCGGGTTCGCTGTTTAAAAAAGCCTATTATTATATTGAAAGCCGCCTGCTGAAGCAATACGAGCACAAGCTGGCCAACCGGCTCCCCATTGCCGCCGTGGCCGGCAAGGACGTGGATTGCTACCGCGACCAGTTCAACGCCGGGCAGGTAAGCCATATACCCGTGTTCATCCCCTGGCAGGAAATAAAAAGCAAGGAAGGCATCGGCTGTTATTGTCTTTACCAGGGCAACCTGTCGGTGCCGGAAAACGAGAAGGCGGCGCTCTGGCTGCTGGAAAAAGTCTTTAACGGTTTACCCGTCCCCTTTGTCATTGCCGGCAAAAACCCTTCGGCCAAACTGGCGAAGGCCGTGGAAGCCCACCCTCATGCCTGCCTGCTGGCCAACCCGGCGGAGGATGAGATGCGGGACCTGCTGGCAAAAGCACAGATAAACGTGCTGCCTTCCTTTAATGAAACGGGTATCAAACTGAAACTGCTCAACTCGCTGTTCAATGGCCGTCATTGCGTGGTGAATGATGCTGCGGTAGAATTATCAGGACTGGAACCGGCCTGTCATATCGGGACCACCGCGGAATCTTTCCGGGAGATCATCATACAACTATACCACCAGCCGTTTACCGGCGAAGAAATCCGGCTGCGGGAAAAAGTACTGGGTAGCCAATACAACAACCGGTTGAATGCAAAAAAGCTTATAGCATTGATATGGTAGCATTGTCGACCACCATTCCTCTTTCTGTTTTAATCATCCGGGCGGGAAACTTATTAATGACGATATAATCGTGGGTAGCCATGATGATGGCGGTGCCGTAGTCTTTGCAAATGCGGACCAGCAGGTGCATGATTTCATCGGATGTTTCGGGGTCGAGGTTACCGGTGGGCTCATCGGCGAGGATCAGCTTGGGTGAATTGAGCAGGGCGCGGGCGATATCGACACGTTGCTGTTCGCCGCCGCTCATTTCAAAGGGCATTTTAAATCCCTTGCTGCGCAGGCCGACATTGTCCAGCACATCCGCTATTTTTTCATCCATCAGCTTATCATCTTTCCAGCCGGTGGCTCTCAGCACGAATTTAAGGTTTTCGTTTACGTTGCGGTCGGTGAGCAGTTGGAAGTCCTGGAATACGACGCCGAGGTTGCGGCGGAGAAAGGGCACTTTTTTCCAGTCCATGTCCTTCAGGTTAAACCCGGCCACGGTGCCATCGCCTTCTTTGAAGTGGAGGTCGCCGTAGAGTGTTTTCAGCAAACTGGATTTACCGGTACCCGTTTTGCCGACGAGGTACACGAACTCTCCTTTATTGACAGTGATGTTTACATCCTCCAATACAAGGCTATCACCCTGGTAAATATTGGCGTGGCGGAGTTCAACGATTTTTTCGGACATCTGCTTGTTTTATTATCAATTCCCGCAAAAATAGGTTATTGAGGTAATATATTGAAGAGTGGTATGTGCCGGAGTAACTCAAGATTAGAGGCCAACATTTTCTACCTCATTTAAGATATAAGGCCCTATGTATTTGCTCAGGGACTGGGGGGTTACGAGGTCTATTTTTCTTCCCAGCAACTCTTCCAGGTAAAAACCAAGATCCATAAAATTGTCATAGGTCTTTTTACCCGTTTCGAAATCCACCAGGAAATCGATGTCGCTGCCGTCATGTATAGCCACCTGTTTTGAAAAGGAGCCAAATAAGCCCAGGCTCTTCACTCCATACGACCTTATCTGCCTGCGATGGGCAATGATTTGTCGTATGAGAGATTCCTTATTTGTGACGGCTATTGACATACCACAAAAGTAGGTTTTTAAAGCTATATGGGTGAAAACATAAAAAAAGGGCCAGGATAGAAATCCAGCCCCGTTTAAAATCCAATATCCTATGAAAAACCGTTATATTAACGCGGTGCTGAAGATGAAATTGTATTCAGACGAATAAAAAAAATAATATGTTGGAACGCTATAAAATACGGAGTAAAAAGCAGGTAATTATACGTTATAAACGTTAAGTGCTCTTCTTTATCTCTAAACTATCGGGGCCTTTTTTCTACATTTTTTCTTTTATTTTCTCCATTATATACTACATGCCGTCCTGAAGAAGGGTTGGGATAATAATTGATGTACCAGTTGTTATACCTGGACTGTTTCATCTTTTAATCCCCGGCGCATGAAAGAAGAGAAGGACGATGTTATCACCGCTTTTATCGCTGCTACTATCAGCAGCCGCCGCCACTTTATCAAACAATTTACTTTCGCCGGTCTTGGATTAGCGTTCGCTCCTTTGTCGCAATCCGGGATCATTCCCGAAACGGTACGCACGGCCACGATATCGCCGGTTCTTATATCCATCAGCTTTATTATTAATGGTCAACGGTTGTCGCTGGCTATCGACCCGCGCACCAGTTTATTGGATGCCCTGCGGGAACAGCTTCATCTTACGGGCACAAAAAAAGGCTGTGACCGGGGGCAATGCGGGGCCTGTACGGTGTTGGTTAACGGCCGGCGGGTCAATTCCTGTCTTACGCTGGCGGCGGCCTGCCAGCAGGCCCGGGTGACGACGGTGGAAGGGTTGGCCGTGGGAGACCGGTTGCACCCGGTACAGGCGGCATTTATCAAACACGATGCTTTTCAATGTGGGTATTGTACGCCCGGGCAGATTTGCTCCGCGGTGGGGTTGCTCAGTGAAGGGAAAGCACTTACCGATGCGGCCATCCGCGAGCAGATGAGCGGTAATATCTGCCGCTGCGGGGCCTATAAAAATATACTGGACGCGATTAAAGAAGCAAGAGCCTATATGGGAAACGTGCAACATCTAAACTATTAGCTTATGCAACCGTTTACATTTACGCAGGCGACGGATATACCCGCAGCTATACGAGCCCGGGAGGGGGATGCAGGAGCGGCTTATCTTGGCGGGGGCACCAACCTCGTTGACCTGATGAAGATGAATATCGTAAGCCCCTCGCAGCTCATCGATATCAATGGGCTGGCGATGAAAGATATCGAGGTATTGGCTGACGGGCGGGTACGTATCGGTGCGTTGGTGCGCAACAGCGACCTGGCCTGGCATCCCTATATCAGCCGGCATTACCCGGTATTGTCGCAGGCGCTGCTGGCGGGCGCTTCACCGCAACTGCGCAATATGGCCACCGTGGGCGGCAACCTGTTGCAACGCACCCGCTGTCCTTATTTTTATGATACCAGTTTTCCCTGCAATAAACGAATGCCCGGCAGCGGCTGCGCCGCTATCCACGGCTATAACCGCAGTCATGCCGTGCTGGGCACGAGTAATAACTGTATCGCTACGCATCCCTCCGATATGTGTGTGGCGATGGCGGCGCTGGACGCGGTGGTGCTGGTAAGCGGGACGGCGGGCGAACGCAGCATTCCTTTTGCTGACTTTCACCTGCTGCCGGGTGATACACCCGAACAGGAGACGACACTAAAGCCGGGTGAACTGATCACTGCGGTAGAGTTGCCGGCTATTCCTTTTGCCACACGGTCGCATTATCTGAAGGTGCGCGACAGGGCTTCTTATGAGTTTGCACTGGCATCAGCGGCCGTGGCGCTGGACATCAGCAATGGCAGCATCCGTTCGGCACGCATCGCTCTTGGCGGAGTAGGCACCCGGCCGTGGCGGAGCATGGAAGCGGAGCAGGCGCTGACGGGCGCGAAAAACAACCACGCCTCGTACGAGGCTGCCGCCAAAGCAGCATTGGCAGGAGCAATTACATTTGAACATAATGCTTTTAAACCGGAACTGGCCCGGCGCACGCTTACCCGTGCACTGGCCATCACAGGAGGTATGGCATGAATAAGATCATCGGCAAACCAATGGACCGGGTAGACGGCCGGCTGAAAGTAACCGGCGCGGCTACTTACTCGGCGGAGTTCACTATTAAGCACCTCGCTTACGGGGTAACGGTGCAAAGCACGATCGCCAAAGGGCGTATCCGTCGTATCGACAGCAGCGCGGCGCGGCAGTTGGAAGGAGTGATCGCCGTGATAACACATGAGAACGCGCTTACCCTGCATCCTATCAGCGGCAATAACCCGGGAGTGGGCAAGCTGGGAGAGAAAGATCTCCTGCCGTTGCAGAGCGATATCATTTACTACGATGGTCAGCATATCGCCATTGTCGTGGCGGAGAGTTTCCAGGTAGCGGAGCAGGCTGCAGCCTTGTTGAAAATAGCGTATGACGAAGAAAAGCCCGTGGTCGAAATCGAGGAAGGCATCGCCGATGCCTACAAGCCCCGCCAGGGGCTTGTAGGGCAGGGTGTGCAGCACCAGCGGGGAGATATACAGCAGGGGCTGGCAATGGCGGCGGCGAAAATCGAACATACCTACAGCACACCGGTATACCATCATAACCCGATGGAGCCGCACGCCACTATTGCCGAATGGAAGGGTGACCAGCTTACGGTGTATGATGCCACGCAGGCGGTGTTGGGCAGCAGGGGGGCGATAGCCAAACAGTTGGGCATAGCGCCGGAAAAAGTGCGGCTGGTATCGCTGTTCCTCGGCGGAGGTTTCGGGTGTAAAGGATTTGTATGGCCGCATTCGGTGATGGCGCCCATGGCGGCAAAGATGGTGGGCAGGCCCGTGAAAATAGTAATTA
>DASYCT010000174.1:0-8975 GCA_036500065.1 Chitinophagaceae bacterium | reverse complement strand
GCCTTGGGCAGGAACACCTCGTTGATATGCTCTTCGGAATCGTAATAATCGTGGCTGTCGCAGGTGATCCCCCCGAGCACCACCCGCTGGTATTCTTCGTCCCATTTATTAATCGGCAACATCAGGAAACGCTCGCCGATGCCCCAGGTATCGGGCAGGGTGGTGATAAAAGAAGAATCGATCATATACCAAATCTCCCGGTCGTTCTGCATTTTCTGTCCAATCACACTGTAGATATGCGCCATGCTCTCCCCCACCGCATAGCTGCCGAATTCGGTAAAGATATGTGGCATCGGTACATTGCTTTTCTTGCAGGCCGTTTTGATATTGCGCACGATCTCGTTGATCATAAACTGGTAATCGTACTCAAAACCCAGCGAATGCTTGATAGGAAACCCGCCGCCGATATTGATGGAATCCAGCTCGGGGCAGATCTTCTTCAACTGGCAATAAAGGTTGATCACCTTGTTCAGTTCGCTCCAGTAATACACATCGTCCTTAATCCCCTTGTTGAGAAAGATATGAAGCATTTTCAACTGGAAGCGGTCTTCGTTGCCTTCTATCTTGTCTACGTAGAACTCGAGAATATCCCGGGGCCGGAAACCCAGGCGGGAGGTATAGAACGGGAACGTAGGCTCTTCTTCAGCCGCTACGCGGATGCCCAGTTTGAAAGGCACTTTCACGGTTTTCTTGTATTGCTGCAGTTCTTCCTTATTGTCGAGAATAGGGATCACGTTTTTGAACCCGTTGTTCAGCAAGCCGGCAATGCGGTTGGTATAAGGTTTTTGTTTATAGCCGTTGCAGATGATAAAGACGTCTTTGTTGATCTTTTTGCGTGCGTACAGTTTTTTGATAATTTCAATATCATAAGCATACGATGTCTCAAGGTGTATATCGTGTTTCAGCGCCTCTTCCACCACGAAGGCAAAATGAGAGCTTTTGGTGCAATAGCAATAATTATACTCCCCCGTATAGCGATGTTTTTTAAAGGCGGCATCAAACATCTTCTTGGCTTTCTTTATCTGCGTGCCTATCTTGGGCAGATAGGTCAGTTTCATGGGCGTGCCGTATTTGTCAATCAGCGCTTTTATGTCCAGCCCGTTGAACTGAAGGTACCCGTCTTTTACTTCCAGGCCTTCCTGGGGAAAATTGAACGTTTGGCTTACCAGGTCCAGGTAGGTATTGTTCATTGATGGGGGTAGTAGTTGATGGTGAATGAATACATTTAAAAAAATCGGTACAAATGTAGCTGTTTGTATAATAAAAAAACCGTCCCGCAAAATTGCGGGACGGTTTTTTTGAGCTGTGAGCCATGAGTTACGAACCATGAGTCTCTTCTCACAGCTCGTGGCTCAAAGCTCACAGCTTATTTATTTTACTGAATCAACCAGGCCTTTGAAGGTCTCCGGGTTGTTCATAGCCAGATCGGCCAGTACTTTGCGATCCAGTTCGATTCCTTTTTCAGCCAGCTTGTGGATGAACACGGAATAGGTCAGGCCTTCTGCTCTTACTGCGGCGTTGATACGCGCAATCCACAGGCGGCGGTATTCTCTTTTCTTCAGCTTGCGGCCTACATAGCTGTAGGTCATCCCTTTTTCTACGATGTTTTTGGCAACGGTATATACATTTTTCCGTTTGCCGTAGAAGCCCTTGGCTTGCTTTAAAATTCTTTTTCTGCGTGCTTTGGAAGCGACAGCATTTACTGAACGTGGCATATCTGAATTAGTTTAAAATTATTAGTTGGATAGCTATTCTATTTCAGGCGCAACAGGCGCTTTACAAAATCCAGGTTAGCCGGAGCTACTGTACCTTTAAGCCTCATGGCTCTTTTACGTTTGGTGGATTTTTTGGTGAGGATGTGACGTTTGAACGCTTTCTGAAACGTGATTTCTCCCGAGCCTGTTATTTTAAAACGTTTTTTGGCGCTCGAGTTGGTTTTAACCTTTGGCATTTTAGTCCAATTTACTTGTTTTACCCTGATGGCGTTCCGCTCAGGCGGACACTTAGGGAGCCGTTTGGGCAATCGTGCAGTTTTCCCCCGGGTACTGCACAACCCTTTTTTGGGTGTGCAAAGATAGGAGAAAATCTATTGAAAACCACTATCTTTCAAGATATTGGCCGATAAAATGCCATACAAGCTCCGGCACGTTCCCGCTCTCTAAACGAGATCATCCTATGAAAAAAGTCAAATAGTTGATTATTAAATAGTTGATTTATGAAACAGGCGACCATTCAACAAGCCGCCCGGCAGTTCGGCGAGGGCATTCCCTCTATCGAAGCCCTCGGGCAGGGGTTGATTCACCATACGTATAAAGTAAGTTATCCCGGCAACGCCCCCATTGTGCTGCAATGTATTAATCCCACGGTATTCCGCCAGCCGGGAGATATAATTTACAACTACCGACAGGTGGCTGATTTCCTGCGACAGCAATCTTCCGCGGTACAGCCCCCGGCGATGATACAGGCAAAAGGCGGTTATGATGCTTTTACAGATGAGGAAGGCAATTTTTGGAGGGCTACCGCTTTTATACCCCATTCCCGGTCCATTGCACTGGTCTCCGATGCGAAACAGGTATCGGCCGCCGCGCATTGCTTTGCCGCTTTTACCCATGCGCTCAGCGGCCTGCCCGCTTCCGGGCTCCGAACCATCATTCCGGGCTTTCATGATCTCTCCCTGCGCTACCGGCAATTCGAAGACACCGTCCGTTCGGCCCATATCAACCGTTTGCTGAAAGCGACGCACGTTATTTCCGAACTACGTGACCGGCAGGAACTGGTTGATTTTTATGAAGAGATGACGGCGAATCCCGCAGAGTATCCCCTACGCATCATGCACCATGATTGCAAGATCAGCAATGTCTTGTTCGATGAGCGGGGCGAAAAGGCCTTATGTCCCGTGGATCTTGATACCATGATGCCCGGCTATTATTTCTCCGACCTGGGCGATATGATCCGCAGCATGGCCTGCACTGAAGATGAAAACAGCACCGCCTGGGAACTTATTGGCGTGCATAAAATATATTACGATACCATTATCCGGGAATACCAGGCGGAGATAGGCACCCTCACCGGCTCGGAGAAAAAGAATATTCATAAAGCGGGCCGGCTGATCACCTATATGCAATGCCTGCGCTATGTGACCGACTTTCTCGAAAACGATGTGTATTACAAAACGACTTACCCCGAACAAAACCTCAATCGTGCGCTCAACCAGTTGATACTACTCGAAAAGCTGGAAGAGACCGATCATAAAGTATTGTAATAAGCAAGCGCCTGGGCCCAGCCTGATTCGTCTTTGCCGGAGATATTATGCTGTTTCAGGAAAGGCTCCATCTTTGCCCATTTGGGCTGGAAGAAGGCTTCAAAATTCTTTTTACTGATGGTCACCGGCGTGAACTGGTTATTGGCAGCTACATAATACTGCTGCATGTCCTTATACCTTTTGAACTTGCTGGCATTGCCGTATTCGTTGTATTCCTCTGTTTCTTTAAAAATGTATTTTACAAGGGATGTTTTTCCTTCTGCCAGCACCTGCACGTATTTATCGGGGCCAATCTTGCCGTTGATAGTGTACCCGTTTTTAAACAGCATTTTATTACTGGTGTCGGAAGGATCGGGATATATGGCGACGGTGTATGATCCTGAAGCCAGTTCAAAAGCGGTGTCGTGCCTGTTATAAACCATTTTATTGTTGTACGAATCAAATTTAACGCTCTGGTGCCGGAATGTATAACCACTACCGTTGGTAATATTGGCATCCATCCAGGTATCTTTCAAAAACTGGGTGCCCTTGACTTCTGTATTCTGGAAGATATAGGTAAGCCCCTCACCGGAGTTCTGCCTGTCAATGACCTGGTGTTCTATTGTCTGCGCCATTGTTGTAACAGCGCTGCAAAAAAAAATCGTGAGGATAAATAATAGGTATTTCATACAGTGAATTTAACAAAAAAACACCTCATTGCTGAGGTGTTTTTTTATTATTAAAATGAACAAACTAATTAAAAGCCGGGGTTCTGCTGGAGATGGCTGACATTGAGTTCGTTTAATGGAATAGGGAATATCAACGCATTGTTGGAAGGGGTAACGGCAACGGTAACCAGGGGAGACTGGTTGGTCGTCTTGGTAAAGCTTCTTTGCAGCCTTACGAGGTCCCAGAAACGGTTTCCTTCGAATGCCAGTTCCTTTCTTCTTTCCACCAGGATATCTTCCAGTACCTGCGCACCGGCATCGCTCCAGCCTGCAAAGGATGGGTCGCGTTGCTGCGCCACCTTGTTGAGATAGAGGTTAGCGTTGGCAATATCAGGCGTATTGTAGTAAGCCTCGGCAGCAATCAGCATAACATCCGACAGGCGTAATACCTTGGTATCATCCTTATCGGTGCCATTGGCCGCGTTGGTATATTTCAGGCAGGTATAAGCCGTGCCTGTCTGGCCGCTTCTCGTACCAACTCCTATCAACTGCTTCCGCACGTCGGTGGCGCTGTAGGCATTGTACAAATCGGCATTGACAAGGATATCGCCGTAACCGCCGCCGGCAGTCAGGTAAATAAACCCGATCTGGTCGAATTGGTTGTTGCTGGTATAATCGCTGGCCACTTCAAACAATGTTTCGGTTTTGGCGGGGGGAGCCTGCACTGCAGGATTATTCCAATATGCTACGTAACCAGTGCTGGGCGTCAGTACTACGCCGCTGTTGTTGATTACATCCAGTGCAGTTGTTTTGGCATTTGCCCAGTCGCCCATATTCTGGTACACGCGGGCTTCCAGCGCTCTTGCAGCATATTTTGAAAAATAAGCCGTTCCGCGATAGACGGTCATCAGGCTGTATGCTTTTTCCAGGTCGGCAATGATTTGCGTATAAACGTCCTTAACAGTACCACGCACCGGAACCGCTGTTTCATCAAATTTCAATACAAGTGGAATACCGGGATCGGTGGGTGCTGCCGTATAAGGATGTGAATAATTCCTTACCAGCTCGAAATTCATCAACGCACGTGTGGCATACGCCTCTCCCAGGTATTCGTTGATATTAGCATTGGCCGGGGTAATGGTAGAACCGTACTGGATAATGCTATTGGCATATTTGATGGCTACATAGGCGTTGGTCCACACAGCCAGTGCATACGCATCGTTATTCGTAAACAGGTAAGCATTCAGTGGGATATAACGGCCCGAATTGGACGTGGTCACAAAAGTATTATCGGCCATTAAATCCCCTTTTACAGGAAGCGTACGGCCATAGAGGTCCGTAGTTCTCAAGCTGCTGTACATCCCCGAAACGGCCCCCTGGAGATCAGACTCCGTTTTAATGGCATCCACCAACAGCACCGCATCGTAGGGTTTATCATTGAGAAATGCCTTCTTACAGCTCCCGAAGGCAACCGCTGCAAGAAGAAACAGGGATAACTTATATTTTATCGATTTCATTACTGTTTTTTTTCAGAGTTAAAAATTAGAATCCTAAGCTCAGACCTGCTGTAACAGATTTGTTATACAATACGTTCAGGTTTGACTGGCTGCTAATGCCCTGCTCGGGATCGAAAGGAATTGCATTGTCATACACTTTGGTCCACAGGTTGGTGGCCCGTACATAAACCTTGAGTGATGAAAAACCAATCTTCTTTATAAACTTCTGATCTGGACTGTAGCTTAACACGATGTTTCTCAGGCGGATGAAATCGCCCTTGTAGAGGAACCTCGTGGAAGTGTTGATAGAGGCGCTGTTAGTAGCAGATGCCGATGAATTGGTAGCGCCGGTGTACAGTTTCGGAACATTGGTGATATCACCGGGTTTTTGCCACCTGTTCAACGTATAAGCATATTTACCATAAGCTGAATTCACTTCATCTGTCAGGTAAGAAGCCCACTGGTCACGCACGTAGTTGCCATAGTTGTAATAGAAATCGGCCGACAGTCCGAATCCCCTGTAGGTAAACGTGTTGGAGAAACCGCCAAAGTATTTGGGGCTGGCGCTCTTGCCGACAGGTACTGTTGCTGCAGCATTGATATTGGTAGTAGTGGTGGCCTTGGTATTGTCGACGTACCAGAGGGGGTTGCCTGTTGCAGGATCAACACCGGCCCACTGGCGCATGTAGAATTCGTAAATATCATGACCGGGAGCGATATACTCCACGCCACTGATAATTTGCGTTTGTCCGGGAGGCAATTGAGTAACTACGTTCTTGTTGTGGGTGAAGTTGAAACTGATATCCCAGGTGAAATTTTTCACGGCCACCGGTGTAGCGTTAACAGTTACTTCAATACCCTTATTGGTCAAAGCTCCGATGTTGTTGGTAATAGAACCAAAACCGGTTGTGAGAGAAAGCGGCTGGTTGAACAGCAGCTTATCGCTTTTCTTGTCGTAGTAATCCAAAATCAACGACACCCTGTTTTTAAAGAAAGAGGCGTCCAGTCCGATATCAGCCTGGTTGGCATGTTCCCATTGCAATTCGGAGTTACCGATACCGTTAAAGCCGCCGCCGGGAAGGTTGTTGTAGTTAAGACCGTAACCATAGGTTTGTCTCCAGGTATAGTTGCCGATTTCAGCATTACCCGAAGAACCATAAGAAGCTCTCAGTTTCACATCAGAAACGAACTTCAGGTTATCCATGAAATTTTCCTTGCTCACGTTCCACGCTAAGCTTGCTGAGGGGAAATTTCCATATTCGTGCGACTCGGAAAAACGAGATGAGCCATCTCTCCGGAAGCTGGCTGCCAGGATGTATTTGCCTTTATAGGTCAGCGAGCCTCTTGAGAAATAAGAAGCAAAGTTATAATCCGTACCATCGTTCTTACCCGCAACAGGCGTCGAAGCATTTGCTGCATCCACCAGCAATAAAGTCGGGTAGTTATTTGTCTGGGAGGTAATATTATATCCTCTTGAATTGATCGCCTCCGTACCTGCACCGAGGTCGAGTGTAAGGTTATTATCTTTTGTCAGGTTAGCATGGTAGCTAAGCTGGTTAACCCAGTCGTAAAGAGCATAACGGGTATAATAAGAATAACCGCGGCCGTTGGATGCGGCGCCATCACCATGAAGAGGGTTATTGTACTGGAACTCTTCCAGGTTGTTGTACTGCATCCCGAATGAAGTAGTAAACTTCAGGTTGCTCAGGATATTGTATGTTCCCGCAGCCTTACCGATAGCAGAAAAATTATCGAGGCTGTGTATATCGTGGGCTACGATATAAAGAGGATTGTAGGTAGTGGAAAAGTTTTTGGAAGAAGTTCTGTCGATATTATAGGAACCGTCTGCATTGAAAGGATTGGAAGTAGGCCTTTCAAAATAAAACTCCATAGTGGGGCTTGCAAACGCGCTCGAGTTACTGATAAACGAGTTTTGCTTGGTATAACTAGGCTCGATGCTGAGAGAGAAGCTCAACTTATCGTTTACCTGGTGGTCGAGGTTAATAACAGTGGAATACCTTGTCAGGTCTTCCCCGATGGTCGTTCCAATTTGTTTGAAATAACCGCCAGAGATAAAGAACTGGGTCTTTGCATCGCCGCCGGAAGCAGAGATATTATATTGTTCCTGGGGGCCGTTTTTCAACAGCAGGCTGGGCCAGTCGGTATCTACCGTGCCATCGCCATAAGCGGCGGCGGAAGTAGCTGCGGCAGCTTGTGCGGTAGACAGCGAAGCAGCAGGATTTGCCACCAGGTAGGAATTGGTGTATCCTTCCTTGTAGAGCGTCAGCCAGTCGGCGGTGCGCAGTGGTTTACCTGCTTTCATCAGGTCGCCGTGTATATTGCTTCCCGCTTCCACGGTTGCATTGAACTTTGTTTTGCCCGATTTACCTCTTTTGGTGGTAATTACGATAACGCCGTTGGAACCGCGCGCACCATAAATAGAGGTGGCGGCCGCATCTTTCAATACGGAAATAGACTCGATATCATCGGGGTTTAATTGTGCCAGGACGTTGCTGGAAGTTGTTTGACGCGAAAGGTCACCGGAATTGATCTGGATACCATCGATAACAAACAATGGCTGTGCAGAAGCGGCATAAGAACCGATACCGCGGATACGTATGGACTGGTTGGCGCCGGGCTGACCGCTGAAGGTCACCGACTGCATACCGGCCACTTTACCCTGGAGGGTCTGGTCAACGGAAGAAAAGGGCACGTTGGCCACTTTATCACCGCCTACCTTGGTAATGGCCGATGTAATGTCAGCTTTCTTTTGCGTACCATAACCTACCACGACTACTTCCTGTAAGTCTTTGTCGGTAGGCTGTAATGCAACAAGAAGTGTTGCCCTGTTGCCAATGGAAACTTCCTGCGGCGCAAGGCCTACAGATGAAATTACCAGCGTTTTGGCCGTGGCAGGGAGATTGAGGGTGAAAGTACCGTCTTCCTTCGTAGTGGTTCCCATCGAGGAACCTTTGACAAGTACGGTAGCGTTGAAAACAGGTTTGCCGTTGGCATCCGTGACCTTACCTGAAACGGAGCGTTGTTGGGCAAAAAGCTGCATGGAAAGCAGGACCACTCCCATCAGGAGCAATAATTGTCTCATGTCAGTGTAGTTGTTTGGTTATAAAAATAAAAAGCTTAAACAGGGACCAGTTATCATGATATTGGATTCCGCAAAAACAAGCTTGATTCACCCGGGGGCGAATACTTCGTTATAAACAGGCAATTTTGTGTAACCGCTTTCTTACAAATCCATTAGGGATTGCAGGTACTTTTTCGATAAAAGGATAGGTTGTCGGGTTAGGTTATCTTGTGTCAGGTCAGGTGGCGAATGAGCGTTAAAATTATGTTATCATGGTCTAACCGTCAAAAAAAATCGGCGAAAATTTAATTTTTTTTTAATTATCCTTCTTTTTCCGCGTCCATACCGTTGAAATAATCAATTTCGGCCCCGAAATCGAGGAAAGGATACCGTTCCTGTAAATCTTTCGCTTTAGTTAGGTGATTATAAAGGAATTGCCTATGGGCCTGGGTATCGGGTTGAAATGGCCGGTGCTTCCGGGCAATGAC
>DASYCT010000173.1:0-5330 GCA_036500065.1 Chitinophagaceae bacterium | reverse complement strand
AATGTTGCCGCCCCCGCCAATACCCGCTATGAGAAAATAGACCTCACCGCGTCCTTTAATGATAAGGTCACACAGGTATTCCGGCAATCCTATCTTTCACCCCGCCCTGCTTCACCCACCCAGCAATTGCCCACCCAGGGAATTGGTAATTGGTGTTACCCGCTCACCGAAGCCAATATCGACGATGCCGGCCTGCGCCGCGCGGCAGGCGAAAACAACGAATGGCGTCTTCCCCAGGGCATCCCCCTGGCCACTCCCGGCAACCCCACTGCAAAAAATATCCTGTTCACTTCTTTATGGGATAATTATCCCCATTCCGCCTCGCTGCCCGTCAAGGGCCGCGCCTCGCATATTTACCTAATGATGGCGGGGACTACCGATCCCATGCAAACGCAAATGGAAAACGGCCGCATCACCATCACCTATACCGATGGCACCGTCTCCGTACTGCCCCTGAAAAACCCCGACAACTGGTGGCCCATCGAAGAAGATTATTATACCGATGGCTATGCCTTTGTCACCGGTGCGCCCCGCCCCCCAAGGATTTCTTTGAAAAAAGGAACCCTTATCGGCGATAACGAAGTATACACTTCCATCAAAGGGTTTACCAACCGCGCCATCGACGGCGGCGCCGCCACCGTCCTCGACATGCCCCTCCATCCCGAAAAAGAATTGAAATCCCTCACCCTCGAAACCCTCTGCAACGATGTGGTCATCGGCCTGATGAGCGCCACCCTCGTTAGAGAATAATGCCCACCCCCTGGCCCCACCCCCTGGCCCCCTAAAGGGGGAATCTATCGCACGAGGCCGCTTCTCCTCCAAAGGAGGAGCCTTTGCCGCGCCGCGGGCAGGTTATGTGTGTTGGTACTCCCCCTTCAGGGGGCCGGGGGGTATTCTAATGGTAATCCCCTACTCATTTATATAGTTATAGTTTATAATATTAAAACAGATCAGCTAATCCGCCTGTTGCAACCGCCTGCAACGTTTCAGTAAAAACCCCTGGAATGAGGAAGCGATTAATAGCAGGCTGGCTTATTCTTTTATCCGTAGCGCTCATAGCATTGTTCTGGCACAGCGAATGGAAATATAATTTACCTACCCCGGTACCGGTTGATTATAAGGCCGTTCCCCCGGGACGGTTTATCACGATAAACGCCTCGCTGCAGCCATCCAACGGCAAGCCCGTTTTCCTTCATTTCTTCAATCCCGATTGTCCCTGCTCCCGGTTTAATATCAAACATTTTAAATCGTTGGTAAAACAATACGGCTCCCAGGTAAATTTTGCCATCGTTGCCATGACCCCGAAAGGATATACGGCAAAAGACATACAGGATCGCTTTGATGTCCGCATCCCGGTAGTGTTTGATTCTTCCGTGGCCGTCGCATGCGGGGTATATTCCACGCCGCAGGCGGCGCTCATCGGCACCGACCATCGCCTCTATTACAGGGGCAATTACAACAGGAGCCGGTATTGCACGGACGGGCGATCGAATTACGCACAGATGGCGCTTGATTCCCTGCTCAGTCACAAACACCCGCCTGTTTTTGACCGGCTTGCAATAACCGCCTATGGTTGCCAATTACCAAATTGTACCCGATAGATCATGAAAAGACTCCCCCCACCCGAAACCCGTTCAGAACAACAACTGCAAACAGCCGCCTTCCGGCTGGAAGTAAAAAAAAGATCTGATAAGCTGATCAATTATTTCCTCGCCAGCTTTTTCCTGGCCGGGTTTGTATTTGCTTATTTCTATGACACCTGGTTGATAGCATTGGGTGCCGGCGGTCTTTCTTTGATTGCCTATTATTCGGTTAAAATAGCCCTCCCCGAATCGGACCTCTACCAGTATGTCCTCAGCGCGATACTGGCTGTTTTTATGGCCCAGTATATTTACCAGATGCACGGCCTGTTCGAAATGCACTTTTTTGCTTTTATCGGCAGCGCCATCCTCATTACCTACCAGAACTGGAAACTGCAAATACCTATGCTGGCTGTGGTAGTCGTTCACCATGGGACACTCGGTTATCTTCAGAATATCGGCTATGACAAAGTTTATTTTACGCAATTGGGCTATCTCGATCTCCAGGCTTATATCATCCACATTATCCTTTCTGCGGTCATTTTCTTCGTTTGCGGCTTATGGGCCTATCAACTGAAAAAATACAGCGAAATACAGATCGGGCAGACCATTGAAGTGGGAAGACTGCAAAAAGAAGCGGTGCTCAGCCTCGAAAGAAAACAAAACCAGGAAGCACTGGAACTGGCTTACCACAATGCCGAAAAAGCCCGGCAGGAAGCCGAACAGGCCAACCAGGCCAAGAGCATCTTCCTGGCGACTATGAGCCACGAAATACGTACACCCATGAACGGTGTTATCGGCATGTCGTCCCTGCTGGCCGAAACATCTCTCACCGAGCAACAACGATTATACACCAAAACGATTACCACCTGCGGCGAAAGCCTGCTGAACGTGATCAACGATATACTGGATTTCTCCAAAATAGAATCGGGTAATATGGAACTGGAAAAAGAGGACTTTAACCTGCGCCATTGCATCGAGGACGTATTGGATGTATTCGGCCCCAAAGCCGCCCAGATGGGTCTTGACATCGTTTACCAGATTGATGATGATGTGCCCTTACAGGTAGTAGGAGATGATTTGCGCCTGCGGCAGGTGATCACCAATCTTGTCGGCAATGCCATGAAATTTACACAGAAAGGAGAAGTGTTCGTTGGCGTGCACCTGGCAAAATCAAGACGCGACGGGCAACTCGAACTCAATTTTGTAGTGCGTGACACCGGCATTGGCATCCCGGCCGATAAAATGGAACGCCTGTTCAAAGCCTTCTCACAGGTAGATTCTTCTACCACCCGCAAATACGGTGGAACAGGTCTTGGCCTCGCAATAAGCGAAAAACTGGTCAGCCTGATGGGTGGCCGCATACGGGTGGAAAGTCAGCCCGGTGCAGGTTCTACTTTTTCCTTTACCATGCAGACCCGCGCAGGCACCCGTGTGCTCAAAGCCTATACCAGTTATAATATGTCCGACCAGGAAGGGAAAAGGATATTGGTGGTGGACGACAACCCGACCAACCGCGCTATCCTCAAAAACCAGTTGGAGCAATGGAAGCTCGTGCCCGTACTGGCTGATTCCGGCAAAGAAGCCCTGGCGATTTTATCCGGCAATGCCCAATTCGATCTTGTGTTGACCGATATGCAGATGCCTTATATGGACGGCATTCTGCTGGGGCAAACTATCCGAAAGCAATACCCGCATATACCCATTATCCTGTTGAGCTCCGTCGGTGACGAATACAATAGCAATAACAGGGAGATTTTCTGCGCCATCCTGACCAAGCCCATCAAACAGCATGTACTAAGCAAGCATATTCTCTGCGGCCTTCAGCGCCATGGCAAGCCCTGCCTGGAAGAAAAAACCACTACTGAAAAACTGGCGCGGGACTTTGCGGAGAGACACCCGCTCAACATACTGGTGGCGGAGGACAACCTGATCAATCAACAGGTCATTATTCATATCCTTCGCAAACTGGGCTATGAACCCGTTACCGTCGAAGATGGCTGGCAGGCTGTAGAAACCGCCGCCGGTGAATCGTATGATGTTATCCTGATGGACATGCAAATGCCCGAAATGGATGGACTGGAAGCTACCCGCCTTATCCGCAGAACACACGAAAGACAACCGATCATCATTGCCCTTACGGCCAATACCATGCAGGGCGACGAGGAAGAATGCCTTAATGCCGGGATGAACGATTACCTGGGCAAACCGGTAAAACTGGAAGAACTGGTAGCCATGCTCGAAAAATGGAGCGGCAGCAATCGTAGATCCGCAAGGGTGGCTTAATCCCTGCAACCTCTTTTAACCTGCCTGAATCAGCAAACGCTTAATACAACGATAACCCAGACTTAACACAGGGAGGCTCTATAATTTCCTTTCAACAAGCACCTTTGCCCCAAAACTGCTTATGAGGAAATTATTACATATACTGTTCCTGGCTATTTCGGTAAACAGCTACGCCCAGTTCACCACCGGCAATCTTGTTATATACCGCGTGGGCACGGGTTCCGGCTCGCTGGCGAGTTCTGGCAATGCCGTATTCCTGGATGAGTACACGCCCACCGGCACGCTGGTGCGCTCGCTTGCCATCCCTTCGTCCGACCCCGACGGCAGCGGTCCCAATAAACAATTGATTGCAAGCGGTACCGCCACTTCCGAAGGTTTGCTGAACCGGTCAGTGGATGGACGCTACCTTATTCTTACCGGTTATGGAGCCAATACAGGCACCTCCGGTCTCGCAGGTACCACCAGCGCCACGGTGCCCCGTGTAGTAGGGATCGTGGACTACCAGGATAATATTAATACCAGTACCGCATTGACGGATTACGCCAGCGGCAACAATCCCCGCAGCGCTACCAGTGTCGATGGCACTGCTGTCTGGGTTTGCGGCGCCGCAGGTGGAGTACGATATGCCAGCTCGGGTGCAACCACTTCTTCTGCCGTCAGCACAACGGTAGCCAACCTGCGCGAGATAAATGTTTTCCAGGATCAATTGTACATTTCTACCAGTTCGGGAAGCGCCGTCCGCATCGGAACCGTAGGCACCGGCGTTCCCAATACCACCGGGCAAACCACGGTGACCCTCCCGGGATTCGCTACTTCCACCGGCAGTCCTTACCAGTTTATGCTGTTCGACCTCGATGCTACCGTGGCCGGCCCGGATGTACTATATGTGGCCGACGATGGCATTGGTCTTTCGAAATATTCGCTGGTAGGGGGCAACTGGGTGCTGAATGGCACCGTGGGACTCAGTAGCGATAGCTATCGTGGATTAACAGGAACCATCAGTGGTTCGACGGTCACGCTCTATGCCACGCGCAATGGTGGCGGCAATGCCTCCGGCGGCGGCGAATTCGTTTCTATAGTCGATGCCACCGGTTATAATGCCGCGATTTCCGGCACACCGACACTGCTGGCAACCGCGGCTGCCAATACCGCTTTCCGCGGCATTGCGCTCGCGCCCGTGGCGCTGTCCACCCCCAATAACTTATCGCTTACCTTTAATACGACTGCCAATACCGCCATCCTTCCTCCCTTTGTCAGCGGTACCATCAACGATGCTACCGATCCCGCCCTCACACCGGGCGTTACGATAAATGTGCAGGAAAATGCCGTGGCGATTCCCGCGGCTAATTATACGCTCACCGCTTCCAGCAGCAATACGGCCGTAGTCGCCAACAGCGGTATTTCCGTTAATGCCTTCGATGGCCTTGCCGTGGTAAAGATCAATCCCACCGGCATCGGCTACAG
>DASYCT010000172.1:0-12451 GCA_036500065.1 Chitinophagaceae bacterium | reverse complement strand
TTGCCGCTACCCGCCGTTTCAAAACCACCATTGAGAACCAGGTTGGGAGCAGAAGAACCCCCACCTCCGCCGGTGATACCGGCCAGGTAGTTGGTATTTTGTTGTGAATACCACACCAGCGTATGGCCGTATACCTGCAAGCCGGCATTGGTGCACAACGTATAAAAATTATCGGCAGTAGTGTAATTAAAGCTACCGTCGTTTTGCACGACGGAACCATATTTCAGCTCGTTACCAAATGTAACGGAATTGGCTTCCCTTGCCACCGTACCAAAATAAACCTGGTTGGTGGTGCTGGTCCCGTAATCGACCGCAAAGCCGATATTGTTACTGCCGGCGCTCTTCAGCGTACCGGCGGTATCACTGAAATTACCGGTATTCAGGATACCCACCACGTCTCTTTTACAGGAAAACATTCCTGCGGCAAGGCCCGCGATAATGCAGTGAATGATTATTTTATTTTTCATAAATGCTTTTTTTATTTTTTTATGAACAGGCGCTCAACAGCGTCGATCAATATCCCGGGTTTTGATAAATGGATGAATTGGGAACTATCAGCGCATCCAGTTCTGACTGCGGAATAGGTCTCAGCACATGGAAAGCCTTGATATTCGGACCTGCATCGGGGTTGAATGCCTGTACCCGGCTAACCAGCTTTCCGCGCATGGCCAAATCAGGCCAGCGGCAGCTTTCGCCGCAAAGCTCCCTGGTACGTTCGTCCAGTATAAAATCAAGCGTCATCTGCCCTGAGCTTACCTGGTTGGCCGCTACCCTGTTGGCAAGATCGGTGCTGGTCAGTCCCGGCCTGTAGGCAGCCCGGGTCCTCAACACGTTGATAAGCGTAGCCGCGCCGGTGGTATTGCTCGTTTGCATAGCAGCTTCGGCCGCCAGCAGGTACACCTCCGACAGTTTGGCCACGACAAACGGTCTTCCCGATACCACATCGTTGAAATTGCCTTTTAAACTATCGGCAAATTTCGACAGGTAGGGATAAACGTCCTGCGGATCATTGTTCTGGAGTGTCCAGAATTTAGCCGGCGGTATCACCGGGAATTTTTTAGGAATGGCATTCATCGAATCCGCAATGGCCTGCGTCTTCGCCAGCAGGAAGGCAGTATCGCCATAATTGATGGTCCCGCCATTGCCCGCATTCGTAAACCACACCATGCGAAAACTATTGTCAAAACGGCTGTCGTTGAACTTGTCGGCAAATGCCGTATTAAACAACCAGGTAGTAGGAGAAAAGCGGCGGTAAGGGCGACCATAAATCGCCTCGCGGCCAACTCCCGGTGCTTTTACATTGGTGACAGCGGTATAGTTCGGTGCAAAATCCACCGAAGCGTTGTTACCCGCACCGGCCGTATTCGTGGAAATAGGCACTTCATTATCGTTCAGGTCATTGGGCAGGCGCTCGACAGAATATAGAATCTCGCTGTTATAATCATTTCCCTGCGCCATCACCTGGCCGAAGTCCTGTAAAAGAGATACCCCGTACTTGGACTGGTTGTTGATAACCTCCATCGCAGCGGCATAACCATTCTGGAAATCGTTGCCTTGTTGTGCCGTGGAGTAGGCGCGGAAAATATACGCTCTCGCCAGCATACAATAGGCGGCGGCTCTTGACAGCTTGAATGCATTGGTGGGCCTTGTTAAAGGCAGGTTTTGACTGGCAAATATAAAGTCGCCGATGATGGCATTGTAATCTTTTACCAGTACATCCGCCGTTGGCAGCCTGTTGAATCCCTGGTAAGCATTCTGGTTGAACACCAGGTCGCCGCTTCCCAGGTCGGTAGGTACTGCGCCGAACTGCTCTACCATCAGCAGGTAATAAAGCCCGCGAAGAAAACGCGCTTCTGCGACCAGCGTTGTTTTTGCCACCGTATCCATAGCTACACCCGGGGCATCCCCTACCACGGCATTGGCCAGGTTGATAAAGGAAAAGCTGGTGTTCCACTGGTTTAATAAAGAACCATCGCTGGGCGATATGGGAGTGCTTCCGCCGTAAAGGGCAAAAGACCGTACATATTGACCCCCGGTCGACGCAGTTACCTGGTCGGCGCCGGTAAACTCATCGGTGCCCATCACCGTTATGGCAAGGGCCGGTTCCGGTCCGTAGCTGAAACGCATCCCCGAATAAAGCGTATTCACGGCGCTTTGAAGCCCGGAGGGCGACTTGAAAAACGAAGGTGTAAACGTTGTATAAGGATGCTCCTCCAGTTTTTTAGCGCAACCGGACCCCAGCAATGTAATTGCTGCAATAAGGGCCGGGATTACTATTTTAAGTTTCGTATTCATATTCGCTGAATTAAAAGAGTTAAAAAGAGAGGTTTAAGCCCATGATGAATGAACGCACAGGAGGCGTGGAAGCACTTACGGTAATCGTATTGTTACCAGCACCGCTACCGGACCGGATGTTTCCAATCGCGGAAACGCTCTGGTCGCCTGTACCTGTACCTTCCGGCGCTATTCCTGTTTGTTTCATATACGGTGAAAACAGGTAGCCTACATTGTCAACAGTGGCATACACCCTGATGGACTGTGCGCCTATCTTTTTCAGGACCAATGGGGAAAACGTATATCCCAGGTTAATACTTCTAATCTTTACGAAACTGGCGTCATAATAACCCATCGAAGAAAAGGCATTCGTTACCGGGCTCAGCACATTGGCCGGGTCGGGGTACCAGTTGGTAGGATTATTGGGCGTCCAGTAATCCACTTTAATCTGGTTCCTGTCTCCCGACATCTGTGTCAGGTAGGTAGACGTGGGCTGGTGAATCTGGCTGATAAGCAGCCCGCCAAAACGCGCATACGCAACAATCGAAAGGTCGAAGCTCTTATATGCAAACCGGTTGGTCATACCACCCTGCAGCTTGGCATCGCCGTTTCCAATCACATGCTTATCGTTGGCATCGATGATGCCATCAGGTTTGCCGCTGGGGCCGCTGTAATCCTGTAGTTTCAACTGGCCGGGAATCGAGTTATACGCTGCCGCGTTGGCTGCCTCATTCTTTTGCCAGATGCCCAGTTTTTTATAATCATAGATAGAACTCATGGAATAACCTACAAACAATTGCTGGCCGATATCCTGCTTGGTATTCGAACTTAAGGCCAGCAGTTTGTTCTGGTTGAAGAACAGGTTAAAATCGGTTGTCCAGCTAAATCCACTTCTCGTTTCGACATTGACGGTACTAAACGAAAACTCCATACCCTGGTTCTGCATCTCGCCGATATTGGTAGTGAAAGGTCCTGCCACACCCGAGGTAGCAGGCAGGTTGACGCTATACAATATCTTGTTGGTATGCTGGTGATAATATTCGATGGTACCCGTTATCCTGTTTTTCAGGATACCGAAGTCCAGTCCTATGTTGATGGTCTTTGTATATTCCCAGTCAAGATTGGGATTGGGGAGCGACACGACGTTATAACCGGTCACGACCGTGGGACCATAATTATACCGGATCGTTGTACCCGTGCTGCCCTGCGAAACGCCGCTTCCGCCGGCGAGGTTATTGGAGTTGGATACATTACCGAGCGAAGCATACGGGTTAATCGCCTGGTTGGACGTTTGCCCGAATCCTGCACGCAGTTTAAGGAAGGAGACGAGCCTGGAATTCTTCATAAACGACTCGTTCGTGATATCCCATCCTGCCGAAACAGCGGGATACTGGTGCCATTTATGCCCTTCGGCGAGGCGGGAAGAACCATCGTTCCTTGCCGTAAGAGTCAGCATAAATCGGTTATCGTACACATAATTGATACGGGCCATATACGAAAGCAGCGCCCAGCTAACCTCACCGCCGCTTACTACAGGCGCAGGCGTCGTGGAAGCCTGTCCTAAATTGTAAAACTGTACAAAATCCTGGTCGATGGAATCCTTCGATACATAGGAATTATGCTGGTGAGATTCCTGCACGCTGTACAAGCCGGTAAAACTAATCCGGTGCTTCGATGCAATCGTTTTATCGTAGGTCAGTAAGTTTTCGGCGGTATAACCCCAGGCAACAGTGTTGTTGACCGAAGCCGTATTGCCCTTGCCTGGCCTGAAAAAGCTCGGCGTGGCCTTGGTGTCCTGTCCTTTAAACTGGTCGTCTTCCTGCTGGCTGTATGTCAGACCCAGGTTGATACGGTATTTCAATCCCGGCATGAATTCATATTCACCGTACAGGCTGTTGAACGTGCGGATACGCGTGCTCCTGTCTACCCAACTGTTGTTATTATGCTTCAGCAGCTCGGGATTATAGGTAAGCACATCGTTCGGGTTGCCGGCGGGAGAAGTAACAATCACCCCGTTCGTATCGTGCGGCATCAGGGGGCTAAGGCTCAGGATAGGGAACATGACCCCGTATTGTACAAATTGTCCTCCGTTGGTAACCCCTACGTTATTTAATGTGTTTATACCAATCTTTATTCTTTTACCGATTTTGGTGTCGATGGTAGCGCGTAAGGAATAGCGCGTAAAATCCTCACCGGGCAATACGGCCGTTTCCTTATAATAACCACCTCCCAGTGAATAGGTCGTACCCTCGGTATTCCCGCCCGATACGGTGATATTATTATCGGTTTTGTGCGCCGTCTGGTAAATCAGCTTCTGCCAGTCGGTAGATACGCCACTGGCGATATCTTTCAGTTCCAGCGGCATATAACCCAGTGTGTACGTGGAGTTGTTTCGCATAGCCTGGTATTCCTGCGGATTGAAAACCGGGTATTTCCAGGCCACATTGCCCCCGCCGGCATAACCGCTGTAAGATACTTTCGGCTGACCCGGCTTACCCCTTTTGGTGGTGATAAGCACGACGCCATTTGCTCCGCGCGAACCATAAATAGCGGTGGCGGAGGCGTCTTTCAATATATCAAGCGATGCTACATCGTCTGGATTAATATCATTCAGGGTGCCGTCAAAGGGAATTCCGTCCAGGATAAACAGGGGCGTGTTGGTTCCGCTGATGGAACGCACCCCGCGAATCCTTATCTGCATATCCGCACCGGGCATGGTGCCGGTCGTCTGCAATTCCACCCCCGCAGCCTTGCCCTGCAAAGCCCCCTGCAGGTTGGCAGTGGGAACCTCGCGCAATGCTTTTTCGCTGACCGATACGGTCGAGCCGGTCACGTCGCGTTTTCTTTGTGTACCATACCCCACTACTACTACCTGGTCCAGTTGTTTGGCGCCCGAAGAAAGCAGCGTCACCGCCAGCGTAGCCTTACCGTTAAGCGCTATTTCCCGGGTGCTAAACTCCACCGCAGAAATGACCAGTACGGCGTTGGAAGGAGCGGTAATCACAAATCCTCCCTTGTCATCAGAAATAACAGCGCCTTTACTCCCTTTTACCTGGATAGTGGCGCCGGCCACCGGCTGGCCATTATCGCCCGTCACCTGGCCCGTTACCCGGATGGTGTTTTGCGCATAAAGAGAAATGGTGCAAACAAGAAATGCAAGCACAGGAACAATCGTCCTGGTCAATGCTCTCTTAAGCAGTTTCCGTGGTCTGTCTAAGTTTTGGATAACCAAATCTTTCATATGTAATCGTTTTAAATAAATAAGTGTGAGAGACAATGGTTTCTGAATGCTGTAGTTGGTGACGGGGTCCCCTTATCCCGGAGTGCCCCTCCCGTTATAACGGGTATACAATAATATATGTAACGGGAAAGAATGAGAGCGATGGAACCCGGTGACAGAGCGTCTTCCGGCGGAAAGAACGGCCTCCCATAAGAGCCGTAATAATCTCGGTTTTGGTTGCATAAGGCAATCGTTTTTTTGGTAATGGCAGGTATGCAGTTTCGGTTTTGAAGCACTAATGTACAGAGAAAAATGAAAAATGTAACCGATTACATAATTTTTTTTAAAAAATAATTCTTTTACCTTTATCCACAGCATGTAAACGATTGTATGAATAAAGACAAAGAAATTACTATATATGACCTGGCCCGGGAACTGAATATCTCCATTGCCACCGTGAGCCGGGCGCTGAAAGACGACCCTGTTGTAAGCAAGAAGACCCGCAAACGGATATTTGAACTGGCAGAGGAAATGGGCTATCGCTCCAATCATTTTGCCCGCAACCTGCGCAACCAGCGCACGGACACCATCGGGGTGATCGTTCCCCGCCTTAACAGTTATTTCATGAGTACCGTCATTGCGGGTATCGAGCATGTGGCCAACCGGGAAGGCTACCATCTTATTATAAGCCAGTCCTCCGAAACCGTGCAAAATGAAATGGCAAGCGCCAAAACCATGTTCAACAACCGCGTGGACGGACTGCTGGTATCCCTTGCCTACGATACGGATGATATTACCCATTTCGATATGTTCTTCAAAAGGAATATTCCCCTTATCTTTTTCGACCGGGTAGCCAATCACAAAGACTGCACGAATATTTTAATCGACAATCGCAAAGCGGCCTGCGAAGGCACCCGCCACCTGATTGAACAGGGCTGCCGGAAAATCGTCCATATCACCGCCACGCCCAAAAGAAACGTTTACATTGACCGCCTGGATGGTTATAAGCAGGCGCTGGCCGAACATAACCTTCCCTTTGAAGAAGATCATATTATAATAGGCAACCTTAGCCAGGAAGCCGGTATCGGCGCTGCAGCTGCCATCCTTAAAATGAATCCCCTGCCCGACGGCGTTTTTGTGTCCAATGACAACTGTGCCGTGGGCTGTATGCTGGCGCTCAAAAAAGCCGGTATCCGCATACCCGGAGATATTGCCTTTGTAGGATTCAACAATGACCCTGTATCGACCGTTATAGAACCCAACCTTACCACGATTAATTATCCCGGCTACGAAATGGGAGAAGTAGCCGCCCGCAACCTCATCAATCACCTGAATGGCACGGCCACCCTCCATTCTACCACCACCATTTTATTAAAATCAGAACTGATCGTCCGTAATTCCTCATTAAAAAATGCTGCTGCCCGCTGAAAAGGGCATGAACCGATAGTATGAGCCGGCAAAAAGAAATTACCATTTACGATATCGCCCGGGAATTAAAAATTTCTGCGGCTACTGTAAGCAGGGGTCTCAAGGACCACCCGGCCATCAATAAAACAACGCGGAAAAAAATAAAGGACCTCGCCAATAAACTGGGATACCGCACCAACAACTTTGCCAGTAGTCTCCGCAAGCAATGCACCAATACCATCGGCGTCATCGTGCATGAGCTCAACAGCCATTTTATTACTTCCGTACTGGCCGGTATAGAAAGCGTGACGACCAAAGCCGATTATGATCTGATCATCGGCCACTCTTCGGAAACTTATAAAAAAGAAGCCGCCAATACCGTCAACTTTTTTGACAAACGGGTGGATGGACTGATTGCATCGCTGGCCTACGATACGGAAGACCTTTCGCATTTCGATCCTTTTATAAAAAAAGGCATCCCCCTTGTTTTCTTTGACCGGGTGGATGCCAACAGCGCTGGCACCAAAGTGATTATCGACAATTTCAAGGCAGGTTATGAAGCCACCGCCCATTTGATTGAACAGGGTTGCAAACGGATCGTGCATATAACGGCCAACCTTAAGAGAAATGTGTACACGGACCGGCTGCGCGGCTACAAACATGCTCTCCATGAACACCAGTTGCCCTACGATAAACACCTCGTGATAGTAAACGACCTTGGCGAAACGGCCAGCGTGAACGCCGCCCACCAGGTTTTAAAAATGAAACCCCTGCCCGACGGCCTGTTTGTAAGCAATGATTTCTGCGCCGCCGTTTGCATGCAGACTCTCAAGGAAGCCGGTGTGCGCATACCGGAAGACATTGCCGTGGTAGGTTTCAACAATGATTTAATCAGCAAAATCGTCGAACCAAAACTCAGCACCGTCAATTATCCCGGGCAGAAAGTGGGAGAAGTGGCCGCCAACCAGCTGGTCAATCACCTGAAAGGCATTTCCGATATTCACCTGACCGATACCATTATCATAACATCCGATCTCGTGATCAGGAAATCTTCCCTTAAAAAAAAGAAATGAAAAAAACAGATCATAAATTACCATATAATATATAGACATCGGCGCCCACCCTGCGCCGGGACAACTGATTAGTAAGTAACCAATAAACGAAACAGCAACAGCAATGAAAATCGAAGAACCCCAAAAAATAGCCATTGTTACCGGTGGAGGCTCTGGTCTTGGACTGGCTATAACGGAAAAATTTGTAAACAGCCATATCCTGACCATCATCGTCGGGCGCGATGCCGACAAATTGAACAAGACGGCCAAAAAACTCGGCAGCTTATGTATCCCTATGACCTGCGATCTGAATGATCTTTCCGCCATCCCCTCACTGGTAAAAAAGATTATCGCCCAATACGGCAGGATAGATATTCTCGTGAACAATGCCGGCATCAACATGAAAAAGGATTTTACCGAGGTCACCGACCAGGAATTCCTGCAAATCATTCAAACCAACGTGGTCGCCGTGTTTTCGCTTTCGCGTGAAGTGGTACACTACATGCTGAAAAAAGGCAACGGCGTTATCATCAACATCAGTTCCATGGCATCCCAATATGGCATACCCAAGGTAATCGCCTATACCGCATCTAAGTCTGCCATCGAAGGAATGACCAAAGCCATGGCCGTGGAACTATCGCCCAGGGGCATACGGGTAAACTGCATCGCCCCGGGTTTCATCGCCACCGATATGTCGGCCAAGGCCCTCAACGGTGATAAGGAACGCATGGAAAAGGTAATGTCCCGCACGCCCATGGGTGCACTGGGCCATCCTTCGGATATTGGGGATACCGCCCTTTTTCTCGCGTCCGATGCCGCCCGCTATATTACCGGCGTCGTGTTGCCGGTAGACGGTGGCAATTCGATTGGATTTTAGAAAGCTGCTACATGAAAAAAGGATTCATCATACTGGTCGTTATTGTCCTCACAGGGAGTGCGCTCCGTGCACAGGATTTTATAACGGTAAAAAAGGAAGCTGGCGCTTTCCCCCTTGTGCCCGATAGCGGCGCGACGGCCACGCTGTACACCGATAAGACCGATGACTGGCTGGTTCAAAAATCCGCTTCACTGCTGCAACAGGACATTCAACAGGTGACCGGCGCCCGCGCCGCTCTTGTCAACACCCTTCCTGCCACCGGCCGTTACTGCATCATCATTGGCACTATCGGCAAGTCGGCCCTTATTCAGCGCCTTGCGAAAGAAAAGAAAATCAATACCGATACCCTCAAAGGTAAATGGGAGGCCTACCTGCTGCAGGTGGTGGCCCATCCCCTGCCGGGAATAGACCAGGCCTTCGTGATAGCCGGCAGTGACCGGCGTGGCGCGGCTTATGGTGTATTTGAACTGTCCCGCCAGCTCGGCGTATCGCCCTGGTATTGGTGGGCCGACGTGCCCGTAAAGAAAAAGAAGGCCGTGTACATCCGCGGCAACACCTACAAGTTTGATAAACCCGGCGTAAAATACCGCGGCATCTTTATCAATGATGAAGCCCCTGCCTTCTCCGGCTGGGCAAAAGAAAAGTTCGGCGGCGTCAATCACAACGTCTACGAAAAAATATTTGAACTCCTGCTCCGCCTGAAAGCCAATTATCTCTGGCCCGCCATGTGGGGCAATGCCTTCAACGACGACGATCCCCTCAACCCTATCCTCGCCGACCAATACGGCATCGTCATGGGCACTTCCCACCACGAGCCCATGTTGCGCGCCCAGCAGGAATGGAAACGGTACGGAAAAGGAGAATGGAATTATCAAACCAATGATACCGTGCTCCGGGCCTTCTGGAAAAAAGGCATTGAAAACATGGGCACGCATGAAAGCATCGTGACCGTGGGCATGCGCGGCGACGGCGATAAACCCATGACCGAAGGAACGGCTACCGCCCTGCTGGAAAAGATCGTTGCCGACCAGCGAAAGATCATCGAAGAAGTAACCCACAAACCCGCCGCACAGACCCCGCAACTCTGGGCCCTGTACAAAGAAGTGCAGGCCTATTACGATAAAGGCATGCGCGTGCCGGATGATATTACCCTGCTGCTCTGCGACGACAACTGGGGCAACCTGCGCAAACTGCCCCGTCTCGATGAAAAACCCCGCAAGGGAGGCTATGGCATTTATTACCATTTCGATTATGTCGGTGATCCGCGGAATTACAAATGGCTGAACACAAACTCCATTCCAAGAGTATGGGAACAAATGCACCTTGCATGGGAGTACAAGGTGCGGGATATATGGATCGTCAACGTAGGCGATCTCAAACCGATGGAGTTTCCTATCTCGTTTTTTCTTGACTATGCCTGGAATCCCCCGGCCATCCATGCGGAAGATTTACAGCACTATACAGAACAATGGTCCGCCGAACAATTTGGCAGTAAATACGCTTCTGATATAGCTGCTATCATTTCCGCCTATTCCAAATACAACGCGCGGCGCAAACCCGAATTGCTGTCGCCCGACACCTATAGCCTTGACCATTACGAGGAAGCGGAAACAGTCGTTCGGGACTATAAAAACTTATTAGTGAAAGCGGAAGATATCGGTTCCCGGCTGCCGGCAACCTTCCAGGATGCTTATTTCGAACTCGTGCTTCACCCGGTAAAGGCCTGCGCCAACCTGAACGAGTTATATTTGACGGTAGCAAAAAACAGGTCGTTTGCCGCGGAGCATATGGCCATTGCCAATGAACTGGCGGATAAAGCCAAACAACTTTTCATCAACGATTCCCTGATTTCATACGAATACAATCATGATATTGCCCATGGTAAATGGGACCACATGATGGATCAGACGCATATCGGCTATACCTGGTGGCAGCAGCCGCCATTTAATACCATGCCGGAAGTACGTTATGTCCCGGCCGATTCAATACGTCATTTCGATCTACGCATCGATACTACCAGTGCGTTCCATCCCGACTACCTGGAGCCACCCACGTTTACCGAACTGGAAGGCGCCGTATCCATCAATGCCACGCATTTTTCAAAGGCGGTTAACAGCAAAACTATTCACTGGAAAATCATACCCGACCTCGGAAAAACAGCCTCCGCCATTACCCCCTTTCCGGTCACCGCCCCCGAACAAACACCCGGCGGCACCAGCCCTCATCTTGAATACAAAGTGTACGTAAAGGATACCGGTTCCGTGCAATTGCTGGCTTATTTCTCGCCTACCCTTAATTTTCACAACAGCAAGGACGGCTTGCAATACGCCATCTCCATCGACGGCGAAACACCGCAAATCATTTCCATCAACAAGGACGACAACGTTCAGAAAACATGGGAAGGATGGGTAGCGGATAATATTATCATAAAAAGCTCGTCCCATACCCTGCACCAACCCGGGATACATACGATAAAATACTGGATGGTCAGCCCTGCCGTGGTATTGCAGAAACTGGTGATGGACCTCGGAGGACTGAAACCCTCTTATCTCGGCCCGCCGGAAACAAGGACATGGTAATCCATTTATCAAACTGGGAACAATGAAACGATTTCTTTTGCATTGCCTCGGCTGTTGCTTTACCAGCCTGTTCTTCCTGCCCTCTTTCTCACAGGTAAGACTGCCGCGACTGATCAGCAGCGGCATGGTGCTGCAACGCGACAAACCGGTAAATATATGGGGATGGGCTTCCGCGGGCGAAAAGATAACCGTATCGTTTAATAATAATACCTATACTACGGCCGCCGCAGACGATGGTGAATGGTCCGTCGTATTGCCCCCTCTGAAAGCAGGCGGTCCCTACGATATGAAAGTCAGCGGCATCAATACCATCACGCTCGACAATATCATGATGGGCGAGGTATGGGTATGCTCAGGCCAGTCGAATATGGAACTGCCGATGGAACGGGTGCGCGATAAGTATGAAGACATTATCGCTTCCTCCACCAATTCCCTTATCCGCCAGTTCAACGATGAAACCCGTTATAATTTTCAATCCCCGCAACAGGACCTTGCATCCGGCGCCTGGGAAATGGCCAATCCGCAAAGCGTATTGCATTTCTCGGCAACCGCTTATTTTTTTGCCCGGCAGCTCTATGAAAAATACCATGTAGCCATCGGCTTAATCAAGGCCAGTGTAGGCGGCTCTCCCGCCGAAGCATGGCTGAGCGAAGATGCGCTGCGGGCTTTTCCTGCTTATCTGGCCATTGAGCAGAAATGGAAGAATACCTACTACCTCGACAGCGTAAAAAATGCCGATAATGTGGTCTCCAATAACTGGTACAACCGGCTTTGGCAGGACGACCAGGGATTGCACGGAGAGAAGAAATGGTATGACCCTGCCTACGATGCCTCCGCATGGCCGGTCATGCAAATGCCAGGTCTATGGGAAGCAAAGGGGCTGCCGGCGATGTACGGTGTAGTATGGATGCGCAAAGAAATCAACCTGCCTGCTTCCGCCGCCGGCAAGCCCGGCCGCCTTCTGCTCGGCACCATCATCGACCGCGATTCGACCTTCATCAACGGCGTTTTTACCGGAACTACCGGTTACCAATATCCACCC
>DASYCT010000171.1:0-6393 GCA_036500065.1 Chitinophagaceae bacterium | reverse complement strand
GATCACGTCGGCGGGCAGTAAATCAGGTGTAAACTGTATCCGGCTGAATTTGGCCTTGACGGCCTGGGCAAGTGATTTGATGGCAAGTGTTTTGGCCAGCCCGGGCACCCCTTCCAGCAGCACATGGCCGTTGCTGAGCAGGCCAATGAGCAGCCGGTCCAGCATGTAATGCTGTCCCACAATCACCCTTCCCACTTCATCCCGCAGGCGGTCAATAAATATACCGTGGTATTGGATCTTTTCATTGATCTGCCGTATGTCTTCTGCGGTTTGGAGCATAATATGTCTGAATTAATAATATATAAAATTACGAAACTACAGTCTTGCAATTCCTTTGCCAATATAGCCTATTCTATAAAAGTTTTGTTAAGCCAAAACCGGGCCGGGCATACAATAAAACCCCTCAAAAATAGTTTATAACTGGAACCAGAAAAATCGATTATGACAGCCAGGACGGCCCGGGCACTCGCCCTTTCTCTTGTAGCACTAACTGTTTTTGCCTGCAAAAAGAGCTCCAGCCCTTCCAAATCGAATACGACTTACCTCACACAAACTTCGTGGAAAGTACAATCATTGGGCATCGACCAGGACAAGAACGGTACGGTGGATTACGACATCACCAGCACACTACTTCCCTGCCAGCTCGACAATACCTACACGTTTAAAAGCGATGGAACCGGCACTACCGACGAAGGCGCCACCAAATGCAATAGCACCGACCCGCAAACAACTCCCTTTACCTGGGTTTTTAAAAATAACGGAACCGTGTTGAGCGGCAATTTTGGCATCAGCAACGGCGATGTCAACATTGCTACCCTCAACGATACCAATCTTACGCTTTGGCAGGATAGCACCTACCTGAGTGTCCCTGTCAGGATTTACCTGACGCTGAAACATTAATCCAAGTTTTGATTTCATAAACAACCAACAGCCGCCTGCTATTCTTAGCGGGTGGCTTCTTTTTTTACGATAAGTATTTTCCTACGATCGGCACCCGCCTTCCCACACCAAACGCCTTGCAGCTTACGCGGATGATCGGGCAAAACTGGTTGCGTTTGTACTCATTGCTGTTTACCAGCTTCAATACCCGTCTTACCAGCGCCTCATCGATACCCATGGCAATAATTTCCCGCGGGCCCTGTCTTTTCTCGATGTACTGGTACAATACCTTGTCCAGCACATTGTATTCCGGCAGGCTGTCGCTGTCTTTCTGGTCGGGCCGCAGTTCGGCGGAAGGCTCCTTGGTGAGTATGTGGGCGGGAATGACCTCTTTGTGCCGGTCCAGGTATTTCGCCAATGCATATACCTGTACTTTATATACATCCCCCAATACGCTGAGACCGCCGGCCATATCGCCGTACAGGGTGCCGTAGCCGGTAGCCAACTCGCTTTTATTGGAAGTATTGAGCAGGATATACCCGAATTTATTGGCAATGGCCATCAGCAGGTTGCCCCGTGACCGGCTCTGGATATTCTCTTCGGCAAGACCAAAAGGAAGCCCTTTAAACACCGGCGCCAGCTCGGTTATAAAAGTGTTGTACACGTTTTTAATGGGAATAATATCATACGGATTGCCCAGGTTTTTGCTAAGCTGCACCGCATCGTCTACCGAATGGGAACTAGAGAAATCCGACGGCATTAAAATGGCCCGCACATTCGCGGCTCCCAATGCCTCGCAGGCAAGGGCCAGGGTCACGGCGCTGTCTATGCCGCCGCTGCTGCCGAGGATCGCTTTGGTAAAACCCATCTTGTGGAAATAATCACGAATGCCCAATACCAGCGCGTCGTGTATTTCCTGTATGTTTTTTTCCGCCACGAGGTAGTCGATGATCTTATTGGGGTCTTTGATTTTGGATACCCGCATGTCCTTGTCAAAGGAAGAAACGCTGGCCGTTGGCCGTTGTTCGTTGGCCGGGGCTGTCATGTCTTCCAACGCTACCGCAGCAAAATCTTCTTCGAAATGCTTCAGCTCCTTCACGACGTGCCCCTCTGCATCCATCACCAGGCTGCCGCCGTCGAAAACAATCTCGGTTTGCGAGCCGACGGCATTGCAATAAAACATCGGGAGTTTATACTTGAGTACATTGGCGCGGATAATTTCTTCGCGGTCGTCGTCGTGGTCGTAATCGAACGGTGAAGCGGAGATATTGATCATCACGTCCGGCCCGTATTTCATCAACTCGTCCATCGGGCAGGTCCGGTAGAGGGGGTTATCGCCCAGGTTCCAGATATCCTCGCAGATGGTGAGCGCAATTTTCTTTCCCTTGAACGGGATGATATTCCAATCGAATGCCGGTTCGAAATAGCGGTATTCGTCAAACACGTCATAATTGGGCAGGCAGGTCTTGTGCACCACCGCTTTTATTTCTTTTTCATACAGGAACCAGGCGGCATTGAAAAGGTCCTTGCCGAGCGGGCGGGCATTGCGCTGCGGGCCGCCCACCACCACTGCGATGGTATCCGCATGTTGCCGGATCGTGTCGATGGCTTCGTAACAACGGTTGAGAAAATCGTTGAACTCGAGGAAATCGCGCGGCGGATATCCACATATACTGAGTTCGGTGAACATCACCAGGTCGGCCCCGGCTTCCTTTGCCTGTTGTATGCCCCGGATGATCTTCTGTGTATTGTGCTCAAAATTGCCGATGTGGTAGTTTTGTTGTGCCAGCGCTATCTTCATGACGCAAATTTACGCGAATGGGGGCGAATTGAGACACTACCAATGGTTAAATGGATCGGCCCGGATGCGCATAATTCGCGATAATTGGCGTTAATTAGCGTTATGAAAAGACTGATAATCATTGCAATGCTCGCTGTATCCTTTGCCGCTTGCAAAAACAGCCATGTCCCCGACGTATCCGGTATCAAGGTAGATGTATCGATAGCGCGTTTTGACCGTGATTTCTTTGCGGCCGACAGTGTGCAGATGGACCAATCCATGTTCGGGTTGCAAAAAAAGTACCCGTACTTCTTTTCGGACTTTATCCAAAACGTCGTGCTGGTAGATATTTCGGATACTTCGATACCCGTTACCACGGCCATCAACCAATACCGTGACCACGTGCGTCCCATTTACGATTCGATACAGGTAAAATTTCCTAATCTCGGCGGACTGGACGAAGAACTAAAGCAGGGTTTCCGGTTTGTAAAATATTATTACCCGGCTTATAAACTCCCCAAAGTGGTTACCTACGCCGGGCTGATCGGCGACCCATCGGTAGCGCTGACCAAAGACGCGCTGGCTATCGGTCTGCAAATGTTTCTTGGCAAAAGTTTCAGCGCCTATAACCGGCAGGAAGCCATCGATAAATTCCCCCTGTACATCAGCCGCCGTTTCGAGCCGCAGTATATAGCCGTCAATTGCATTCAAAACATTGCACTGGATATTTACCCCGACAAGACACAGGGATTATCACTGATAGAACAGATGATCGAAAAAGGAAAGCAGTGGTATATGGACGATATGTTTTTACCCACTACGGCCGATAGTTTGAAAACCGGCTATACGCAGTCGCAACTGGACTGGTGCAAGGCCAACGAGGGTATGGTTTGGAGCTATATACTACAGACCAACGATATGTACACCAGCGAACCTACCGTCATACAGAATTATGTAGGCGAAGCGCCCAAAACGGATGGCATGCCCGATGCGTCTCCCGGCAATGTGGGCCAATGGATAGGATGGCAGATCGTAAAGACCTATGTTGCTAAAACAGGGGCTACGCTTCAACAGGTGTTGCAGACGGATGCAAAGAAAATCTTCGAGGACGCCAAATACAAACCGAAATAACCTAGCGCTGGGCGGTTAGCTTGGCCGCTTTACGTGAAGCCGGAACACTATGGGGCACCGTTGCCAGTTCCAGCGGCTTCCGGCCGAGTTGCTTCATCATTCTGAAATGCGAGGCAAGGGATGCGCCCATGGTCGGGAAGGTATGATAAGGCAGGTTAAACTGCCGGCAGGTTTTTTCTACGATCCCGCTGATAGCCGGGTAATGAATATGGCTGATGCGGGGAAATAAATGATGTTCGACCTGGTAATTCAATCCACCTACATACCAGTTCACCAGTTTGCTTTTGGGTGCAAAATTGGCCGTTGTCTTTATCTGGTGGATAGCCCATTCGTTTTCGATGTGCTTGGATTCCATCCCGGCGGCAGCTTCAAACTCCACATGTTCTACCACGTGTGCGAGCTGGAATACCAGCGCCAGCGTTAACCCCATCGTTACGTGCATCGCTGCAAACCCAATGGCCCAGGGGCCCCATCCGAGAACACTCACGGGAATAATCACATAAAAGATGGCGTAGAGCAGCTTGCTCATCCAGAAAATAACATGGTCTTTGGTGCTCATCTTCTGAAGGGTAGTGGTAAAGACCCTGCTTGAAAAGTATTTATTAAAGTCCATCATCGCTACCCATGCAAAGGAAGATATCGCATAGACCAACACTACATAAATATGCTGAAAGCGATGGGCAGGCACCCATTTTTGCGAGGAACATTGCCGCATCAAAGGGCTTTTGGCGATATCATCATCCACACCATCGACATTGGTGTAGGTATGATGCACGATATTATGCTTGAATTTCCAGATAAAGGAATTACCACCCAGGGCATTCAGCGTAAGCCCCATTGTTTCATTAACCCATTTTTTACTGGAATAGCTTCCGTGGCAGGCATCGTGCATGACGTTAAAACCGATGCTGGCGAGTATAAGCCCCTCGATGGCGCAAAGCGCAATGCCGGCGATGGCGGGGATATGAACGGTCAGTAGAAATATATAAATAGCGATGGCGGAAGGAATCAGCACAGCGGATTTGCTGTACAGCTTCATATTGCCGGTATGTCTGATATTCTGCTGTTCGAAATATTCATCTACATTGGCCTTCAGGGCGGAGAAGAACACTTTGTTCTTGTTGTTGAAAGTTACTTTAGGCATAAAATTGTCGACTGGGTTTTTCTATATTAATGTCGGATATGGTCTAATTCGGTTTTTATCAATCGGCGTAAACAATCGCAGATTTGGTCGGCAATTTCTAAATAGAGGATTACTGATCGACTGAATGGCAACAAGATAGGTATTTTGGCCGGAATATGGAAGCATACCGGCTCGTATTGGAGAATAATTAACGAAACGGTAAAGTACCCTCATTTCCTGATCCTCTCTTTTATCAATGCTCTTACCTCCTGCAGCCCGCTGATGTCGGTAAATGCGTCTTTCGGCACCAGGAAAAAAGAACGCGCGTCAAAGTAGAGATGAAAGAAATAAGGGGTTTCGAGAAAACTGCTGAAAGCTGTCCAGGGCCAGCCTTTTGAGCCATGGGCATTGGCAAGTTCCACACCTTCCTCGCCAAACCGCATGGAAAAATGGTCCTTGAAGGTATGCGCCTTATTATAAATACTGGAAGGAAGTATGCGCCAGATGACCAGCATCAACATAAACCATAAAAAGGAAAAGATAAGAAAGGGCAGGGGCTGTATCTTTTTGAAGGCAAACAGGGCGGCCGACGCGATGGCAAACACATTGATTACAACAAGCAGGGCTTTTATTTCAGGTTTTGACAGGAAGTGATAGCGCAGCGCCTGTAACACCTGCTTTTTTTCGTATCCAAACTCGATAGTCATGCCGTTAGTTGGTTTAAATGGGGGAAACCGGTATTTTTTGCAAAGTACACAAAGAAATAGTTCATCGATACCTGCCGCTTTAATTTGTTATCAACAAATAAAATCAGGTATTTTATAGCCAAAACGACTCTCTATTATGAAAAGAAACTATCGCTGGGGCATCCTGGGCGCCGGGAGGATTGCGGAGAAATTTGCCGCTGCGCTGAATTATACGGAAGGGGCCGAACTCTATGCCATTGCCTCGCGCGACGTGGAAAAAGGACGGGCTTTTGCCACCGCTTTCAAGGCGACAAAGCAATACAACCGCTACGAGGACCTGGTCATGGATGCCGCTGTCGATATTATTTACATCGCCACGCCGCATGCTTTTCATTGTGAACATGCCCTGCTCTGTCTGCGCCATCGCAAACCGGTTTTGTGTGAGAAACCGCTGGCGCTCAACGAACGGGAAGCTACCAAAATGACCGCCGAGGCAAGACGGCAGGAAGTTTTCCTGATGGAAGGGATGTGGAGCCGGTTTATGCCCTCCATCAATAAAGCCAAAGAGCTGGTCGGCGCAGGCGTTATCGGTCCTGTTCAATACCTGCATGCGGATTTTGGTTTTAAAGCGCCGTATGACGTGCAGGGCAGGCTCTACAACCGCAAGCTAGGCGGCGGTTCCCTGCTGGACGTGGGGATCTACCCTGTTTTTCTCAGCAGTTTCCTGCTCGGCGAACCGGCGACGATTCACACCGTAGCCGGCAGGGCCGCCACCGGCGCAGACGAATATTGCA
>DASYCT010000170.1:0-5426 GCA_036500065.1 Chitinophagaceae bacterium | reverse complement strand
CGCAAAAAATGCTCCGCCAGCATGGGTATATCTTTTTTACGATCCCGCAGGGGCGGCAGCGATATAGTAAATACGTTTAGCCGGTAAAACAAATCTTCCCGGAACTTTCCATCGTTTACCTCCTGTTGCAAATCACGGTTGGTAGCCGCAATGATCCGTATGTCTACATGGGTCGGTTTGGTATCGCCCACCTTGATAAATTCATTGGTTTCCAGCACTCTCAACAACTTCGATTGCAGGTCAACCGGCATTTCCCCTATCTCGTCCAGGAACAGGGTGCCTCCCCCGGCCTCTTCAATCAGGCCTCTTTTATCTTTGGTGGCCCCCGTAAAAGCGCCGGCCTTATGACCAAAAATCTCACTTTCCAGCAGGTCCCTGGTAAAAGCGCTGCAATTGAGCGCCATAAAAGGTTTACCCACCCGGCGGCCGCCACTGTGAATGGCCTGCGCAAATACCTCTTTGCCCGTACCCGTCTCCCCCAGCAGCAAAACGGTAGCATCCGTAGGCGCCACCTTTTTCGCCAGCGCAATCGCCTCCTTTATAAGGACTGATTCCCCGAGAACATGCTCAAAACCATAGCGTTTGCCCACCTGCTGCTCCAGTTGCTCGATACGTCTCTGTAATTGTACCTTCTCCAGCGCCCGGTTCAGCAGCGGTACAATCTTATCGTTGTCATCCCCTTTGGTGATATAGTCAAACGCCCCGTTTTTCATGGCCTGTACGCCATCGGATATATTGCCGTAAGCGGTCAGCAGGATAATTTCAACGGAAGGAAACCGGGGTTTTATCTCTTTTACAAAATCCACCCCGCTCCCATCGGGCAGCTTCACATCGCAGAGCACGATGTCGATGGGGTCCCGCTCCAGTACCTTCACTCCCGCCTTGAGGCTGGACGCCTCCATCACCATAAAACCTTCCAGTTGGATGATGCGCTTCAGGAGCGTCCGCAATTTTTCCTCATCGTCTATTAACAATACCGAACCTGGGGGCATGGGATAGCTATTTGCACCAAAGCTATTAAAATATAACCGATTAGGCTTTCCAGGGCTGTTGCCCCCTGCTGTTTAGTGAAGGCAAACAGGGATGTTGCCGCCTCTCCCAGGTTTTGGCAAAGGCCGGACATCCGGGCGACAGGAGCCGTCCTTTGTTGAGGTTAAACGCGGACCAAACGCGGATCAAACGCGGACCAAACGCGGACAAAGTGCAGGCCCCGGACCTGTTTCTCCTGCATTTTGTCCGGGGAAAATAAGTGTTTAAACCAGGGTTATATGCTTATTGGCATGGAGTTGGCCCCGTCCTGGCAATAAGCGGCCCGGACGGAGGCAGCCTTCTACCAGCCCCCTACTGGCCGTAGGCTGTGCCTACCCCCACTCACCTTCCATACTAACAAGCGTTCTCCCATCAGTCTATAACTTCAGTAGATTTTTTTTTGGCATTCGGCGTACTTCGATTATCTTTGTCCCACTAAGTAGATAGACTATAATCTTCGCCATGACACGCATTACTTTTATATCGCCTCTTTACCCGCGTATTACACTGATGTATTGCTGTTGTTGTTGTTAATCAACGCCCCGGCAATCGTACACCCCGGCCTGTCTGTCCACCCCCTTTCTTTTTAACAAATTTATCCCGGTTTACATGAGCAATTCAATACAGCACGATACATCTCTAATAACCCACCAACTAAGTGGACTAAAGATACCCGATGCAATAAGCGCATTAGTGCAACTGTATCCCGGCAAGGTTACATTTTCTTCCAGTTTCAGCTTCGAAGACCAGGTAATAACCCATGAAATACTGGCCAACCAACTCCCCGTAAACATATTTACCCTCGATACCGGTCGCCTGTTTGCAGAAACCTATTCGGTATGGAACAGCACCAACGAAAAATACAATACACATATCAAAGCATACTATCCCGATGCCGCCCTGCTCGAAGATTTTGTCGCCGCCAAAGGCCCCAATTCTTTTTATGAGTCGGTAGAGAACCGGAAAGGATGCTGCCACATACGCAAGGTGGTTCCGTTGAAAAGAGCGCTCGCGGGCAATGCCGTATGGATAACCGGTCTGCGTGCGGAACATTCGCCCGACCGCAAGGACCTTCCCATGGTGGAATGGGATGAATCCAATCAATTGATAAAATTCCATCCCCTGCTCCACTGGACAACCGAAGAAGTTAAAGAGCATATCCGCGAAAACCAAATCCCATACAATCCGTTACACGATAAAGGTTTCATAAGCATCGGCTGCGCACCCTGCACCCGCGCCATCCGTCCCGGCGAAGATTTTCGCGCCGGAAGATGGTGGTGGGAAGACGCCAGCAAAAAAGAATGTGGATTGCATGTACACGAAGAAGTTGCAGAAAATAAATAGCATTCAACCAAGAGCATATAAAGAAGCATAGAATATGAGCAAGTACCAATTAGATTATCTTGAACAACTCGAATCGGAAGCCATTCATATATTCCGCGAAGTAGCGGGACAGTTTGAACGCCCGGCCCTGCTTTTCTCCGGCGGCAAGGATTCCATCACGCTGGTGCACCTGGCGCTGAAAGCATTCCGTCCCGGCAAATTCCCTTTTCCACTCGTACATATTGATACCGGGCATAATTTCCCCGAAGCCCTTGAATTCCGTGATCGCCTCGCTGCCTCCATCGATGAAAAGCTCATCGTACGCAAAGTAGCAGACACCATAAAAACCCGTTCGCTTACCGAGCCCAGGGGGAAATTCGCCAGCCGCAACGCACTGCAAACCTTTACCCTGCTCGATACCATTGAGGAATTTCACTTCGATGCCTGCATTGGTGGCGCCCGCCGTGACGAAGAAAAGGCACGCGCCAAGGAACGCATCTTTTCCGTTCGCGATGAATTCGGCCAGTGGAACCCCAAGCTGCAACGCCCCGAACTCTGGAACACCTACAACGGCAAAATTCATAAAGGGGAGAACGTACGCGTATTCCCTATCAGCAACTGGACCGAACTCGACATCTGGAATTATATCCGCCGCGAAAAAATCGAACTCCCTTCCATTTACTTCTCGCACGAACGTGAAGTGCTTGAACACCAGGGACAACTGGTAGCCATCTCTGAATTCATTCAACTGGAAGAAGCCGATCAAATATCTACCCGGAAAGTGCGGTACCGCACCGTGGGCGATATGACCTGCACTGCCGCAGTGGAATCATCCGCTTCTACCATTGATGACATTATACGTGAAATCATCGCCACCAAAACCAGCGAACGCGGCGAAACAAGAATAGACGACAAAGTATCGGAAGCTGCAATGGAAGACAGGAAAAAGAGCGGGTATTTTTAAGCCCCCCAACCCCCTAAAGGGGGAGCAAGACCCCCGGCCCCCTAAAGGGGAGCTGGCAAGTCGCTGATAAAATGTATCTGGGGTTTATAACAAAAGTTCTTTAAGATAATTGATAATAACTTTTTAACTAAATAAAATTTCCTTTAATCGGGGAGACTGTAACTAAGTCCCCCCTTTAGGGGGACAGGGGGTGGTAACTATGGATATTCTACGATTTATAACAGCAGGCAGTGTAGACGATGGTAAAAGCACCTTAATCGGTCGTTTATTGTACGATAGCAAATCGATCATGATCGACCAGTTGGAAGCCATCGAAAAGCAAAGCAGGAACCGCGAGGAAGGCGAAATCGACCTGGCCCTGCTCACCGATGGCCTGCGTGCGGAAAGAGAACAAGGCATTACCATCGACGTGGCATATAAATATTTCTCGACTCCCAAACGCAAGTTTATCATTGCCGACGCCCCCGGCCATGTGCAATACACCCGCAACATGGTGACAGGGGCCTCTAACTCCGACCTCGCCATCATACTCGTCGACGCCCGCAACGGCGTGGCCGAGCAAACCCGCCGCCATTCCATCATCGCCTCCCTTCTCAATATCCCCCACGTAGTCGTCGCGATCAACAAAATGGACCTCGTGGAATATTCACAGGATGTCTACAACAATATTGTGATCGATTATGCAGAGGTTGCCAAATCACTCGGCCTTAAAGATGTACGTTATATTCCAATCAGCGCGCTGAACGGGGATAATATTGTAACGAAATCGGAAAAATTCACCTGGTACGAAGGCGAATCCCTGCTTGAAATCCTGGAGAACACAGAACTGCACGATGACATCAATCTCACCGACGCCCGTTTTCCCGTACAATACGTCATCCGTCCGCAGACAGCCGAATTGCACGATTACCGCGGCTACGCCGGCAAAGTGATCAGCGGCATCTACCGCACCGGCGATAAGGTAATCGTACAGCCTTCCGGCACCGAAAGCACCATCAGCGCCATCGAAATAGCTGGCCAGCCCGTCAGCGAGGCCTTCGCTCCTCAAAGCGCCGTATTGCACCTCGCTGATGATATCGATGTCAGCCGCGGCGATACCATCGCTAAAAAAGAAAATCCACCCCGCGTGGAAAACGAACTGGAAGCCCTTGTATGCTGGATGGGCAACAAACCGCTCATGGCCGGCAACAAATACTTATTGCAAATAAACAGCCGGCTCGTAAAAAGCGCCGTAAAAGAAATTGAATACAAACTGGACGTTAATTCCCTGCAAAAAGAGTATAGCCCTTCCATTGCCGGGTTGAATGATATTATTAAAGTAACCATAAAAACCGCATCCCCCGTTCCTTTTGATTCCTATAAGGATCTGCGGGTCAACGGGGGTGCCATACTAATCGACGAAACAAGCTTTGTTACCGTGGGCGCCTGCATGATACAGTAAGCCACAAAACAGCTACCAATGAACGAACAGGACTTTATACAGGAATTATTCCAACGCAACCGGAAACACTTCAGTCGTTTCCCGGATAAGGAAACAGCGGAGAGCTTTATAAGCGACCTCTTCAATTTTCTTTTTGCATCCTACGAGGGACGCTACGACAATGAAAAGAAACTCGCCCTCCAGTTTTCGCATTTGAAGAATACCTTTTCGGCCATTCTTTTCGACCTTGAACGCAACGAGGAAAAAGTAAAAAGCCACACGGAAAAATTATTTTCTGCTTTGCCCGACATCTATCAACAATTGCTCGGCGATGCAGAGTCCGTACTGAAATTTGACCCCGCGGCCCAATCCATCGAAGAAGTATTGGTAGCTTATCCCGGTTTTTATGCCACGGCCATTTACCGCATTGCCCACCAGTTGTTGTTGCAGGGCATCCGCACGCTGCCCCGTTTTCTTTCCGAATATGCACACAGCAAAACCGGTATCGATATTCACCCCGGGGCAGAAATAGGCGAATCCTTTTTCATCGACCACGGCACCGGCATCGTCATCGGCGAAACCGCCGTGATTGGTAATAATGTAAAGATATACCAGGGCGTGACCCTCGGCGCACTCAACGTGGCAAAAGCCAACGCCAGCAGCCGCCGCCACCCAACGATCGAAGACAAC
>DASYCT010000169.1:0-7176 GCA_036500065.1 Chitinophagaceae bacterium | reverse complement strand
ATGGATGGAATCGACGTGCTGAAAAAGGGCAAGGAGCTTCACCCGGATTTACCGGTGATCATGATCACTGCCTACAGTGATATCCGAACCTCCGTCAGCGCCATGCGCATGGGCGCGCTTGATTATCTTACCAAGCCGCTTTTACCCAAAGAGATATTGTTGTCCATCCGCCAGGCGCTGGAACCATCCGAAAAAAAGCCATCGCCGAACAACGGAACGACCCACAAATCGCAGGGCAAAGAAGGAAGCCGGTCCTCGCCTGCCTCCTATATTTTCGAAGAAGCACAATCCCTGAAAAATATTCTGAAGCAGGTGGACCTGGTAGCGCCTACCAACTACAGTGTCATCATTTATGGTGAAAGCGGGAGCGGCAAGGAAGCCATTGCCCGGGAACTGCACAACCGCAGCCGGCGGCGCGACAAGCCTTTTGTGGCCATCGATTGCGGGGCGCTCTCCAAAGAGCTTTCCGGCAGTGAACTGTTTGGTCATGAGAAAGGCGCTTTTACCGGCGCGCTGAATCAAAAACCCGGCAGTTTTGAAATGGCCAATGGAGGCACCGTTTTTCTCGACGAGGTTTCCAACCTGTCGTACGAGATACAGGTATCGCTGCTGCGCGTGATACAGGAGCGAAAGATGAAGTCGGTGGGCGGCCTGAAAGATATTGAACTGGATATACGCATCATCGTCGCCAGCAACGAAGTACTCTGGAATGCGGTGCGGGCGGGTAAGTTCCGCGAGGATCTCTATCACCGGTTCAACGAGTTTTGTATCGATGTTCCGCCGCTGCGGGACCGGAAAGAGGACATCCTGTTGTTTGCCCGTCATTTTTTGCAACTCACCAATGAAGAACTGGGCAAAGAAGTAAAAGGTTTTACCCCCGAGCTGGAAGAAGTATTCAAGCATTATCATTGGTACGGCAACCTGCGGGAATTGAAGAACGTGATTAAAAAGGCAACCCTGCTTGCCGAATCGGATATGATCGGTCTTTCTTCCCTGCCACAGGAGATCGTGAACTACCAGGCCGCCGCAGCGAGCCATCCGGCACCTGCCGTTCATTCCGCGGTCGCCGTGTTACGATCCCAGCACCACGGCAAGGAAAGCACCCTGAAAGAAGCGGGCATCGATGCGGAATACGAGGTCATCGTGGAAACGCTGAAAAAAGTAAACTTCAATAAGAGCAAGGCCGCCAAGCTATTAAACATCGACCGGAAGACGCTTTACAATAAAATGAGCCAGTACCGGGAATTAAAAAACCAGTAAGGACCCCACCTGCTGAAATAATTATCTTTGCGCTATGTCAAAAACAACCCAGGCTGTCCGCATTCTGATCATCGATGACGACGAGGATGATTTCTTTATAACAAGCGAGTACATCAGGGCTATCGAAGGACAGACATTTGTGATCGACTGGTGTCATAACTACCAGGACGGTATCGACAATATTTGCAATTCCCGGTATGATCTTTACCTCGTGGACTACCGGCTGGGGGCCAAGACGGGGCTTGACCTGCTCAAAGAGGCCATGCTATGCCATTGCGAAGACCCGATCATCCTGCTCACGGGCAAGGGCAATCAATATATCGACATCGAAGCCATGCAGGCGGGAGCCGTGGATTACCTGCTGAAGCCGGAGTTGAATACGGAAAAGCTGGAACGTTGTATCCGTTATTCGCTGGAACGTTCTGTTTCCACGAAGGCCCTGCGGGCCAATGAGCGAAAGTTCAGGGGCATCTTTGAAAAATCAAAGGACATGGTTTTCCTGGCGGACGAGAACATGGTATTCAAAGACGTGAACCCCGCCAGCTCTGTGCTGCTGGGTTATACCAAGGAAGAATTGCTGCGGCTTAGCCTGTTCAGCCTGCTGAACACGGAAAACAAACTGATGATAAGGCAGGAACTGGCAGAAGCGGGTTACCTGGACGATAAGGAAATAGAGCTGTTTACAAACCGGCGGGAGAAGAAAGTATGTATCATCTCCGTTTCGCGGGAAAAGGAATCCAACGGCAGCACCTACCTGCAAGGCATTATACACGATATTACCAACCTGAAAAAGGCCGAGAAGGTGACCCTGCAAATCGAAAAGCTCGGCGCCACGGGCCGCCTCGTGCGCACGCTGGCGCATGAAGTACGGAACCCGCTGAACAATATCCAACTGGCGCTGGACCAGATAGAGCCCACGATGCAGGACCTCCCGCTTTACCTGGACATTATCGCGCGCAACAGCAAGCGGATTGGGGCATTGATTTCGGAGTTGCTGGATTCGGCCCGGCCAACGGAGATCGTGAAACAGAAAAAGGCGCTGCAGGAAATCGTCGACGCCAGCATAGCGGTGGCGCTGGACAGGATCAACCTGAAAAAGATCACCTATCGCATCAGTTACCCTGAAAAACCGGCCTACATCATGGCCGATACGGAGAAACTGAAGATCGCTTTCCTGAATATTATTATCAACGCGGTGGAGGCGATGGAAGAATCTACCGGCATGCTGGAAATATCCATTGCCGACGACCCGCATTCCCACCAGGTGTATATAAAAGACAATGGATGTGGTATCACCGAAGAAAATCTTTCCCGGCTGTTTGAGCCTTATTTTACCTCGAAGCGAAATGGCATGGGGCTCGGGCTGGCCACCTCACTGAATATTATACAATCGCACAAGGCTTCCGTAGAAGTGCAGTCCAGCCCGAACCAGGGAACGACGTTTATGCTTCAGTTTGAGAAGATCGTGGCATAAAAGTTTCAGCAACCGTTAAAACGACTATCATGAAAGCGATCTGGACAGGAGCCATCGGCTTTGGACTGGTGAACATACCCGTAAAAATGTATTCGGCCGTGCAGGACAGCACGCTTGATCTCGACATGCTGGATAAAAAAGACCACTCGCACATTAAGTTTCTCCGCGTAAATGAAAAAACAGGTAAGGAAGTGGCCTGGGCAAATATCATCAAGGGCTATAAATACAACGACAAATACATTATACTGACGGAGGAGGATTTCAAAAATGCCAGCCCGGAAAAAACGAAGGCCATCGAAATAAAGCAGTTCGTGGATGAAAGCACTATAGACAGCATTTATTACGAGACGCCGTATTATCTCGAACCGGAGAAAGGCGGCATTAAAGCCTATGCCTTACTGTGCGAGGCGCTCAAAAAAACCGGCAAAGCCGGGCTCGGCAGCATCATTATACGCGCAAGGGAAAGCCTTTGCCTCGTAAAAAACATGGACGATGTGCTTGTGCTGAATAAAATACGGTTTGAAGAAGAAATAAGAGAGCCCGAACTGAAGATACCCGCCTCCTCTATCAAGCCCTCGGAGTTGAAGATGGCGGTGGAGCTGATCAATTCGCTTTCCGAGCCGTTTGATATTTCAGCCTACAAAGATACCTATTCCGACAAGCTGATGAAGCTGATACGCGCAAAAGCCAAAGGACAAAAGATAAAACCGCCGGCCATGAAAGTGGTGCATTCGGCAGCCTCCGATCTCATGACGCAGTTGAAAGCAAGCCTGGGAGGAAAGAAAAAGAAAGCCGGTTAAGTAACGATCTTATTGCGTCGCTGGTGCATGATAAGATAGATAAAGCCCCCAATCAGGGGAACAGATATGACAATGATAAGCCAGAACATTTTCTGGTAGTTTTTCAAATCATCGGTGGAAGCTACCTGGGCGATGCTCCATAGCCAGAAGATACCTATCCCTGCCAGCCCGGCGCCAAAAACATACCTCCCTGTTTCATACTGCAGGTTGTAGGTCATTACGAAGCCGATAATCCCCACAAGAAGGCTGGCGCAGCCCAGGATAAAAACGGGTTTTGAAAAATTCCTCATAGTTTTTTTTTAAGAAGTACACTGTTTTTACAAGGGTAATAACCAAAATACTATGCCAGTGGGGGGCAATGGATACCAGTCGTTTATTCCCCGGGCTGGTCCTGTGGTTCGGTGGGAATTTCCCGGGTTTCCCGTTTAACAATATAAACGGCATTGCTGCCCGGCGTAATGCCTCCCCCATGACGCAGGGCATACACTTTGGTGAATTCGGCCCCGAAATACAAGATGATGGAAGAATAATAGACCCATGTCAGGATAATAATGACAGAGGCCGAGGCCCCGTAGGTAAGGCCAATGCTGGAATTGCCTAAGTATACTCCGATCAACACCTTGCCCAGTAAAAATAAAAGCGCCGTAAAGATGGCGCCGTAAATGGCATCTCTCCAACGAATGCGCGCATCGGGCAGGACTTTAAAAATAACGGTGAACAAGCTCGTTATGATAACCAGTACGAGGGCCATGTTCACCATGTATAAAAAATAGACAGTGACATGGGCAAAATACGCTTTGAGCTTATCGCTGAGCAGGTCCATCGCGGCGCTGACGATCAGCGACACCATCAGTACAAAGCTGAGCGCCACGACCAATGAAAACGAGAGCAGGCGGTTGATCAATAATTTCAGCCAGCCTTTTTTGGGTTTGGCATTTATGTTCCAGATATAATTGATGGAGCCCTGTATTTCGGTGAATACGCCCGTGGCGCCGACAAGAAGAATGGCAAACCCGATGACAGCGCCGGCTACCGTGTGTTTTGATTGCTGGATATTGCGGATAATATCCTCTATCTGCAGGGAAGCAGCGGGGCCGACAAGGCCTTTCAACTGCCTGTAGACCTTACCCTCCACGGCTGCACGGCCAAAGAAAAAGCCACAGAGAGATATGATGATGATAAGTAGTGGGGCAAGGGAGAAAATGGTATAATAGGAAAGCGAAGCGCTCAGCTTGATGGCATTGTCCCGGTTAAATTCCAGCAGGGCCGATTTCAGCAGGTTATAAAATCTTTTGACATACTTCATGACTGTCTATACAGGAAGAATATGCCGGGCATTTGAGCGCCGATCCGGGTATTTATTTCCTCACTATTGGTACGTCGACGCGTCCGGCATGCGTGGCTATGGGTTATTTAATTCCGGCAGGATTTTTATTCTTATAACAGGGATACACCAAATCATTTTTATCATAAAAAAATCACCTTATGAGCAGTCTCTTATATCTCATCGCAGTCATCCTAATCATCGCCTGGGTGTTGGGCGTATTTGTGTACAGCGCAGCCGGTCTTATCCATATTTTGATTGTATTGGCTATTGTGGCATTGCTGCTGGGGATTATCCGTCGGGCTTGAGTCAGTTGATGGTTGATAGCTGATGGTAGAGGGGAAAACCTTTGCGATCGCCGCTATCAACCATCAACTATCGACTTAAAACCGGTGATGGTATTGCATCAATTTATCGTTCTGCTCGCGTAAGGGGGGCAGGGCTTCTGAAAAGAGCTTTCTTCCTTCTTCTTCCGGCATATCGTTCAGTGCGCTTTCGATATCTGCTATTATTTTCCGGTGTTGTTCTATCAGCAGTTCGCACCACTTTTTTTCAAACTGCCCGGGAGCCAGGCCATCCAGTTTCGTGTAGGCCTCCCGCGCTTCCTTTGTTTGTTCCCCGGGTACGCTTATATCTTTTTTTGCTGCATAGGCCTTAAACCGGTCGAGCAGGGCCGTGTGTGTGTCCTTTAGCCCGCCGGCGACCTGTTGCACATCCGGGTGGGTGGATTTCCGATCGGCCAGTTACGCAAGCTGGATGGACTGGTAGTCAGCGGCTGTCACTTCTACCATCAATGCCGCCTGTTTTTCCAATCCTTTGTCTTCTAGCTTTCTATCGTTTTTATCATTGGCTACGTCGCTGCCGTCCTGTTTTTGGGCCGGGTTGCGGCAAGCCGCGGCCAGCATACTGCCGAGGGTGAGCAGGAGCAGCAGGCGTTTGCATTGTTGGGCTGTATTCATATTGAAGGGTTTATACAATGCCGGTAAGTAAAAAGGTGCCAACAGGCCACCGGCCGCTTTTCAGCGCAGTTACATAATATAAAAAAACACCCAGTGATTTTTTCCCGTATTTCCTTCGCACAGTGAGCATTATTTTCCACGGAGCGGCGGCAAAGGGCCTGCTAAACCAATGGTACATTTTTTAAAAAGTATTGTGTAAAATCACCAGTTATGTCAACATCTATTCATACGGACCTCGGATTTATGCGGCAAAGAATAAGTGATATAGGGAGCGCCCTGTTCTTCAGTGAGAACAATGCGGTGCTCAAGCTCCTTCCTACCATCGTAACGGCGCTGGAAGTGGATGAATTGGGCCAGATATGGTTTTTCCTGAACCGTCCCACTCAATCGCTGCAGGAGTTCGACCACGAGTTCCCGGCCCGCCTGGATTTCTACCGGAAAGGAAAACAATATTTCGTACAGGTAGAAGGACGCGCCTTTATCGTAAGCGACCCGGAAGAGATCAATCAACTGGATGGGTTGCCGGAAGATATACGACGCAAAGCGATGCACGAACAGGTGCTGGTCGGTTTTAAAATAGTAAAAGCAGATTACTTCGGTTGCGTGCCGGAAAAACGGGCGTTCCGGTTTAAAACAGTTTTTAGCAGGCTCAGCCGTGCGTTCTCTCCTGCCCGGCCGGACTACAGGCCTTATCTCCTCGAACTGAAATAGGGTAAAAAAGAATCCCGCCTGTGAGGCGGGATTAACCCAAAACCAATACCCGTCACCTATGAAGAAAGCTTAATTTTATGGAAGAGGCGCTTACAGCGCTTTAATAGAATGTTTCAATTAACGTACCAGCCCCTGCAAGGCGCTGCGGATCATCCGAAAGCCGGATTACGTAGAAACAAATAAACAAATGGGAAATATTCACCACATAACTAAGCGGTTATACGATTAAACGGTCATTAAAATATTCCATTCTCCTAACGGTTCCCGGGAAAAAAGTCAAAAGCAAAATAAATTTGCTATAATGAGGCCGGGTAGTATCGGCCGGGGGGCAAAACAGGCATAGTAATTGTTTTCCTGTAGAAGATATTCTACTTATTATCCCGGTGACCGATGAAAACGGCCGTGTTGTTGTAAAACCGGTAGGGGCATTGCAAGCAAGTTTACCCGATTATAAAAATTTACAGGCTAATAAATCGCAATTATGACGAAACGAATCCTTATCATAGACGACGACATGGACATGTGCAGCCTGCTGGGCAAATTCCTGCAACGCAAGGGATTTGAAACCGAGGCTGTTTTTACAGGTAACAAGGGAATTGCGAAATTCAGGGAAGAATCATTTGACCTGGTGCTTTGCGATTTCCGCCT